>JBDHIK010000097.1:0-12059 GCA_039587475.1 Gemmatimonadota bacterium | reverse complement strand
GACGTTAGATGACCTGCAATCTCTGCGCTTCTTGCGGATATCATTTGTGATACCCACGTAGGCGAACGCGTAGCCTGGACGGAATCTTGAGGGGACTGTGAAGAGATATCTCGTCGGTTGTGGTGGTTGTGCGGTTGTCATAGCCACGATCTCCGTTGCAGCTTTTGCCGTCAGTTCACACCGTGACCATCTGAGTCGAAGCCTGGCCGAGGCGGCACAGGCCGGGGACGTGGACCGAGTATCCAGCTTGCTTCGCTGGCGCTGGTATATGGACGTGGATCGCCGGGGTGCCCTCCACCGAGCAGCCAGTGAGGGGCATGTGGACGTAGTCGTCCTCCTGATCGAGGCGGGCGCGAGGGTTGGTCGATCTCAGCTGGGATCCGCAGCAGAGGGGGGGCATACGGAGGTGGTAGCCCATCTGATCGAGGCGGGCGCGGACGTGAACGAAGCCTCCTATCCTCTGAGCCGGGCGGCAGCGGCGGGCCATATGGAGACAGTCCGTCTCTTCCTCGAGGCGGGCGCGGACGTGAACCGCGGACCCAATCGAGGTGCGAGGTCGAAGTTGGGTGCGGCCATTGGCAATTCCTTGAACGAGACCTATTACGGCAACGCCAACCCCTTCCCCCGCCTGACGGCAACGCGTGGGTATGCGACCTACTACCCGGAGGCCTTGCATTCGGCGATCCGGGCCGGGCACACGGACGTTGCCGCCTTGTTGATAGACGCAGGCGCGAATGTGCTTGAACCCGACCGCGACGGCAGGGACGGGAACGCTGTGGAGTTGGCACATCGGGAGGGTGAGGCCGAGATGATTGAACTGCTCAAGGCGGCACCAGAATTGCCAATGGCGATCAACGTGATCAATGCGGCGCAACGGGGAGACTGGGAGCGGCTATCCAGAGTCGTTGCCCGAGGCGCGGAAGTGAACGAAGCAGAGCGCAGTAACGACGCCCGCACCGATGGCTGGACCGCCCTCATGTTTGCGGCGGAGGCGGGGCGGGTGGACATCGTAGCCACGTTGCTGGACCGAGGCGCGGACGTGAATCACTCCAGTCGCTCCTCTGATACGGCGCTAACCATAGCGGCCGCCAACGGCCACGAGGAACAGCGGGCCCCGTGGGCCAAGACCTTGGGGAGCCGTCAGTATGGGTAGGCCTGGCCGTTCAGTTCGGCATTCCCGAAGTGCGGCCCGCAGTTCAACGGCAAGACGTTAGGCGGCTGGGCTTGATTATCTCTCGATCGCCCCCCCTACTGTGACGGGTAGTCACACGGCGTCCCGCGGGGTTGCCTCGTAGACAGACTAGGATGTCCGCCTCCGGACCACCTGAGAGTCCCACAGTGAGACCGCGTCGGAGCACAGTATGAAACGCACCACGATTACCGGCTGCCTCGTCACCGCCGTTGTATTATCCGCTTGCGGCGACAACGGCCCACCGACGACGCCAGGCGGTGGTGGCCCCGACTTCGAGCGCGTACTGGCGCCCGGTGACTACCAAGTGAGTGTTGGTGGGGACTTCCAACGTGCCTTCGAAAGGACTGGCGCCACATTCCGTGATTATCAGAATGGACCGGGTTCGGCGGTGACGATACTCTATCTGTGGGACGACTTCGATGCTCTCGACGGTGCTCAGTTCGACGTCTGTCCAGCTCCTCTCCAACGAGGGACGTATGCGTTCGACGCTGTGACCCCGTCGACGGAGTGCCCGCTCGACCTCGCGCGAGTGGCAGGTGGCTTCATTATACAACTTGGGGCACCGCAAGATGACGAGCTGGACTGTTACCCCAATGGCTATGGGAACAAGAGTTTCGGTGGCACGCTGGCTATTACCTCGGTGACGGCCAACGAGATCGAAGGCGAGGCCCAAGGCAGTGGGACTTGCAGTCGTCATCCGCACAGTGAGATCACGCCAATGCATAGCGCAGACGTCTCGGTTCGAATACGCTTTCGGGCTATTAGATGGGTGCCTTGACGATTCCTTCAGAGCAGATGCCCCAGCCACCTAACAGGCCGTTGGAATAGCGGGCCCGCCGGTAGACAAATCCTGGTGACGCAGCCACCTAACAAGCCGTTGGTGCGGCCTGCCCTTGTGGCCCAGACTGCCGGCACTATCGTCAGGATAGGTAGGGCTGACCGTTGATGTCGGCGACCCCACAGAGGTGGCCGCCGCACAACGCCAAGACGTTAGGTGTCTGCCCTTCCTGCTAGGAGGCCCCATTCGCGCCGCGTTGGCATGTGTCGTGGCGGCTACGATCGTCACGGCGTGCTCCGCCGGAACCGAGCCGGGTGCTTGCACCGAGCCTGTCCAGCTGACCATCAGCGACGGGTTGGTGCCGCAGTTTGCATGGACTCCAGATTGCAAGGTGGCGATCCTCAGCGTTCAAGAGCAGGGTACCGCCAGGACGATGTGGTTCGCGGCCTCTACGACGTTCGAGAACGAGATCCCTACCCCGGTAATCTATGGAGTCAATCCCGCTGGCTCCGATACCACGATGGCACCGGTGCCGTTGACATCCGGAGGGACCTACCGCGTCTCAATTACTTACAACGACAACGGCATGCTCCTACCTGCAGCCAACGAACGCTTCGACAGATGAATCTCTCGGTAGGCACCTAACAAGCCGTTCGTGCGGCGGCCGCTTGCGGCCCAGAGGCCGTCGCCCGGAGCCGTCAGTCGCCGTGCTCGTCCTGGTGGCCGCCCCCGCCCCCGCCCCCGCCGCCGTCGTCCCCGTACCCCCGCAGCGCGCCGTACCGGTGCCGCTGGTGCTCGCTCAGGATGGCGTACATCTCGAGGTGTGCGGCCAGGTGGGTGTAGCGCAATCTGGCCCGCGCGGCCCCGGCCGAGTTCACGGCCCGCTCCAGATTCTCCGGCTCCGCCACCCCGCTCGCGAACAGCGTGTCGAGCCGGGCCTCGGCCGCGATCAATTCGGCACCCTGGCGGACGGCCGTCTCTTCCATGCGATCGAACACGGCCCGCACCGAGTCGGCCTGGGCCGGGTTCAGGGCCAGGATGTCGGCCAGCTCCAGGACGTGCTTGGGACCCGGGTAGCCGTTGAGTTCCGCCGCCAGGGCGAAGCCCATCCCGGCGCCACTCCGGAGTTTGGCCTGGTCGTCGGCCGACAACGCCTTGATGGGACGATCGGTCAGGCCAACGTACGGGGATTGCTGGGCCATGGCGGCCGTGGGGCCGGCCCCGACGGATATCAGGAACACCACAAGAACGGCTTTTGGCATCGCTACACCTCGTGAGGGTCGTAACAGGTACCGCCGCGAGGCCGGAAACGTTGACGTCCCTCCGTTCGGCGGCCTCTTCGGTGAAACTCGCGGGATCCGGCTCCGGTCGGTACGGTGACGCCCCCGTTGCAGTCTCCTCGGCCAGGGCGCTGGAACCTGAAGAGATCGTCACGGGGTCTTCACGCCCCGGATGACCTCGCGGACGTAGGATAGAGTTCCCCTCACGTCTCGGGAGCCCACCATGTCCGCATGCCCCTCACGAACAACGGTCCTCGCCGTCGCCGGCGCCGTCCTGGCGCTGGGCGCCTGCAGTGAATCCACCAGCCCCGCGGTCGCCACGCTCACGGCGGTCAGCCCCGCCCCCAATGCGGTCGCGGTGGCCCCATCCACTACCGTGACCCTCACGTTCGACCACGCCATGACGCCAGGCATGGAGCAGTACATCGACCTGCACCAGGGAGGCATCACGGGTGCCACGGTTCCGATGCACTGTGCCTGGAATGCCGGCATGACCACCGCGACCTGCACGCCGACGGCGCCTCTGGCGCCGGGGACGCAGCACACCATCCACGTCGGGTGCGGCATGCCCGATGCCCACGGACACATGATGGAGATGGAAGGCTGGACGCACAGGGGAGGGGAGTGGGCCACCAGCGGCATGATGGGTGGAACCCACGACGGCCACCCGGTGGGGATGATGGGCCCGGGCTGGAGCCACGGCCACCACTACGGAATGCTGTTCACGTTCACGACGGCATGACCCGATCCCGTCCGGGGAACCGGTCACGCTCCCTTCAGGCGGCCGCTGCCGCGGCCGCCTGAAGCGGCCCCGAATCCGACGGGACATTGACCCACCCGGCGTTACCGAGGTACACTCTGGGCATGATGCCTGGTCTCGAACTCCTGCGCGCGGCGAACTCCACCGGAAGGCGATGCCTCCTGATGGCGCTGGCGTTTGCGGTGGTGCTGCCGGCCCAGGCGTCCGCCTCGATGGACTGCGGCAACCACGCATTGCATCGAACGGCGCAGGCCACGACACCGGACCAGGCCACCGGCGCCTGGGAGTCGATCCCGCTCGCCGGTGACGAGTGTCCCCACTGTCTTCCCAGGCACTGCGCCGCGGCCCCCGCCTGCGGCGCCTCGCTGGTCTCCGTTCTCGCGACGTCCGTTCGATCGGACGTCTCGGTGCCGCAATCGCTGGGCATTCCCTCGCCGGACAGCCGCGTGCCGCCCGGTCTCGATACGCCACCCCCGACACCCCCTCCACAGATCTCCGCCTAGTCAGCGCTCGTCGTCGGTTTCACTGACTTTCGGAGGATCGATCCATGCCCACCCTCGTCACGGGGGGTACGTCGTTCGTGCTCTTCATCGCCGCCAGCACCGCGCTGGCGGCCCCGGCGCCGGCCCAGACAGCGTTGGCGTCGCCGCCATCCCCGGCGCTCGTCGCCGCCGCTGAGCGAGGCGCCGTCACCCGCAGCGACACGCTGCGACTGGCCGACCTGGTCGACCAGGCCCTGCGTCTCAACCCCATGCTCCAGGCCGCGCGCCTGGAGGCGGACGCGGCGCGTGAGCGCGCCCCCCAAGTGGGGGCCCTGCCCAACCCGCAGCTGACGTTCGGCCTCAAGAACCGGCCGCTAAACGGCTTCGGCACCGACCAGCCGATGACCATGAACGCGGTCGGGCTGGTGCAGCGCTTCCCCTGGCCCGGCGTGCAGGGATTCGGCGTGGAGCGCGCCGAGTACCTGGCGGAAGCCGATAGCCTCCAGGCCCGGGAGATGGACGTCCAACTGGTGGCGCGGCTCAGCGCCGTCTACTACCAGGCCGCCTTCCTCGACCGGTCGGTGGCCATCATGGCCAACACCCGCGACCTGCTGCGCGCCTTCCTGGAAGTGGCGGAGACGCGCTACGCGGTGGGCTCCGGGCTGCAACAGGACGTGCTGCAGGCCCAGGTGGAAGTGGCCCGCATGACCGAGGACATCACCGTGGCCCGCCACGTCCGCATCGGTCTGGCGGCCCGGATCAACGCCCTGGTGGGCCGCCCGTCCGACGAGCCGGTCGGCGTGCTGCAACTCCCCGACAGCCTGGCGCCGCTCCCTGCCGCCGACACCCTCATGGCCCGGGCGGCAGAACGGCGGCCGCTGCTGGCCGCGGCCCAGGCGCGCGTGGCCGCTGCCGACGCCGGGTATCGGGCCGCGCGCCGCACGCTCTATCCCGACATCACCGTGATGGTGGAGTACGGCCAGCGCCCCCAGTACGTCGATTTTCTCACCCTCATGGTCGGCATCGAGGTGCCGCTCTGGGCCGGCAAGCGTGAACTGCCGCTCCGGCGCGAACTCCAGGCGTCGCAACTACGCGAGCAATCGCGCGCCATCGATCTCTACAACGAGACCAGCGCCCGCGTGATGGAACTGCGGGCCGAAGCCGAGCGGGCCCGGAACCTGGCCGAGCTGTACCGCCAGAGCATCGTGCCCCAGGCCCGTGCCGCGGTCGAGTCGGCGCTGTCGTCCTATCGCGTCGGTGCAGTGGACTACCTGACCCTGGTCACCAGCGAGCTGACGGTCAATCGCTACCACATCGAGGCCGTGCGTCTCAGGGCCGACTATCACCGGGCCGTGGCCCAGCTGGCCGCCCTGGTGGGCGAGACTTCCGGAGGGACCCAATGAAAGCGACACTCGCGAGCGCGCTCGTCGTGCTCATGGCGGCCTGCGGTGGGGACCCCCAGCCGGCCGACGATCCCACCAGCATGACGCCCGAAGAACACGCCCGCATGCAGGCGGGCGGCAACCAGGGCCGGATCGACTCCACCGGAGCGGCCCGGCGTGAAGCGGTCCACCTGACGGCCGACCAGGAGGCGGCGCTGGGGATCGGCTACGCCAGCGCCCGGCGCGAATCGCTCATTCGCACCATCCGGACGGTGGCCCAGGTCATCGCCCCGGAGACGAACATCGTGGACGTCACGCCCAAGGTCGCCGGCTTCGTGGAGACGATGTACGTCGACGCCACCGGGGCCAGCGTCCGCCGGGGCCAGCCGCTCCTGACGCTGTACAGTCCGGCCCTGGTCGCGGCCCAGGAGGAACTGCTCACGGCCAGACGATTGACCCGGTCGGTCGACTCGTCGGCCGCGGAGTCGTGGCACCACGCGCAACAGCTGCTCGCCGCGGCGCGCCGCCGCCTGGCCTACTGGGACATCTCCCAGGATCAGATTACCCGGCTCGAGGAAACGGGTGAGGTGCTCAAGGAACTGGCTCTGGCGTCGCCGGTCACCGGCATCGTGCTGGAGCGCGGCGTCTTCGAGGGCCAGCACGTCCAGCCCGGGCAACGCCTCTATCGACTGGCCGATCTCACCACGCTGTGGATCGAGGGTGACGTCTTCGAGCAGGACCTGCAGTTCGCCCGGATCGGCACCGAGGCCCACATCGAAATCGCCGCGTTCCCCGGGGAGCACACCATGGGGCGGGTCAGCTTCGTCTATCCCACCATGGACGAGGCGACGCGCACGGCCCGGGTGCGGGTCACGGTCGACAATCGTGACCTCCGACTCAAGCCGGGCATGTTCGCCACGCTGTTCATCGACGCCGACCTCGGCACCGACGCCCTCACCATCCCCGAAGAGGCGCTCATCGCCACCGGAGAGCGCAACCTGGTGTTCGTGAGGGACACCAGCGGTGTGCTCACGCCCCGCGACATCGTGGTGGGGCACCGGGCGGCGGGGCGGGTGGTGGTTCTGGCGGGACTGGCCGAGGGCGAGCGGATCGTCGCGTCCGGCAACTTCCTGGTGGACGCGGAGTCCCGGTTGGGCGGGTCCGGCGGCATGCCCGGCATGCAGCACGGCGGCGCCGCACCGGTGACGGGAGACAGCGGGCAGTCAGGGGGAGGGGACGACCATGATTGATCGCGTCATCCAGTGGTCGCTCGCCAATCGTCCCCTGGTGCTCATGGCCACGGCGGCCCTGGTGGCCGCCGGCATCTGGGCGATCGCGACCACGCCGCTCGACGCCATCCCGGACCTGTCGGACGTGCAGGTCATCATCCAGACCGATTTCCAGGAGCAGGCGCCGCAAATCGTCGAGGACCAGGTCACGTACCCCATCACCACCGAGATGCTCAAGGTCCCGGGCGCCCGGGTAGTGCGCGGCTACTCGTTCTTCGGCCTCAGTCTGGTGTACGTCATCTTCGAAGACGGCACCGACCCGTACTGGGCCCGGTCCCGGGTGCTGGAGTACCTGAACGGTCTCCGTGCCTCGCTGCCGCGCGGGGTCGAACCCACGCTGGGCCCCGACGCCACCGGCGTCGGCTGGGTGTTCGAGTACGTGCTGGAGTCGGACAGTCTGGACCTCGCCGAGCTGCGCACGCTGCAGGATTGGTACATCAGGTTCCAGCTGACGGCGGTCCCCGGCGTGTCCGAGGTGGCCAGCGTCGGCGGCTTCGTCCGCCAGTACCAGGTCGAGGTGGATCCGGAGCGGCTGCGGGCCTACAACATTCCGGTCACGCGGGTGGCCGAGGCCATCGCGGCGCACAATGTCGACATCGGCGCCCGGGTGCTGGAAATGGGCGGCCGCGAGTACATGATCCGGGGCCTGGGATACCTGGAGAACCTCCCCGACATCCGTCAGGTCACGGTCGGCGCCACGGTCACCGGGACGCCCATCCGGGTCGCGGACGTGGCCCGGGTCAGTCTGGGTCCGGCGCCGCGCCGCGGGGCCGCCGATTTCAACGGCCGCGGTGAAACCGTGGCCGGTATCGTAATCATGCGCTTCGGCGCCGACGCCCTGAAGACCATCGAAGCGGTCAAGGCGCGGCTGGCGGAAATCGAGGATGGACTGCCGGCCGGGGTGCGGCTGCACACGGCCTACGACCGGAGCGACCTCATCCACCGGGCCGTGGACAACCTCAAGGAGAAGGTGCTCGAGGAGTCGATCATCGTGGGCCTGATCGCGCTCCTGTTCCTGTTGCACGGCCGCTCGGCCCTGGTGGCTATCGCCATCCTGCCGTTGGGGATCATGGGCTCGTTCGTGGTCATGCGGCTGGTCGGCGTCAGCGCCAACATCATGAGTCTGGGCGG
This sequence comes from Gemmatimonadota bacterium, assembly GCA_039587475.1. GTDB lineage: Bacteria > Gemmatimonadota > Gemmatimonadetes > Gemmatimonadales > GWC2-71-9 > N074bin45. The sequence continues at coordinate 3,765 of JBDHIK010000097.1, read as the reverse complement.
CATCGCCATCGCCATCGGCGCCATGGTGGACGGCGCCATCGTGATGATCGAGAACTTCCACAAGCACCTGGAACAGTCCGACGGGTCGAAGACCCGGTGGGAGATCGTCGGCGCCAGCGCGCGCCAGGTCGGGCCGCCGCTGTTCTTCTCACTCTTGATCATCACCTTCAGCTTCCTCCCCGTCTTTGCGCTGGAACAACAGGAAGGCCGCCTCTTCAAACCGTTGGCCTTCACCAAGACGTTCGCCATGGCGTGGGCGGCGCTGCTGTCGATCACCCTGGTCCCCGTGCTGATGGGGTATCTCGTCCGGGGGACCATCCGACCCGAGCGTACCAACCCGGTCAACCGGGCGCTGCACTGGCTGTACCGGCCCGTCATCGGGTTCGTGACGCGGAACCCGTGGGCGGTGGTGGCGCTCGCCCTGGTGGCATTGGCTGCGACGGCGTTGCCCTGGCGTCGGCTCGGCGGCGAGTTCATGCCGCCGCTCAAGGAGGGGTCGATTCTCTTCATGCCGACCACGGTGCCGGGGGTGTCCATCGCCAAGGCCCGCGACATCATGCGCTACCAGGACAGCGTGCTGAAGTCGTTCCCCGAGGTGCGGAGTGTGCTGGGGAAGGCGGGGCGAGCCAATACCGCCACGGATCCGGCCCCGCTCGACATGTTCGAGACCACGGTGATCCTCGAGGACGAGCGCACCTGGCGTCCGGGAATCACCCATGAGCGCCTCATCGCCGAGATGGACGAGGCGGTCCGCATGCCGGGGGTCACCAACGCCTGGACCATGCCCATCAAGGGACGGATCGACATGCTGGCGACCGGCATCCGGACGCCCGTCGGCATCAAGATCTTCGGCCCCGACCTCGACACGCTCCAGGCCCTGGGCGAACAGGTCGAGCGCGTCATGCAGCAGGTGCCCGGCACCCGGAGCGCCTTCGCCGAGCGGGGCGTGTCCGGCTACTACGTCGACATCGACATCGATCGTGCCGAAGCGGCCCGCTATGGTCTCAACGTCGGGGATGTCCACCAGGCCATCATGGCGACCGTCGGTGGCGTCAACGCCGCAGTCACGGTCGAGGGCCGCGAGCGCTACACCGTCAACGTGCGCTACCCCCGGGAGCTGCGTGATGACCCGGAGAAACTGAAGGATGTCGTCATCGCCTCACCGGCCGGCCGGCAGATCCCGCTGGGGCAGGTCGCCACCATCGCGGTGCGCATGGGTCCGATGGCGATCAAGACCGAGGACGCTTTCCCGGTCACCATCGTGTTCGTGGACATCGGCGAGCGCGACGTGGGAAGGTACGTGGCGGAAGCCCAGGGTGTGGTGAGCAGGGAAGTGACCCTGCCGCCGGGTTACACCCTGGTGTGGAGTGGCCAGTACGAGTTCATGCAGCGGGTCGCCGACAAGATGCGCGTGGTGGTGCCGGTCACGTTGGGCATCATCCTTCTGCTGTTGTACCTCAGTTTCGGGAACCTGAGCGAGTCACTGATCGTGATGGCGGCGGTGCCGTTCGCGCTGGTCGGAGGCGTCTGGTTCCTGTGGCTGCTGGACTACAACACCAGCGTGGCCGTGTGGGTCGGGTTCATTGCGCTGGCGGGGGTGGCCGCCGAAACCGGGGTGGTGATGCTCATCTATCTCGATGAAGCCTACGAGCGCGCCAGGCGCGAAGGCCGGATGGCGTCGGCGGGGGACATCGCCGCGGCGGTGAAGGAGGGCGCCCTGGAACGGTTGCGACCGGTGGTCATGACGGTCGCCGCCGTCATCGCCGCCCTGACGCCCATCATGTGGAGCCAGGGAACGGGATCGGAAACCATGAAGCGCATCGCCGCCCCGATGGTGGGCGGCATGATCACCACGACGTTCCTGACGCTGGCGGTGATCCCGGCGATCTATCTCCTGTGGCGGCGCCGGGGCCTGAGCAGGCTGCCAGTCGACACCTGAGGAGAGCGGGGTGGGTCCGCGCGACCTCCAACGAACGCCTGGCGTCCTTCGAGCGGGACCGGGACGAGTATGGCGCCGCCGTACCCGCTGAAAGTCGAGTATTAAGAATGCTTCACGTTCCTTTCAGCCACGTCTCTTGGCCACGGTGCTTCTGTAGATCAGGCCCTGGGACATCGGTCCCTCCGTAACCACGATGGTAGGAGTCGCCACCATGACGTTCACTCCGCAGCGCCTGAGCAGGAGACGACACCTGGGAAGGCGATCGTTCCTGGTGGCACTGGCGCTGTTCCTGCCGGCCAGCGCGTCAGCCTCGATGAACTGCGATACCCATGGCCTGCCCCTCATGGCGGCACCCTTCGCCCCGGGCCAGCCTGCCGACAGGTTGGAGTCGATCCAGCCGGGCAGTGGAGCATGCCCGCACTGCCTGCCCAGGCACTGCGCCGCCTCGGCGTGTGGCGCCTCCGCGGTCTCGATGGTGCCGACCCCGGTGCCCGCGACGATCCCCGTCGCGGCCTCGCTGGGCATCCGGGCACGAGCCTGGCAGCCGCGGCCCGGTCTCGGCACGCCGCCGCCCACGCCCCCTCCCTGAGAGTTCGTCTCGTCAGTGGTCGTCGTCGGCCGTGCTCGTGTGCAATCGTCGATCCGTGCACGATCTCGTCCCGGGGCCGCTGATGAGTTCCACCACTCTTTCGTTGCGGGGACCGACATCATTCATCGAGGAGAACGCAAGTGCATACACTGTACCGGATGCCGGGGTTCGTGCTGGTCACGGCGGTGCTATTGAGCGGCTGTGAAACAGCGACCGACCCCGTCGCACCAGACGGCCGGGAACCGGCGTCGCCAGCAGTATCGCCGTTCGTGGCACCGACGGGCCTGGCGCTGAATGCGGCCACGGGCTACGCGTGGCGCTATCATGCTCGTCCGTTCGATTTCCTTTTTGACAATCATTTCGACACGCATCAACAGACCAAGACGATGGGCCAGGGCGGCGTGCAGGGGTTCTTCTATATCACGTTCACCGGCAATGTCTCGCCGGAGGGCGCTCCGGAAGCCATGCATGGGGATTGCAACGCCACGCCTGACGAGTGCAGCGTGGGGTGGATGCTCCATGGCGCTCCCACGCGCGCGACGCTGCTCGACAAACCGGCCGGGCAACATCCCATCTGGTGCGTGGCGGAGGAAGAGACCCTACCTCAGAAAGGATACTCGCATTTCCATTGGCTCGGGCAGCCGACACACGCGCACGGCCTGGTCATTGGGCAGGAATACGATGGATTCATGCTGAAACTCACGGCCCGTGACACGTTCTTCTTCGATCATCACGGCGGGTTTCTCGTCACGCCCGGCATCGATACGGAAACCTGTCCGTGAAGCAGGATCCGCTACGGGAAGGCAGGCGCCGACGGCTTCCGATGCCGATCGGCGCGCCCGGGGCGGTGAGGACCGATGGCCGGAGGGTGATGGTACGGCAGCAGCGTGACGTCCAGGTTGGTGTGTGGAAAAGGCTTGGTACTCTACCTGGATCCCTGGCCGAGACTACTGGGGCGCTGCCCCGTACCCGAGGCTGATCCGCGCCACCGTAGCCGGCACCGGGCCGGGGGAAGCGCCGTAGGCCAGCCAGACGTCACCGTTCGGCGCCACGGTCATGTGGCGGACCAACGCGCCCCGGCTGGGCGAGGGGTAGGCGGTGAACGCGCCCGAACGCATGTCCATCGCCAGCGTCGCGTCGGCGGCCGCGGTGCCGATCCACAGTGTCCCGCGCCGCTCGTCGACCCGGACGATGTAGGGTACGGCATCCGCGATGGGCAGAGGGAAGGCGGTGAAGC
>JBDHIK010000253.1:0-2290 GCA_039587475.1 Gemmatimonadota bacterium | reverse complement strand
AGATGCGGCCAGGAAAAGTTGGTGTGCATGCCTGATCCGTTCCAGTCGCCCTGGATCGGCTTGGGGTGTAGCTCGAGTTGAACGTTGTGACGTTCGGAGATTCGGAACAGCAGGGAGCGTGACACCATCAGGTCGTCCGCTGCCTTGAGCCCCTCGCCAAAACATTGGTACTCCCACTGTCCCAGCATGACCTCCGCGTTGACACCAGTGATCCCGAGCCCGGCAGCCAGGCAGGCATCGAGGTGTTCCTCGATGATGTCCCGCCCCGCCACGAACTGATAGCCGACGGCGCAGTAGTAGGGCCCCTGCGGCTGAGGGTAACCGCCCGCCGGAAAACCGAGGGGCCGGCCGGTGTTCTCCATGAGCACGTACTCTTGCTCGAACCCGAACCAGAATCCCTTTATATCCGCGGCGCTGACGTTCGCCCGGGTATTGGTTTCGTGCGGCGTCCCGTCGGTGCTCAAAGTCTCGGCGACCACCAGGAAACCGTTCTCGCGCTCCGGGTCCGGGTATACGCGCACCGGGTTGAGGATGACCTCGGAATTTGACCCCTCCGCCTGCTGCGTGGAACTGCCGTCGAAGTTCCATTGCGGAAGCTTCTCGACCTCACCGTCAAAGTCGTCCATGTCGACGACTTTGGTTTTGGACCTGAGGTTCGCGATGGGCCGGTGTCCGTCCAGCCACATGTACTCCAATTTGATCTTGGCCATTTGTGTGCCTCCCGGTCTTGGTCAACCTTCTGCTGGATCCTATTCAAGCCACACACTGAGGCTGTAGCCGACGGTTTTCCTTCATTCGCGGGTCGTCGAGATGGATGGGCCTGCTCACGTTTGGGATTCAAGCTCAAGAACAGACACCAGCCAAGGTGGGCTGCGTGACACCCGCATTGATTCCTGGTTCCTGTTGCAGCGAGCGAGAATGGGTGAGGCTACACTGGCCACGTTCTGGCTACAACATCCGAGTGGTTTACAACTCCCCAGGACTCCCTCTCTGAGAAGCAGGCCCAGCGACGCAAGCCACCGGACCTCGTTGGGATATCTTGGGACAATGTCGCACACGAGGGCTCGACGCTGGTTCGTGATTTGACCCTTCAGCGAATCAGAAGTCCGATGCTCTATCCAACTGAGCTACGGGCGCGCCCCTGAAGGATCCGTCGGGCCGGGCGCAATCGAGCGCCATCGCCGGATTGACCGCTTGGCCGGACGTTGCGGCTCCGATACAATCCGCTGCGATTTTCCGAATTACCCTTCTGAAGAAGCTGCGCAGCACGAGCCAGGTTACGATGCACGAAGCCAGTCTCGACTCCCGCTCCGCAACCCACCCAGGTCCTTCACCCACGGCAGGGTGCTCCTCCCCGAGCTCCCGCCCGTTCCGCGCATGATGCACACGCTGCTCCCGATCTTGATCGCGACGATTGCGATGGCGACCGTCCTCAATGTCTTCCTGAAGAGGCACAACGTCCCCACCGTGATCGGCTATATCGTCACCGGCGCCATCGTCGGGGCCATTTTCGACGTTCATGTCCACGACAACCCCGATCTGGAGCACCTGGCCGAGTTCGGGGTCGTGTTTCTGATGTTCACGATCGGTCTCGAATTCTCGGTCGAGCATCTGAAGAGCATGCGGCGGGAGGTGTTCCTGTTCGGACTTCTCCAGGTCACCGTGACCGGTGCTCTGATCTCCGTGATCGCCAACGTCCTGTTCGACGTCCCCTTCCGCCACGGCGTCCTCGTGGGCGCAGGGCTCGCCCTCTCCTCGACTGCCATCGTCCTCAAGATCCTCAACGAGTCTGGGCAGATCAAATCTCCATTCGGGCGAAATGCGCTCGGCATCCTGATCTTCCAGGACATCGCCGTCATCCCGATCCTCCTGATGATCACTATCGTCACGAGCGAGCAGAACGACCTCTGGGCGCTTCTCCGCAAGACAGCGCTGAACGCCGTGATGGCCCTCGGCATCCTCATCCTCGCAGGCCGCTTCGCACTCGGCCGAATCTTCAGGGCGGTGTCCAACGCGAACTCCAAAGAAATCTACATGGGCTCGATCCTGATGACGGTCATTGGCGGGGCCTACGTCGCCCACGCGTTCGGCTTCTCCTATTCCCTGGGCGCGTTCATCGCCGGGATGATGATTGCCGACACCATCTACCGTTACCAGGTCGAGGCGGACTTGATCCCATTTCGGGACCTTCTGCTGGGCGTGTTCTTCGTGACCGTGGGCCTCTCGATCGATCTCGAGATCGTCGTCGAGAACATCGTCCAGGTGGTCCTCCTCGGACTGGGCGTCATGG
>JBDHIK010000096.1:0-10724 GCA_039587475.1 Gemmatimonadota bacterium | reverse complement strand
CACGGCAGCGCCGAATGGGGGGCTCTGGGTCGGCGGCATGGTCGAATCCGGCAACTTCCCGGTGATGAACGCGGCTCAGGGGGCCTACGGCGGCGTCCGCGACGGCGTCCTGGTCAACTTTGGGCCCTAGGCATCTCCTTGTCGGCACCGGACTTGCACTGTTTGTAGCGATTTCGCCAGGTCCGGAGGGTCGGGACCAAGGACCGCCCGACGAGGAGCCATGCCGTGGGGCTCACTGACGAGCACAAACGCTTTGAATTCAAATACCTGGTCGGCACGATGGACGTGCCCCGGGTGGTCGAGTCCTTTGGGGGCTACCTCACCCCGGATCCGAATTCCGATCCGGCCGTGGGGTACTCGCTGTATTCGGTCTATTGGGATTCGGGCGACTTCCGGTTCTTCTGGGAGAAAATCGAGGGTCTGAAGCAGCGCCGGAAGCTGCGGCTTCGCCGCTACGGGACCGGGCCGGACATCCAGATCGAGATCAAGCAGCGCATTGACCGTACCTTGCAGAAGCGGCGATTGCGCTGGCCCGTCGAACGGGTCCGCGAGGTCTTCGGCTCCATGGCCCGGGGATCGCTGCCGGCCGAGACGGACCTGGGCCATCCGGTGGCCGCCGAGGCGGCGGTGCTGTGTCGACGGTTTGGCCTCACCCCGCGGGTCGGAGTCCGTTACCGCCGCCGGGCGTTCTTCGGGGCGTTCGAACCGAATCTGCGGGTCACGTTCGATTCGCGTGTTCAGTACCAGGCTGGGGGAGACGTCGATCTGACTGCCCCGTTCGATGTCGGCAAGTACATCGTGGACCCGCGGTCCACGATCATGGAAATCAAGTTCACCGGGCGTGTGCCCCTGTGGCTTTCGCGGCTCGTGAGCACGAACGACCTGCAGATGATTCGCATGTCCAAGTACTGCTCGGCGGTCGATCGCGAGTACTACGATGGACAACTGACGTAACACGACGGAGAGCGCCGTGGATGAACTGATCCGCCAAATGACCGAGGGCCCGCTGCTCGACGGCGGTTTTGGGGTCTGGGAAACGCTGGCCGCACTGACGTTGAGTTTTTCGCTCAACCTGCTGCTGGCGTACTTCTACCGCCAGTCGCATCGCGGCCTGTCCTACTCCGTGTCCTTCGTGCACGCGATGGTGCTCATGGGCATGACGATTTCGATCATCATGCTCATCATCGGCAGCAATATCGCACGAGCGTTCACGCTCGTGGGGGCGCTCTCCATCATCCGGTTCCGGAACGCCGTCAAGGATTCGCGCGACGTGGCGTTCATCTTCGTCGCCATGGCGATCGGTATGGCCGTCGGTACCGGATTCTATCAGACCGCCGTGATCTTCACGTTGTTCGCCTGCGCCGCCATCTACGTGTTGAGCCGCTTCGAGGTCGGGGCCATCGTCACGAGAGAAGTGCTGCTCAAGGTCCATCTGCCGGCGGCCAAGGACTACCACAGCGTGTTCGAGGAACTGTTCTTCCGGTATCTCCGGGACGCCTCGCTCCTCAGTGTGGAAACCGTTCAGGACGGGACGGTGCACGAACTCGTGTACTCCATCGAGTTCAAGGATGCCCATGAGGAGTCTGAGTTCCTGGAGGCGATGCGCATCCTCACCGAAAACCGGAAGGTGGCGCTCCTGGTCGGCCAGGAGAACATCAACGTGTGATGGCGGCGGACTGGCAGGGCAGGCTCCGAACGGCATTTCGCCGACACGAGCGGCGCTTGATGGTGGTGTACGCCCTGGTCGTCGCCGCGGTGGTCGCCATTGTCGGCGTGCCCCGTCTCCGTTCGCCCGTTCTGACCACGGTACAACAGATGTTCGACCGCGCGGATCGCCGGTGGGACAGCCGGTTGCGCCACGGCGAGGCCCTGGTAGCGGAGGGCCGCTTCGAGGAAGCCGCGACCTATCTGGTCAACCTCGACAGCATCTTCCCGGCTCGGACGGTTCACGCCGGACGCGACCGCGAGCGGGAACGCCTGCTCATGGCCCTGGCGCTGAGTTACGAGCGGCTCGGTCGCAACGGCCGGGCCCTCGACACCTACCGGCGTCTGACGGCGTTCGATCCCAGGAACTGGCGCAGTCACTTCGCATTGGCTCAGGCCGTGGAGCGCCTGGAGGGCGGGTGGGCCACGCCTGACGAAGCGGCAGCCGCCTATCGCGCCGTCCTTGCCATGCATCCGAACCATCTGCCTTCGGTCCGGGGTCTCATGCAGTACGCCATCGATGGCGGGCGCTTCGACGAAGCGATGATGGTGTGGGACGCGTACCTCGACGACGTCATGCTGCAGCTCCTGTATATCTATGCCGGTGACGCGGTCCACGAGGTCAACGTTCGGGTCGACGGTCGCCCACAGGAGGTCGTGCTGCCGGTCCGAATGCCTCCAGGGGACGGGCACGTCCAGATCCACACCGGCGGCTTCTCCCTGAAGGTCCATGAGGCCATCGTGGTGACACCCCAGGCTGTCGGCAGTGCCACGCCCACCGATACCGTGCCCCTCGCCGTCCTGCGACACTGGTCGGCCGGGACGACGGACGCGGACGGTGTGCTCCGGGCCGATGCCCCCGCCTCGGTCGTGACGCTGGCAGCCCCTGAGCTCCCGTCCGGTGCCACGGCGCTGCGGCTCCGGATAACGGCGTTCAAGCCTCTCGACCGGGACACCTGGTCGCTGGCCGAGCGCAGTTACCGGAACCTGTTGCGACTGGAAGAACGCGATGCGGTCACCACCCGGCTCCTGGTCCACCCAGACAGGGCACTGGTGGATTCCCTCGACGCCATCCCGGGATGAATCGCTTTTTCGGTGGGTCCCGTCTCCCGTGGATTCGAAGCTGGTGGCGACGCCTCAGGTTCGGCGACATCGTCCTGCTCTCCTTGCTCCCGCTCCTCGCGGCCGCGTATCTCCTCCTCAGCGCGGCCGGTGAGCACCGGCAGGCTCGACAGTTCGACGACTGGTGGTCGCGCTCCAGGACCGTGCCGCTGACGTTCGCCTCCCGCCTGGGCTGGATGAAGAGATTCCCCGAGGCGTTGCTGGTGGACCGGCGTTTCGATACCGAGACCGACGACCCGGCCGTGCTCCACCTCCTGGTGCCGCGCAGCGAGTGGGACGACGTCATGGCCGACCCCGCGACCGGGTTCGGCCAGTGGGTCGAGGGCCTGGTCGATGACGCCGGGAGGCTCGACCAGGTCCGGGTTCGGAAGCGCGGCGATACCAGCGTGCACTGGACGACGCCGAAGGTCAGCTTCACGGTGCGGACGCGCAAGAGCAGCCTCTATCGCGGGCACAGGGCCATGGCCTTCTCCGGCCGCGACGTCGTCACGACCTACGCGGCCAACGCCCTGACGCGTGAATTCGACCTCCTGGCGCCTGACACGTGGCTGGCTCCTGTCTTTCTCAATCGTCGGTTCTATGGCTTGTTTCGCGGGCTGGAACTGACCGACGAATCGTTTCTCCGTCGCCATGGGCGGATGCCGGGGACGATCTATCGCGGCGATGCCGCGGAGCGCGGGGAGTACTACAAGGGCTTGCCTCGCAACCTGTTCGCCAATCCCGCCATCTGGGAATACCTGACGGTGAACGATCGTCCCGGGGCGGCGCCGGCCGACGCCATGGCAGCGCTGGTCTCGGATCTCAACGGCGGAACATTCGCGTCCCATCAACGGGTGCTGGCCCGCGTCGACCCCGAAGAGGTGGCCCGGCTCATGGCCCTGCTGCTTCTGGTCGGCGACCCGTATCATATGGATGACGTGCACAACCAGCTCTGGTACGAAGACCCTGCGACCGCGGTGCTGCATCCCATCCCCTGGGATCTCCGGCTGCTGGATCTCGGCCAGCCGACGATGCGCCTGAACACGTTCTTCCGCGAGATGCTTCGGAACCCGTCCGTGGTCGAATGGGTGACGACCATCCTGGCGGAATGGGTCCAGGAGGATCGGTTCGTTCAGCTGGCGGATTCCATCACCGCTGACCTCTCAGCGCGCTTCGCCGACTATCTGCGGTTTGACGGACTGCGGGCCGGCGTGATCCCCCCCATCGGAACGCCCTCAGACGTGTCGCGATTGGCCCGGGTCAACAGTGCCTTGCTCCGCACCTGGCTGGACGATGCCACCGTTGCGTTCGGGACGGGTGGATCCGACACGCTGGTGCTCGACTTCGAGACCCGGGGGTACGCCGGCGCCGACCTCACCGCCATCGGCCTCGGTGAGGAACCGGGGCGACCGATGCTGTGGCGCGACAGCAATCGGAATGGGGTGCTCGACGAGGCCGACCAACCGGTTTCCGGGGCCATCGAGGTGGACGCCGGGCGGCCACGCTTCGTGCCCGACGCTCCCGAGCCGTTGCGGGCCGGGTGGGACACCGGGCAGCCGGGGATCCGGCCCGGACGCCTCCACTACCGGTTCTTCCTGACCGGAGTGCCTGGTGTCCAGGTCGAGGCCGCCCTCGTCAATCGTGTCTCCGGTGCCGTGGTCACCCCGGTGGCCTGGGAGGCCGGCGATCCGATCATGGCAGCGTTCTCCTGGCATCCCTGGCAGTTCCAGGCTGCCCAGCCGACGACCCGGCGCTGGAGCGGGAACATCCATCTCCGGGGAACCGTGCGGCTGGCGGCCGGGGACACCCTCGTCATCGCTCCCGGGACGACGATACGGCTCGACCCTGACGTCTCGATCGTGCTTCGTGGTCCACTCCACGCCGTCGGTACCGCCACGAGACCGATCCAGTTCCTCCCGGCCGATCAGCGCCTACCCTGGGGCGCCCTGGCCCTCCAGGGGCCGTTGGCGGGTGGTAGCCGGCTGGCACACGTCGCGTTCCGCGGCGGCGGCGGAGCCCTGGTCGACAGGATCGAGTACATCGGGATGGTCAATGTCCACCGGGCGGCCGACGTCGAGTTCCGGCAGGTCGAGTTCGCCGACAACGTTCGCAGCGACGACACGTTCCATGCCCTTCACGCGGAGGTGCATGTGGTCGACAGCCGGTTTCGGAATACCAATGGAGATGCCGTGGACTACGACTACTCGGTGGGCACCATCGCCGACAATACGTTCGAGGACTCCGGGGGCGACGGTATCGACCTGATGGCCTCGAGCCCGTGGATCCATGGCAATCACGTGGCCCGGTCCTTCGACAAGGGTATTTCGGTGGGCGAACGGAGTTCCGCCACGATCAACGACAACGTGCTCGTCGATGGCGATATCGGCATCGAGATCAAGGACGCCTCCGAGCCCGCCATCACCGGGAACCGGTTGGAGCACAACCGGGTGGCCATCAAAGTCAGTCGCAAGAACTGGCGGTATGGCACCGGGGGTTGGGCCAAGCTACACGACAACATCCTGGAGGCCAACGGCGTCGATGTCGAGCTGGACGATCGGTCCCGGGTCACCCGAGGCCAGCCTCCCGCCGGTGGCGCCCAATGGTGGGCACGGTACCAGGCCGATTTCGATTCGCCACGCGGTGGCTGGGTGTCCGGCGGCTCGGCACGCTCGCTGCGGAAGCGTGATGACGCTCTGGTTCTCGCCGCCCGTCCCGGCGTCGCCACCATGACGCTTTCCGTCGATTGGGAAGTCGAAGATCCTCCCGGGCAATTGGTGCTCGAGCTCGGCGCCCATGCCCTGGACGCCGTCAGCATCGTGCTGGAAGGGGAGGGTACTGAGCTGGAGGTGCCGGTGGCGGTCATCGATGACAGCACGGAGTTCCGTTTCGTCCACGTAGACGTGCCGCCGGGCCGCTACCGGTCACTCACGCTGACGGCCACCCCAACCGCAGCCGACCGGGTCCAGCGCACCACCGGCCTCCTGACGAGAACCAACGGCCTATTGCGGTTGCGGCGGATGCTCTGGTATCCCGACCGAGGCGAGGGCTTGTGGGACCCGTTCGCACCCCCAGCCTCGAGGCGGCCATGACCTGGAAGACCGTCTGTTGGCGCATCGCCGTGCCGTGCGTCCTCGGCTTCTCCCTGCCGCAACCTTCGACGGCCGTGGCGCAGGACCTCCGCTTTGCGGTGCTGGGCCACCTGCGGGGCGATCTCAGTGGGCCCAATCCCAAGCTCGCCGAGGTCCTTTCTGAAGTGTCGGCCCTGCAACCGGACCTGCTGTTCCTGACCGGTGACATGATCTGGGGGGACGTCAACCGGGATCCCGTCGACTCGATCCTCGTCGAGCGGGACTGGGACTTGCTCGATTCCGCGCTGGCGACCGTGGGAGTCCCCAGCTACCGCACGCCAGGCAATCACGACATCAACGACCCGGTCACACGGGATATCTACCTGGCGCGCTACGGTCCGATGCCAAAGGTCGTCAACCATGGCAACCTGCGATTCGTCATGTTGACGAGCAGCTGGATCCCCTCGGCCAATGAGCCCGGGAAGCATCGCTATATCCGTGGCAAGGACCTGGGCACGGACCAACTTCGGTTTCTCCAGGATGCTCTGGCGGATACCGCATCCTACCAGCACGCGTTCGTCTTTCTCCACCATCTGCTCTGGTGGGGAGACGAGGCGTCACCTTGGTGGCGTGAGGTGCACCCGCTGCTCCAGGCCGGGAAGGTCGCCGCGGTCTTCTCTGGCGATTATGGGCCCATGAAGTTCTCGCACATGGCCCGGGACGGCATCCAGTACTACCAATCCTCCATCGAGGATTCGGTCTCCGTGGCCATCCAGCAGGCGCTCCCCTCGAGCTGGAGGCTCAGCAGCCAGTTCGACAATTTTCTGTTGGTTACGGTCGAGGGGCCCGCCGTCGATATCGCGGTGCATACCGTGACGGAAACCTCCTCCGGGGCGTTTACGCCACAGCGCTGGAACGCCATCGCCGCTGGAGCCAATCGACCGCCCTCGGTGCGGAGCCGGGTATGGGATCTCATCGGCAGCCCCAAGCGACTCGTGCTGCTGGTGTTTCTGGTAGGGCTGTACACCGGCTTCGTCGCCTGGCTGGCCGTTCGTTGGGGACGGGCGCACTCCTGAGCATCCACCGGGAATGAACACCTCCGCCCACGGAATTGGTCGGCGCTTCCTGGCGCTGGCGACCGGGGAGGGGTTGGCTCGGCTCGTTTCCTTTGGCGCGATGGTCTACCTGGCGCGCCTCCTCGGACCCGACCTGTTCGGCGCCGTCGGATTGGCGATGGCGGTCATGCTGTACTTCATCGCGATCGCCGACTGGGGACTCGACGCGCTCGGCATCCGGGACGTGGCGGAATCTCCTGCGCGCATCGCCAGCACCGTGCCCGCGGTGCTCGGCGCCAGAATGCTGATCGCGCTGGCGGCCAGTGTCATACTCGTGGTGGGCGGCCTGTGGCTGCTGCCTCCCATCGAAGGGGTGCTTCTGGCGGTGTTCGGGTTGTCGCTGGTGTTGTTCGGCGGCAACGTCCGGTGGGTACTGCTGGGCCTCGAGCGGCCCGGACTCGTCGCGGTCTCCCGGTCGCTCGGCGAAGTGCTGATGGCGGTGGTGGTGATCGTGGCTGTCCGGCACAGCAGCGACATCGCGGCGGTGCCGCTGGCCTACCTGCTGGGCAACGCCATCGGTGCTCTGCTGCTGGCGATCGGGGCGTGGCGCCTGGGGCACCGCATCGCGGTCACCCTGAACTGGGAAGTGGCCGCCCCGGTGCTGCGCCGGGCGCGCCCCCTGGTGGTGCACACCCTGCTGGGTCTCCTGATCTACAATTCCGATTTCGTGTTCTTGCGCATATTCGAGGGCCGCAGCGCCGTGGGCCAGTACGCCGCAGGCTACGCGCTCATCAGCTTCATCATCCCCCTGGGTGATGCCTACGGCGCCAGCCTGCTCCCCACGCTGACGCGACTGGCCGGGTCGCCGGACGCCAGACTGGGCGTGTATCGCACCGCGACCGTCGAGATCGGCGCCGTCGGCCTGCCGATCGCCGTCGGCGGGTTCCTGCTCGCCGGCGACATCGTGCAGATGATCTTCGGCACCGGGTACGCAGAGGCCGGTGGCGCACTGGCCATCCTGGTGTGGTCCGTGCCGGTGTTCCTGGCACGCATCCCGGCCCAGGCCGTGCTGGTGGCTGTCGGTCGTCAGGATCGCCTGCCCACCGTGACCATGGTGGCCGCGGCGACCAACCTGATCCTCAATCTCGCGCTCATTCCGCGGTGGGGCATCGGTGGGGCAGCCGCTGCGACCGTCGCGACGGAGGTGGTCCGGACCTCGGTCGTGATCGGGTTCGCCCACGGCGCCGGCTTCGGCGGCACCCGGGTACACCGGTTCATGAGGCCCTTGCTGGGCGTCTCCCTCATGGCGGCGCTGTTGATGCTCTCCCCTGGCCCGGCGTGGCTCCTGGTGCCGGCGGGCGCTCTCGTGTATGGGGTCGTTCTGCTGGGGACCGGCGCGGTGGTCTTTGGCCGGGGCCGCTTGCCACGTCTCGATCTCTGATCTAGAGCGTGTCGGCGATCCGCGTCGCGTTGGCCATGAGGCTCAGCGTGAGGTTCTTTGCGGGGAGAAACGGGAACCCGGCCCCATCGACGACATAGAGGTTGTCGAAACCCCGCACCCGACCCTCCGGCGTGCACGTGTGTTCGTCTTCCCGGTGGGTCATCGGCAGGGTACCGGCATAGTGGGCGCTGGTTCCCATCGGCAGGATCCGGGACATCCCGGGGGGCACCACCGATCCCAGAGCGCGAAGCGCTCGCTTGACCTCGGTGACGGCCGCATCCTGCCGCCGGGCGCTGCCTGGTGCCTCGACGTAGTTGATGACCAGTCGGTGCCCGGTCGGGCCGTCGTCCGGGACCAGGGTGACGTGGCTCTCTTCCCGGCGCTCGTCATGGAAGTTCACGTTTGCCACGCCGAGTCCGGCGCGGAGTGTCTGCAGCACGGCCAACGCCATCCGGTAGCCGACGGGGAGTCCGAGGAGGATGGGGTGGATCGACGCGGCCTTCAAGGTGGTGATCTGCCCGTGCACGTATTCTCGAGCCTCGGGACGGACCAGCCCGAACGCCAGATGATGGAACTGGTAGCTCGCCGGGCTGACGTCCTGCCCGATCATGGCCGGGGTCAGAAACGGCACATGGACCTGGCGATTGTCCATCAATCCACCAAGCGTCACCCGTTCACCCCGCTGTCGGAACAACGACTCCAGGTAGATCTTGCTCGAGTTGAGTGCTCCGGCTGCCAGGACGACCGTATCTCCCTCGAATCGGGTCGCGCCTCCACCGGGAACCTCGTTGGCGCCCACGCCGGTCACCCGGCCTCGTTCGTCCAACTCCACATGGGTGACGTACCGTCCCGGATGGTAGCTGAATCCGTCGTGCTCCAGACATTGCGCGAGCGTCACCGCCGGATGGTACAGCGATCTCGTGGGGCAACCCCACAGACAGCGGCCCAGGTTGGAGCAGGCGGGCCGGGTGCCCAGAGGTTGCGTCAACGTCGCCACCCGGGAACGGCCCAGGAAGAAGCCACTCCCCGTCAGCCCGGCGCGCCGGGTGGCGTAGCGATCCATCAACAGGCTGCTGTGCTCGTCCAGTGCGGCGGGGGGCTGGCTGGAGTAGTCCAGCGGCAGGAAGGGCTCCAGGTCGTCCGGAGCGCCGGTGACGCCGATGCGACGGGCCACCGTATCGTAGTGTGGTTGGAGCGCCGTGTGGTCGAAAGGAAACCTCTCGAGGTCATCGTCTGTCCAGACGTAGGATCCGGCGGTCCAGGCGCCGGCCAGGCCGCCGCGCGCGAAGGAGAACACCGGCTGCATCCCGCTCAACTCCGGGGAGAATCCTGTCGGAGTCCGGAACACATAGTCTTTGGTCGGAGGGTGTCCATAGTACGAGGCCGCGTCGCCCGGATAGACGACGCCCTCGCCCCGTTCTCCGAGGAAGTAGGCGGCGGGGTCGTCCAGACGCTCCTTGAGGCCATTGAAATCGACGTCCGGCAAGGCCGGGTCCGGTGCGGGGTAGCCGACGTCGATCATGGCGACGGTCGCGCCTCGCTCCAGTGCGGTGAGCGCAAAGTGCACGGCCGAGGGCCCGGACCCCACCACCACCACGCGACTCACCGGCCGGCCCTCTTGCCCAGGCTCGTGGCCAGGTGCAGCGGTCCCAGCAGGAGCGCCGCCGCGACGAGGGTGATGCCGTACCACACACCGAGCACGACCAGTTGCAAGGCGAGCAGGATCCGTGCGCCCGTCCGACACCGCGTCATGGCTGCGTGGAACGGTGGGGTGTTCTCGAGAATCGCCAGCATGAGGGTCAGCTTCAGCCGGACAAGTGACGCCGGCCTGAACCAACGGGTGTATGCGTCGGCGAGCGTTGCGCCGGCGACACCCCGACGGCACAAGGCCAGGGCGATGCGGTCGAACGGCTGGATGCCTGCGCTCGGCAACGACTGATGTCCGTCCCGGTACGTTCTCAGGACGTACGGCGTCGGGCTACGACCCGTGAGGTACCGGGTGAAGACGGAACATTCCTGTTGCAACCGCGGGTCTGGATCGACCGACG
The DNA here is from genome assembly GCA_039587475.1 of Gemmatimonadota bacterium. Taxonomy (GTDB): domain Bacteria; phylum Gemmatimonadota; class Gemmatimonadetes; order Gemmatimonadales; family GWC2-71-9; genus N074bin45. Next base: position 307 of record JBDHIK010000096.1, on the reverse strand, counting down.
CGGTCATGGTGTGAGGTCGTCCAACATGTTGCGGAGTGTCCTGAACGGCCCCAGCTCCCGGAGCCGTTGCGTCGGTCTGGCGTCGGAAGGGTTCGCGAATGATGCGAGTTGCCCGGCCGTCAGGGGCAGGACCGGCAGGAGCAGGGGCTCCGCCGCACCGAGTGCATGTCGCATGGCCGCGAGGGGCAGCCGGACCACGGGGCCGTCCCGGCGGCCCCTCAGGGCCCCGCGGATGCCCAGCAACAGTTCGCGCATCGTGACTCGATCCGGTCCCCCAACCTCGATGATTCTCTCATCTCCGGGATCG
>JBDHIK010000095.1:0-10726 GCA_039587475.1 Gemmatimonadota bacterium | reverse complement strand
GCGGGCGTACGTGTCGACATGGATGAAGCGCTTGTCCCGCGTGGGCACTTCGTTGGGGTCGCCGTCCCATTCCAGGAAGCGCTTGTCGAAGAAGTTGGCGGTCCGAATGAAAGGGATCTTGAAGTGCAATCCCGGCGTGGTGACCGCCTCCCCCTTGGGGTCACCGAACTGGGTGATCACCACTTGGTCCAGCTCGCCGACAATGTAGAGCCCGTTGCTCAGGGCCACCACGCTCAACAGCAGCAGGAGGCCGATGACGATCCTGCGAGCAATCCGTGTCATGGCGTGCTCCCCCCACCCGTCAGCGGCAGCAACGGCAGGATGCCCTGGAGGTCCTGGCCCATGATGATCTTCCGCTGCACGTTGGGATAGACCTCCTGCATCGTCTCGAGATAGATGCGTCGGCGCGTGACCTCCGGGGACCTGCGATAGGCCGCCAACAGCGATTTGAACAGCTCGGCATCACCGCGCGCGCGGTTGACGCGATCGGTGGCGTAGCCCTCGGCCTGCTGGATCGTCTGTTGCGCCTCACCCCCGGCCCGGGGAATGACCGTGTTGTACTGGGCCCGCGCCTCGTTGATCATCCGTTCCTTCTCCTGCTGGGCCTGGTTGACCTCGTTGAAGGCCTGCCGGACCTGATCCGGCGGGTTGACGTCCTGCAGCACGATCTGCTCCACCTTGATGCCGGTGTCATACTGGTCGCACAGCTCCTGCAGGCGCCGCTCGACCTCCGAAGCGATTTCCTGCCGGCCGACGGTGAGCACCTCGTTGACGCTCCGATCCCCGATCACGGCCCGCATGACCGCCTCGTTCATGTCGCGGAAGGTGTCCCCGCGACCCCGCTCTCTGGCGTCGAAGAGGTTGCGGACCTTGAACAGGTACTTGTACGGGTCGTTGATGCGGAACTGCGTGGTCCATTCGACCACCGCGACGTTCAGGTCGCCCGTGAGCATCAACGATTCTCCGTCGAAGACGGTCTGGGCGTACTGCGTACGCACCCCTGCGCTGGTGGTGCGGAAACCGAACTCCGCTTTGAGTTGGCGTTGCACCGGCACCTTCACCACCGTCTGAAACGGCCACGGCGCCTTGATACGCAGTCCTGGAGCGGATTGGCGACTGTACTTGCCGAACGTCAACACGACGCCGACTTCTTCCGTCTCGACCATGTACACGGAACTCCAGGCCGTCAGTACTCCCAGCACGAGCAGGAGCGCCAGACCGATGACCCGGGGAGGAGGCATATTCGGCGGCCGGAAATCTTTGAGGCCATCCAGGGGAGATCCTTGCGACGTCATGAGGTGTTCCTATCAGTTGGGTGTTGCGTGGGGACGGCTCCGGGGGCGACGGCCGACCGGAGACGCGGACCGCGGAGGCTCATGCAATCCGGTGATGCTTGTGGTGACAAAGGGGGACGTCATGGCGCGAACCAGTGCGCCGTACGTGAGTTGAAAGGTGACCTCAGCGCCGACGGTCAATGTGGGACCACCAGAGTCCACGACGAGGTGGTCACTACTGGCCCCGACCACCCGGATGCCAGGTGGTGCGTCGAGGCCGTCGACGTCAACGTCCTGGCGCCCGATGGCCAGGATCGCCTGCGAGATGGGGCCTCGATCAACGGCGGCCGGCTCCTCTCCAAACGCTGTTTGCGCAATCTCGCCCCACGGGAGCGAGGGCTTGACCTTGGCTTCGATGACTTCCGCGACCAGCGTCACGGCGTCGTAGTACAAACCCTCGATCGGGTGGCGTTGGAGAGTTTCGCGGCCGAGCAAGATCGATTCTCCCAAGCGGAGATCGTTGATCCGACCGGTGTCGGCGCCACTGAGGGCCCACCGCAGGTTGGCGGAGTTACCCCCGGAGACGATCTCGAGCACCGTGCCGTACCTGGCGTCGATGGCATCGGCCAGAGCGGACAATGCGGCCATGTTCCTGGCGTCCGGTGACACTCCGCTCCGGCAGGCAAGGTTGGTGCCGATGCCCTTGAGCACGACGTTGGGGCAGCGAAGCGTCTCTCCCGCGATGTGTTCGAGGTCGCCGGGCATGATGCCTTCCCGGAGATCTCCCAGTTCGACCATGAGCACGATGCCGTGTGTCCGGTGCGTGCGTTGCGCGGCCGCCGAGAGGGCGCGGATGACGCCAAGCTCGGTGTTGAGACTGACATCGGCACCCGTGACGACGCGCTGTGCCTGACTGAGCATGGGAGAGCGGATGAGAATCATCGCCGCCGCGACGTCAGCCGAGCGCATGGATTCGATGTTTTCGATGCGGGAGTCACCGAGCGCGCGCACGCCGGCCCGGATCAGCGTGTTGGCGATCTCCGGTGAGCCGAGGGTCGCCTTGGTGATGCCCGTAACCGCTATGCCGCGAGCGTCCAACCGTTGGACCAGTGTGCTTGCGTTGTGATGGATCTTGTCGAGGTCGATGATCAAGCGCGGGGCGGTCATCGCGCGCCTACAGTGTACTCCCCTGCGAGTGCTGGAAACGCGGAGAGCACCATCTCCACCAGGCGGTCCGGCGACTGCGTCAAGGCATCGGTGACGGGAATACCGAGTTCGTATGCGTACTTCGTCATTGCCACGCCGACCTCGGCATCCGTCATGTGCTCGTGGTTGATCGTGAGGCCAATGACCTTCGTGGTGGCAAACGTCTCGATGAGATGGATCTCGGTGGCGGGAGCCGGCATCGCCATCAGGGGGAAGTCGCAGCGAGCGGGTCGTCCAGGTGCGTGCTGGAGCACCACCCCGTCCGGGCAGCTACCTCGGAGGATGAAGCTCGTCGTCGAATACGCGGGATGACTCAACGCCCCCTGTCCTTCGACGACGATCACGTCGGGGTGTTCGTGTTCAAACGCTTCCACGATGGTGGCTTCCAACTCGCCGGCGCAGAACTGTGACGGAATGGCATCGAGCGCGACGCCGTAGCGCGCGCCTTGCATGAGGCCGGTCTGTCCGGTGCCGACCAGGACCGTCTTCAGGCCGCTGGCATTGAGCGCCCGGGTCAAGACGGTGGCGGTGGTGCGTTTGCCGATGGCACAGTCGGTGCCAAGCACGGCGATGCGCGGGCACGTGACCTCCCCGATGCGACCGCTGAACGTCCGCAGGTCCTTCTTCGCGCGCGGCCGTCGGACGTCGATGAGCGTGACGTTCATCGCCTCACTCGCGGCGACGAAATCCGGGTCGTCGTTCAGGAACTCATGGAGGCCGCATACGATGTGCATGCCACGGCGTATCGCCTCGTGCACGAGGCGACGTTCATGGGGGGCCAGCATGCCGCTCGAGGGTGCCATCCCAAAGATGAAATAGTCAGGGACCTGACCGGCACGCGAGAGCGCGTCAGCCAGGTCGCGACAGATCGGAATGGCGTTCGGCTCTTCGTCGAGCACCGTCCCGGCATCGTGACCGGCCTGCTCGCTGTCGATGACCGAGAGGATGTGGTACCTCTCCGAGTGACGGACCAGTCCGTTGGCGGTCTTGCCGTCGATGGCACCGAAGTTCGCCTCGCAATAGACGATGGCCGTGGGGCGACGTGGCGGGACACCGTCGCGCCCGAACCGAGTGGGTAGCTTCGTGTGCCGCGTGGCGGGGTGGATGGGGTCGGCCAGAGGGCCGTCCGAAGACGCGGCAGGCGGGCGCAGGTACATGTCACTTCCTCAGGATGATCTCAGAGGAGGCGACGGGATCTTCCCGGCGGGAGCGCCGGATATCAAGAGAGGTCCCCACTAAGGCGAGTGCAACTCCTAAGTCTACACCGGCTCGATGCCGATTGATAGCTCGGCTCAGCAAGAACCCCGGTGGGAAAGGGGCGCTGGGGCCGAAGCTGGACCATGTCCGACAGGAGACTCACCCTCTGTGGCTGGGCACTACTCCGGGCGTGATGCTTCCGTGACCGGGGGATCCTTCGGAATGCCGGCATGGTGTCGATGAATGACGGCAACGCACGGCACGACCATGAGAGCACGGCGCGCCTGCGGGTTCGACGGTCAGCGGGCCCAGACCCGGCACTCAGGGGCGAATGAGGATGCAGCCCTGGACCGGTACGAATCCGTTCCACTCCGCCGCCGTGAGCACGACGCCCTCGAGCACGTCCTCCTGCGGGTCGTCGACCTCACGGAAGAAGTCGAGCCCCGAGCGCTGTTCTACTTCGTTGACGCTCACCAGATGGTCGGCAACGTCGGCGTTCCTCGGCGTGTCCTGTTCGAAGATGAACGCGGCGAGGAAATCGAGCTCGTTGGTGGCGAGGATCTTCCAAAACCCCGTCGGGACCGTATGCGGCTCGTCGGCATTGGGCAGCGGAGCGGCGGCAGGCGTCCCGTCGTGGAGCGGGCCGGTCATCACCCACAACACCGTGCCGGTGCAGACGATGTCCCGAGCGGCCTGCTCCAGGCGTGGCCACGGGCCCTGGTTCAGGGCGTTGATCTGCGGCGCGATGTTCCCGCGCTCCATCTCGCCTCGTTGTATGAGGTCGCGGGTCTTCGGGTAGGCTACCCGAGGAGCCAGGCACCGCAAGAGACTCCTTTCAGTCGAGGTGAAGCGGAGACCCCTTCTCTGTCGCTTTCTCACAGGAAGGGTCTCAAGTGCGCCAGAGAAACATCCTATTCTTGCGGCGAGGTTGTCGCTTCTGTAGGCCCTGGCAACACGAACCGTCAGCTTCCCTCCCTGTGACCCCCGATCATTTGATACTTGGTTGATACTTCCTCCCACCTTTGCCAGGACGGCAAGCAGGATCAGGCCAGGAGAGGGTCTTGCGTGTGGAGATCTTCATGGGGCTTTCAGAAGCGCTACGACACCTAGCGGCGGTTCGGCTTGTCGAGGGGAGCGGCAGCATGCGCTGTCCGCTGTGCACCCCTTTCGGCAATGGATCGTCACGTAGGAGGAGAGTGATGTTGCGCTGGTTGCGAGGCGTATCGTTCTTGATGGTGGCTGCAGTGTTCGTGTGGGCGTGTTCGGATGAGATGCCGACTGGCCCATTGTTTCTACCTCTTCGGAGTGCTCCCCAGGCATTCGTCATGCCCGATTGCATTGACCCAACGAACCTATCCAACTTCGTGGGTCGCTGGAAATGCCACGAACTGCAAATCCGCCTCTTGGACTCAACCAATGGGCGAAGTGCCGATATTCAGGAGGCTTTGGGGGAGTGGAACAGCGTCCTAGGGATGTTCGCAGGGGCTGTCGTGCCGAGGTTCAGCTACACAACAAGCCCGACGATTGGCAACATAGTTGTGATCAAGGAGGACAGTACCGCGCCGGGGGCTGGTTGGTGTGGTGCAACCAACTGGGTGATTGGCGCTCCTGACACCGTGAGGATATCGAAAGGACCAGTTTGCGCCACTTTCGAAACCAACACTGATTTCGGAAAGGTCGTCAGGCACGAGTTAGCACATGTACTTGGATACCAAATCCAAGCCCACAACTTCAGTGGCTCACTTGGAGTCTCAGAGACATGCGCAGTACACTTGTCCCCTGATGGTGAGGGGAATGTGGTGTTCGCACCTGTGTGCCAGCACGAGGTAGAGTACATCTATGCAGCGTACAGCCAACGGGTCGGTGAATTTGACCAGAGCAACTTCTGGAATCGTCATATAGTGACCGGCATCAATACGGTTGGTTCCTTCGATGTAGAGCAAGGCGAGACTTTGACGCTAGCATGGGACGCTCTGACCTTTGCGCCTGGGCAGCTCCCTAGCGCCCTGCCAGGACCGACTGAGGCAGGCTGGATGGCTGACTTGGGGAACATCGAAATTGTTGATGCCATGAATGGTGTAGTGCGTGGTAGATTTGTCGGCGATGACGAGGCGGTGGCCACGCTATCCCAAGTCCCTAGCGCCTATCTGAAAAGCACGTTCTTGAACTTGCCCGGTATTCGCCATAGGGTGTCAGCTACGGTGCTAGACAGTACCAGCTCCTGTACACCTGGCATCCCTCCACTCCGCGTGACCTCTATCACTGCGGATCAGGAGCCAGCCATCACATCTGTTGGGTCACATGCGTTCACCGCTACCCATGTGGGCTGTCCCAATGGGCCAATGTGGCACGACTGGACCTTCGATCCCAGTGCCCCAGGGATGCCGACGACCACGCTCGATAGCGTAGGCGCCAACGTCAACTACTGGGTCGCAGGGGGCAACTACACCATCACGGTGACGGCCCTCGCCACGGACTCTATTGGAGGCTTCCCCTTGATTCGATACGTTAATGTCTGCACCGATCCCCCAGGCGGCGGCTTGGCGATTCGCGAGGGTGAGGGCGGAGGAGGGGGCACGAACGCGACCGGTGGGTGTGGCGGTGGGGAGCTGCCGTGAGAACGGTCGCCTTCTCAACGACGATGGTGGCGGTGGGGGTGGCCTGCAGCAGCACGGAGCCCCCACCGCCAGTCCCGCCGCCACGACTCACCAATCAGATCGTGTTCAATTCTGATCGTGACGGCGTCAGTCGCCTCTACGTGATGAATCCCGACGGGTCGGCGGTCTCTCCCATTGACATGCAAGTCACGGGTTCCATCGAAGTCGCCTCGATCTCTCCGGACGGCGAGTGGATTGCCTACGCGAGTAGCGGGGAGATCTGGACCATGCGTGCTGATGGATCTGAGCAGCGCAACATCACCCAGCACCCCTCGCGGGATCGAGATCCTGCGTGGTCGCCCGACGGGACCAGAATCGCCTTCCAGTCCGACCGGACGGGCGCGGCACAATTCGACTACGACCTCTTCATCATGGACACCGACGGCTCCAACCTCACCAGGATCACGACGCATCCCGCGACCGATGAGTCACCTTCCTGGGCTCCCGACGGCTTGGCGCTCACCTTCTGGACCAAACGGGACGGACCGAACGAGGTATACGTAATCCGGCTGGACGGGTCGATGCCCTTCAATATCTCGAACCACCCGGATTCCGACATCCATCCTCGCTGGAGCCCGGACGGAAGCACCATCGCCTTTCGCAGCTTCTTTCGCGGGCAGCCTCCCCTCTTCGTCGCCATCTACCTGATGGACCCGGACGGGAGCAATGTACGTGTGGTGCCGACACAGTTCCTCCCCTCCCGATTTGTTGCCTGGAACCCGGCAGGGACACGGCTATTGGTGGAGGGCAGCGGAGATATCTGGTCGATGAACCTCGATGGCTCAGATCCGGTCAATCTCACCAACAGTCGGTCGTTCGACGTCTTTCCCGTGTGGGCACCATGACGAGAGTGTAGGGTCTCTCCTTTTCCATGAAGCCGGCTTCAGTGGGATCTACGTCCGTTCCACTGGTCATTGACTCCGGGAAAGCCCGACATTCTCCAAACTGCTAAACGGCAGATCACACGAAACATCAAGGGTTTCGCGGCATATTGTCGGAATCTCCATCCGCCAGGATGGGCCTGATAAGCGTGAGGTCGGCTGTTCAAATCAGCCCAGGCCCACTGAGGAAGTTCCGGCCCTGCTTGCCGTCACGGCGAGTGGGGCTTCTTCGTTCTGTGGCAGCCGTCCGTCCGTCGGTCGTCGTCAAGGCGTTCTGGTTCGGTGCGTCTCAGGGACGAATGAGAACGCAACCCTGGGCCGGGACGAAGCCGTTCCACTCCGCCGCCGTGAGCACCGCCCCCTCGAGCACCTCCTCCTGCGGGTCCTCGAACAGGCGGAAGACGTCGAGGCCCGAGCGCTGCTCGACCTCATTGACGCTCACCAGGTGGTCGGCAATGTCGGCGTCCCTCGGCGTGTCCTGTTCGAATATGAACGCGGCGAGGAAATCGAGCTCGTTGGTGGCGAGGATCTTCCAGAATCCCGTCGGGACCGTATGCGGCTCGTCGGCATTGGGCAGCGGGGCGGCGGCAGGCGCCCCGTCGTGGAGCGGGCCGGTCATCACCCACAGCACCGTGCCGCTGCAGACGATGTCCCGAGCGGCCTGTTCCAGGCGCTGCCACGGGCCTTGATTCAAGTCGTCGATCTGGGGCGCGATGTTGCTGTAGTAGTTCACCTGGGACGCCATGCGCGATCCCTTGAACGAGGCCAGGGGAGCGAGATGTCCACGGTCGTAGCCCTCCGCCGCGTGGGCACCGCGGTAGTCGTCCTGGGACGATGGGCTGGCCTCGAGGGTCTCGTCCTCCTCCAGGAACGGATCGGCGCGAAAGTCGCGTTCCAGGTCCAGCGATCCCATCACCTCCGCCGGCGTCAGGCGATAGGCCACCCAGTCGGCGAACTTGGTCTGCCCGTTGGCGCTCAACGCGTAGAGGTCGCGGATGATGAGGTCGTTGGTGGCAGGCGCCCCGGTGGGAAAGCCGAACAGGAAATGCTCCGAGTGGATCTCGGCGAATTGGGCCTGAGCCTGCCGAGTGGCTGGGCCCAGGCAAAGGACGACCGAGAGGGCGGCAACGGGAACGCGGAGTGGCATGGGTAGCCTCCATGGTGGCGAGCCCGGGCTGAGACACGGCCCGCACCGCACTGAAGGCGGTCGGCACGAGTCCCGCCTGGCATGGCGAGGAGGTCACGGTACCGACCGGCCCGGTGCCGTGCAAGGCATGGGATACGGCCGCAGGCAGACCTGCTACCGCATCCCGATCACTCACCTGTCGCCTTGCCACTGCTCCTGACCGGACAACGACAGTCCGAGGTAGCCCCGCAGGTCTCCGTCCGACGCTCTGCGACCGGTGCCGTCGCGTCTGCGACAGGAGGGTGGGAGTTCAGGATCGAGCGACCCGGACTGCCGACCGCAACGAAGGAGGGCCGCGCAGAGCTACGGCAGCGCCGTGTAGTCCGCCCCCAGCACCAGCGCCCCCCGGGCCGTGCGCGGACCGTCCGCGTTCCGGAAGCTGACCGGCAACGAGTAGTGCCGGCTGAAGCCGCCGGCCCGGAACACCACGAAGTGGAGGTGCGGCCCCGCCGAGCCACCCGAGTCGCCCGCCAGCCCGATGGGCTGGCCCTGGGCCACCACGTCGCCCACGTTCACGATGACCCCGTTCTGCATGAAGTGGACGTAGAACCCCATCGAGCCGTCCGCGTGCCGGACGTAGACGATGTTCTCCTGGCCCGAGACGCGGGTGCCGTCGGGGTGGCGCTCGACAACGCTGGTCACGGTCCCCGCCCGCGCCGCCACCACGGTGTCGCCCATTGGCATGCGGAAGTCCCAGGCGAACCAGAACTGGTGATTGGTGTAGGGCGGCGACGGACAGGGCCCGACCCACAACTCGTAGGTTTGCCCCACCTGGAAGGGCAGGATGTAGGGCGAGGTGGCCTGGTCGGGATAGGTGGCGTTGCAGTCGATGTCGGACAGCTCGACGTCGACGGTGAAGGCCTGGGTGGTGATGTCGCCGGCGTCCGCGGCCCGTACCTGGACGTCGAACGGCGCCAGCCGATTCCAGCCAGCCGTGCCGCTCAGGCGACGGGTAGAGGCATCCCACGTGAGCCAGGGCGGTGCCGTCACCGACACCGTCACCGAGTCCCCGTCCAGGTCGTTCACTCCCACCACGTAGGCCCATTCGGCCAGGTGGAAGGCCGTCAGGTTGGGAGAGGAGGTGATGACGGGAGCCCTGTTGGGGGCCGGGCCGGGCGGTGCCGTGGTCCCCTGGTCGTTGCCGCAAGCACCGAGTCCCAGGCCCAGGAGGGGCAGGGCCCAGACCGCGCGCGAGTGGTATGCCGAATTGATCATCGATTCCGCCTGGCTGTGGTCCATGGAGGGCAACATGGAAGGAGACGCCCCGGGCGCGGCCTGCTACACGGTCCCCCCAAGCCGGTCCGGGCGGCCGCGTGGCGGCACACAAGAGTTGGCCAACTCCAGGTCCGAAGCCCAGCTTGGGAAGGGGCTCGTGTCTCCCGGAAACTCCGCTGCTGCCGACCTCGTCTCGTTTCCCATACCCACTTCCCAAGGATTGCCGACATGCTTGGTATCGCCATGTCTTCCCTTCTGGCCCTGGCGCCGCTGCAGGACACCCTGGAGATCCGACTGGTCGCCAACGCCGGTGTGGCTCTGTCTGACGGTGAGACGACCTTGCTGGTGGATCTGCCCTATCGGCCCGGCGCTCACGGCTATGCCGTCTACGACCCCGAGGCGATCGCGGTCACCGGCCGTGTGGTGTCGGTCATCACGCACGAACATGAGGACCACTTCGATCCCGACTTGTTTCTGGCAACGGATTGGGAACTCATCGGTGGACCTGCCGTCGCCGCCCCCGTCCCGGCGAGCCGGGTGCTGCCCGGCGACAGTGTCCAGGTGGGCGCCTTCTCGGTCATCGCGTTGGCAACGGAACACATCCCGGAGCACCGGTCGTATCGCATCCGGTGGAGGGACCGGGTGATCTTCTTGACCGGGGACGCCGAGGACCCCGCGGCCCTGGCGGGCCAGCCGGCACTCGACGTGCTGTTTACCAGTCCGTGGCTCAGTTGTGCCCTGGCTGGCTCGGGAGTGGCATTCGAGGCCGAGCGGGTGGTCGGCTACCACCTCGATCCAGGCGGCTCCGACCGGTTCTGCCGCCGGCCGTTCCCACTGGACGAGGGTGACAGCATCCTGTTGCCGGCCTAGCGCCGGCGATCGTTCCGAGCGGGCCGGCTACTCGTCCCGTAACGCCACCACCGGATCGATGAGCGTGGCGCGCCGCGCCGGCAGCCAACTCGCCACCAGGGCGACCACCACCAACAGCAGCGACACGGCGACGAACGTGACCGGGTCGGCCGCGGACACTCCATAGAACAGGCTCGACACCAGGCGGGTGCCCACCAGGGCTCCAGCCAGGCCGACGACCACTCCCCCGACCGCCAGCAC
>JBDHIK010000094.1:0-15185 GCA_039587475.1 Gemmatimonadota bacterium | reverse complement strand
GCTGGTCGTCGAGGCGGCTGCCGCCAAGGGAGCCTACCTTCGACGGGTGGGCGATGGTGGACGCCGGTTCCTGCTGACTACCCAGGGCGCCGCCCTGGCATCCGGCGGCGCCGGTCTCGCCAGTCGGGTGCCGATGTGGCTGCGCATCGTCGTTGCCATCGTTCTCACGGCACTGGCGTTGGTCGCGATCGCACGATAGTTCCCAGACCGTCCTTCCCCATAGCGATGGAGACCCGATGCGGCGTATTGCATTGTGTGTACTGGCAGTCCTGGCCGGGGCCACGTTGTCCTGCGCCGGAGACGAATCCGTCACTCCACCCCCGCCCGAAGCCAACCCCGCGCTCAGCGTCCAGGAGAGCGGCACCAGCCAGCTCCTCCAGGCCGTCAGCGTCGTCGACGACTCCGTGGTGTGGGTCAGCGGCCACGGCGGGACCTACGCCCGCACCCTGAACGGGGGCGCGACCTGGGCCGCGGGTATGGTGCCCGGCGGCGATACCCTGCAGTTCCGCGACGTCCATGCCTTCGACGCCGAGACCGCCTATCTCCTGGGCGCCGGCCCCGGTGACATGTCTCGCATCTACCGGACCTCCGACGGCGGGGCCACCTGGGACCTCCAGTGGGTCAACGACCACCCCGACGGGTTCTACGACTGCATCGACTTCTGGGATCGTGAACGCGGCGCGGTCTACGGCGACGAGGTGGACGGGCGCTTCTCCATTCTCACGACCGCCGATGGCGGCGCGAGCTGGAATCACGTCCCGGCGGAGAACCTCCCGCCGGTGCAAGAGTCGGAGGGCGGATTCGCGGCCAGCGGCCTGTGTCTGGTGACCGGTCCCGACGGCCTGGGCTGGATCGCCACCGGCGCCGCCGACACCGCTCGCGTGCTACGGACCGAGGACTACGGCCAGAGCTGGCAGGCCGTGGTCACGCCGGTGGCAGGAGGAGAGGCCGCCGGACTGACCGCCGTGGCGTTTCGGGGGGGCCGCCACGGCATCGTGCTGGGTGGTGACATTGCGGCTCCCGACGGGAGGACCGACAACGTGGCCGTGAGTCATGACGGTGGGGCGACGTGGAACCTCGCCGGCCGCCCGACCTTCCCGGGGGCGTTCTACGGCGGGGTCTATGTTCCGGGCATCGATGCCGCGTGGGTCGTAGGCGTCGGCCCCGGCGGGGCAGACTACTCCGTGGACAACGGACTGACCTGGACGCCGCTGGACACGTTGACCTACTGGGCGGTGGGATTCGCTTCTCCAGCCGCAGGCTGGATGGTGGGTCCTGGTGGCCGCATCACCAAGGTCCAGATGTTCTAGGGCAGGTGGCGAGCGGTTCAGCCGGCCCCGTCGTCGAGGGTCTTCAGCTTGCCCCGGTCGATCTTGCCGAGGTGGGTTCGCGGCATGGCGTCGAGAAAGACGACACGGCGAGGATACTTGTAGGGTTCCAGGTGCTGTTTGACGAACGCCTGAAGCTCCTCGCCCAAGTTCTCCCCCGGGTCGCCGGCCACGACGAAGGCGTGCGGCTTCACCAGGCCGGTGTCGTCGGTTACCCCGACCAGCGCGACCTCCCGAACCGCGTCGTGCTGCAGCAGGCAGTTCTCGACTTCCTGAGGCGCCAGCCACTTGCCCCCCACTTTGAGCATGTCGTCCGCCCGGCCGGCGTACCAGTAATACCCGTCTTCGTCCCGGCTCAGCATGTCTTCGGAGACGTACCATTCCCCCTGGAATGCCGTGCGAGATCGTTCGGCATTCTGCCAGTAGCTGATCGCCCGCGAGTTGCCCCGCACCCTGAGGTAGCCGACCTCGCCGGTCGGAACCTCGTCCCCGGCGTCGTCGCACAACCGGATCTCGAATCCCGGGACGGCGGTGCCCAAGGTGCCCGGCCTGGCCGCGCCGGGACGGTTGGACAGGAAGATGTGCCACATCTCCGCCGTGCCCAGTCCATCGAGGAGTTCGACCCCGAAACGGTCCTGCCACCGGCGGTGCAGTTCCTCCGGGAGCGCTTCGCCGGCCGAGGTCACCACGCGGAGCGATGAGAGGTCGCGCTCGGCCGCGCCCGGGTGGCTCACCATGTGGTTGATCATCGTGGGCACGTTGATCAGGATGGTGGGGCGATACTGCTCGATTCTCGCGAACAGCGCGTCGGCGGTGCAGCGTTCGGGAAACAGCGCCGTGGTGGCGCCGACGGCAAACGGAAACAACAGGTTGGAACCCGTGGCGTAGCCGAAGTACAGCTTGGGAACGGACAGGGTGATATCGTCGGGGCCATACCCGATGACTTCTTTGGCGTAACATTCGGTGGTGTTGGCGAACGACGTGTGGCTCTGCACCACCGCCTTGGGGTGCCCCGTGGTACCACCCGAGAACAACCAGATGGCCGCGTCGTCCCGGTGGCTGGCGAAGGTGCCGGCCTCGGCCATTGCCGGGATCCGCGCCTGCAGGTCCTCGGCGTCGATGTCGAGGACCGCCGGCCGTTGCGGGGCTCGCTCGGCGGCCTCGGTGAATGCCCCTCGGGACGCCCTGTCGACGATCACCGCCGCAGCTCTGGTATAGGACAGGAAGTAGTCGATACCGTCCGGGGTCAGCTGCGGGTTGACCATCACCACGACCGCCCCGATCTTCAGGATGCCGAACAACGCCGCGACGAAGGCCGGGCCGTCCTGAAGCGCGATGACGATGCGTTGCTCCGGCATCACACCGGTCTCCAGCAGCATGGTGCCGTACCGGCCCGCCAGGGCCTGCACCTCCCGGTACGTCACGGCGCCGTCGTCCGTGATCAGGGCACGGCGATCCCCCGACCCCTCCCGGACTCTGGCATCCAGGAAGTAATCGGCGATGTTGAAGACTTCGGGGGGAGTGAATGGCATGGGGCAGTCGGTGGCGTGTCGTGGGAAGAACGGGCGGACGGCCTGCGCCCTGTGGCGGCCAAGGCCCAGTGTTCACCCGACGTGGCCCATTGTCAATCGCTCGGCCACGTTCGCCAGCAACAGGGGATCGATCTGACAGATGGCCGTCCATCGTTACGCCGATCTGACGTGGGAGGACATGCGCGATCTTCGGACCGCCTCCTCGGTGGCCATCCTCCCCGTCGGGGCACTGGAAGCCCATGGACCACACCTGCCACTCGGCACCGACGTCATCATCGCCGAGGCCATGGCGACCGCCGGCGCGGCACGCCTGGCTGCCGCCGGGCGGGAAGTCGTCGTCCTCCCGGCGCTGGCGTACACCGCCGCGCCGTTCGCCGAGGGCTTCCCCGGGACCCTGTCTCTGCCAAAGGAGACCGTGGCGCAACTGATCGCCGGTATCGCCGGCGGCCTGGCCCAAGCCGGCGTGTCCTGTCTGGCCATCGCCAACGCGCACTTCGACCCGGAACACCTCGCCGCGCTGGCTCTTGCCATGGCCCAGGTCGCCGAGCGCGGGGTGGGCATGCGTGTCGTGCACCCGAACCTGACCCGGCGCGAACTGGCAGGAAGGCTGACGGAGGAGTTCCAGAGTGGCGCCTGCCACGCCGGTCGCTACGAGACGTCCATCGTAATGGCGGCGGCCCCGTCGCAGGTGCGCGGGGACCGATGTCAGGATCTTCCCGAAGTGCCGGTGTCGCTGTCCGAGGCCATCCGGTCCGGCACGCGTTCGTTCGAAGAGGCTGGGGGGGCGCGCGCGTACTTCGGGGATCCGGCGACGGCCAGCGCGGAGGAAGGCCAGGGCACCATCGACGTTCTTGGACAGATTCTGGCGGAGGCCATTCTCGATGACACTCCCTGACGGCGCCACCGCCGTCGTGACCGGCGGTGGACAAGGCATCGGTGCGGCCGTGGCACGAGCCCTGGCCCGGGCCGGCGCCGAGGTACTGGTCGCCGGGCGGACCGTGGCCACGACCGACGCGGTTGCCGCCGAGCTCACGGAGGCGGGGCACCGGGCGCACTCGCACCGAGTGGACGTGACCGACGAGGCCAGCGTGGCCCAGCTCCTCGAAGCCGGCAACGCCCGGATGGGGAAGGTCGACATCCTGGTCAACAACGCCGGCCAGGCACATTCGGCGCCCATCGCCCGCACGTCGCTCGAGGATTGGCACCGGATGCTGAATGGCAACGCCACCGGCACCTTCCTTTGTACCAAAGCGTTCCTGCCGGGAATGGAGGAACGGCGCTGGGGGCGAGTCGTCAACGTGGCCTCGGTCGCCGGGCTGGCTGGCGCCAAGTACATTGCCGCCTACGCCGCCGCCAAGCACGCCGTCATGGGATTCACCCGGTCTGCCGCCAGCGAGGTCGCCGGTCGCGGCGTCACCGTGAACGCGGTCTGTCCCGGCTACGTCGACACGCCGATGACCGAGCGGTCGGTGGCCAACATCATGTCGGCCACAGGGAAGTCCCGTGACGATGCCCTGAGCGCCATCATTCAGATGACCCCGCAGGGCCGGCTCATCGAGCCCGAAGAGGTGGCGCACGTGGTGCTCATGCTGGTGAGCGAGGAAGCGAAGGGCGTGACGGGCCAGGCGGTGGTCATCGATGGGGGAGGGATAGCGGTATGACGTTCGACATCTTCAATCCGGCGTCGCTCGGGGTGCCGCGCGGCTGGAACAACGGGATGCTGGGGCCGGCGGGTGGCCGGGTGCTGTTCGTCGCGGGGCAGACCGCACGGGGCGGCGACACGACGGACGATCTGGCGGGCGGGTTCGTCGAGCAGTTCGATGCCACGTTGGGACACATCCTGGAGGTCGTGCGCGAGGCTGGCGGGCTCCCGGAGCACGTCGGGCGTTTTACCATCTACGTCGTGGACATCGACGCCTACCGAAGCAACCTCAAGCCACTCGGCGAGGTCTACCGGCGCCACATGGGCCGGCACTATCCGGCGATGGCGCTGGTGGCCGTGGCGGCACTGGTGGACCCCACGGCCCAGGTCGAAATCGAAGCCACGGCCATTCTGCCATGACCGTCGCCCCACGTTCTTTCCGCTACGAGCTCGATACCGAGACCGCCGTCGCGACGATCACCCTGGACCGTCCCGATCGGCTGAATGCCTTGACCTTCGAAGTGTACGCGGAGCTTCGTGACACGTTCCGCGCCCTGGATACGGCGCCGGGGGTGCGGGCCATCGTGATGACCGGGTCGGGCCGGGCCTTCTGCTCCGGCGGGGACGTCGAAGACATCATCGGGGCGCTGTTCGAGCGCGACGAGAACGGTCTCCTCGAGTTCACCCAGATGACCTGTGACGTCATTGCCGGGATGCGGGCCTGTCGCCGACCCATCGTGGGCGCCCTCAACGGCACCGTGGCCGGTGCCGGCGCGGTCATCGCCAGTGCCTGTGACGTGCGCATCGCGGATCCGACGGCCAAGATCGCCTTCCTCTTTACCAAGGTGGGGTTGTCGGGAGCCGACATGGGGATCGCCTGGTTGCTGCCCCGTCTCGTCGGCTTCGGGCGCGCCACCGAACTGCTGATGACCGGCGCATTCATCGATGCACACGAAGCGCATCGCATCGGCCTGTATAACCGGGTGACCGACCCGGGCGCGGCGTTGGCGGAAGCGACGGCGTTGGCCGTGTCGCTGGCGCGAGGCCCCTCGGAAGCGCTGGCGGTCACCAAGGACGCCCTCAACCGTGAGGCGGACATGGACGTCACCGCCGCCCTCCGCCTGGAGGCCGAGGCGCAGGCGCGCTGCATGACGGATCCCAATTTCCGCGAGGCCTATGAAGCGTTCATGGCCAAGCGCCCGCCGGCCTTCTCCTGACCATGATCGATCCAGTTCCCATCCGGGCATTCCTCGAGGAGCGGCACATCGCCCAGGCCAGGGACCTCATGGCTTTCGTCCGCGACAAGATCGTCCCCCTTCCCGAACCGGCGGACGATGCCGAAGGCCGCGAACAGGCGAGGGGGATTTGCGCGCGCCTCGGTGACGGTGGCTGGTTGGAGCCCATCGGCCGTCTCGATCTCCGAGGCCTGAGCCTCACCCGGGAGGCCCTGGCCTGGGGATCCCCGCTGGCCGACGCGGTGTGTGCACTCCAGGCCCTGGGGTCGGTGCCGATTCTCCTGGAAGGCACCGAAGAGATGCAGGCCACCTGGGCGGCTCCGGCCCTCGCGGGAACCAGGATCGCCGGCTTCGCCATGACGGAACCCGAGGCCGGATCGGACGTGGCCTCGTTGAAGACCCGGGCCGTCCGGGACGGGAACGCCTTCGTGCTCGACGGGACCAAGACGTTCATATCGAATGCCGGTATCGCCGACTTCTACGTCGTGTTCGCTTCCACCGATGCGGCCGCCGGGCGCAGGGGGATTTCGGCCTTCGTGGTTCCGGCCGCTACCGAGGGCTGCGAGTTCGTGGCGCCGTTGGTGTTGAGTTCGCCCCATCCGCTGGGTACCATCGCCTTCCACGGGTGCCGCGTCCCTGCGGGGAACCTGCTGGGAGAAGAGGGGGCCGGGTTCAAACTCGGACTCCGGACGCTGGACTTTCTGCGGGGCACCGTGGCCGCGGCGGCGTGCGGAATGGCGGGTCGGGCGCTGGACGAGTCGCTGTCACACGCCACGACGCGCCGGCAATTCAACCAGCCCTTGGCGGAATTTCAGCTGATACAGGAAAAGCTGGCGCGTATGGCCACGGACCTCACGGCGGCACGACTCCTGGTGTACCGATCCGCGTGGGAAAAGGACGGAGGCGCCGAACGGGTCACGCTGGAGGCCGCCATGGCCAAGGCGTTCGCCACCGAGGCGGCCCAGCGCATCATCGACGACGCGGTGCAGATCCACGGGGGCGCCGGGGTGTTGGCGACCAGCGTCGTGGATCGGCTGTACCGGTCGGTCCGAGCCCTGCGCATCTATGAAGGAACCACGGAGATCCAGCACCTGGTGATCGCCGGCCTCCTCCTCAAGGCGTTTCGGAGCGTGCACTGACGTCCGATGTGGCATCCTCCCCATCCCGTCAAGTTCGCGCTGCCACCGGGCCACTGGCCCACCGAGGCGCAGGCCGGAGCCAGCCGCTGGTTCAGCTCCGTGCAATTGGGCCCGGTGGAGTTGCGGCACCGCACCTGGGTGCCGGCGATGGTTCCCTGGCGTGCTACCGATGAAGGGTATGTCACCCCGGATGTGCTCGACTGGTACCGGCGCTTCGCCGAGGGACGTCCCGGGGCCATCGTGGTCGAGGCGACCGGGGTGCGGGACATTCCCAGCGGCCCGTTGCTCAGAATCGGCCACGATCGATTCGTCGCGGGACTGCGGCAACTGGTCGAGACCGTCCGCCGGGCCAGCGCGGGACAGACCCGGCTCTTCATTCAGATCATCGACTTTCAGACCATTCGCCGCCGCCCGACCCGCGAGCGCTACCTCGGGGAATTCCTCGTCATTACGGACCACCATCGCGAACACCTCCCGGGGTCGGATCAGGAGATCCGGGGAAAGTTGCTCGCCATGTCCGACGAGGAACTGCGTGAAGTGCTTTCGCCGCGGGAGTGGGAGGCGCTCTGTTTCGGATACCGCGAGCGCATTACCGACGTGGCACTCCCGCACGTCCGAACGCTCCCCGAGACGTTACCCGGGGTGTTCGCCCAGGCCGCGTCGCGGGCCCGTGATGCCGGGTTCGACGGGGTGGAGCTGCACTATGCCCACGCGTACACGATGGCCTCGTTTCTGTCTCGGCTGAACGATCGAACAGACGGCTACGGAGGATCCCTCGAGGGGAGGGTGCGACTGCCGCTGGAGGTGTACCATGCCGTCCGTCGTGCGGTGGGGACCGAGGTGGCCGTGGGGTGCCGCTTTCTGACGGAGGAGTGCATTCCCGGCGGCAGTGACGTGGAAGATGCGAAGGCCTTCGGTGTTGCCTTTGCGGACGCGGGCATGGATTTCCTATCCCTGTCCCGAGGAGGCAAGTTCGAGGACGCCAGGCAACCGAAGGTCGGGTGGGCGGCGTATCCCTACACCGGGCGCAGCGGTTATGAATGCATGCCCACCGTCCGATCGGATGACGCGGGACCGTTCGGACGCAACGTCGGTGCGACGGCCGCGGTTCGACGGGCGGTGCGGGATGCCGGGCATGAGACACCGGTGGTGGTGTGCGGCGGGATCACTACCTTCGAGCAGGCCGAAGCCATCCTCCAGCGCGGCGGCGCGGACGTGGTGGCGTCGGCCCGACAGTCTCTGGCCGACCCGGACTGGTTCCGGAAGGTACGGGCGGGCCGCGGCGCGGAGGTGCGCCGCTGCGTCTTCACCAACTACTGCGAGGGACTGGACCAGGTGCACAAACAGGTGACCTGCAAACTGTGGGACCGCGAGGGACTGGAGGAGCCCGAGACCCCTCGTTCCAGCGACGGCCGGCGGCGTCTCACGCCCCCTTCGTGGGACGAGCAACGAGAGGGCAGGGTGCCGTCATGAAGATCGTCAGCGTCGGGGGCGGACCGGCGGGACTGTACTTCGCCATCCTGATGAAGCGGGCCGATCCCGGTCACCACATCGAGGTCCACGAGCGCAACCGTCTGGAAGACACCTTCGGGTTCGGCGTGGTGTTCTCGGACGCGACGGGCAGCAACCTGGAGACGGCCGATCCCGAGACGTTCGAGGCCATGGCCTCACATTTCGCCCGTTGGGACGACATTGACATTCACTATCGTGGTACGGTGGTCACCTCCACGGGGC
Source organism: Gemmatimonadota bacterium (assembly GCA_039587475.1). Lineage (GTDB taxonomy): Bacteria > Gemmatimonadota > Gemmatimonadetes > Gemmatimonadales > GWC2-71-9 > N074bin45. The sequence goes on along the minus strand of JBDHIK010000094.1, from coordinate 6,575 downwards.
ATGCGTTCAGCGGCATGTCGCGGTCGACCCTGCTGCGCGTTCTGGCGGATCGGTGCCGCGACCTCGGCGTGGAATTGCATTTTCAATCGGAGATCGAGGACGTCACGAGCCTGGACGCCGACCTGATCCTGGCCGCGGACGGTTTCAACAGTGCCATCCGCCAGCGATATGCCGAGGCCTTCCGGCCCACGATCGATTTTCGGCCCAATCGGTTCGTCTGGCTGGGGACCACCCGGCCCTTCCCGGCCTTCACGTTCTACTTCAAGGAAAACGCGCACGGGCTGTGGCGGGTTCACGCCTACCAGTATGAAGAGGGCCACTCGACCTTCATCGTCGAGACCACGGATGCCGCCTGGAAGGCCTCTGGGCTTGCGGTAGAGGACGAGGACGCGACCGCGGCGTATTGCGAAGCCCTGTTCGCCGAGGAGTTGGACGGCCACCCGCTGCTGCGCAACAAGTCCATCTGGCGGCAGTTCCCCAACGTGTGGAACGCGTCCTGGAGCCATGAGAACATCGTCCTCATGGGCGATGCCGCTCACACGGCCCATTTCTCGGTGGGATCGGGGAGCAAGTTGGCCATGGAGGACGCCATCGTGTTGGCCGAGTCGGTCCAGGGCGCTGCCGACGTGCCCCAGGCACTCCGGGACTACGAGGCCGTGCGGCGGCCGGCCGTCGAGAGCCTGCAACGGGCGGCCCAGGTCAGCCTGGAATGGTTCGAGAACACGGAACGCTACCTGACGCTGGAACCGCTGCAGTTTGCCTTCAACCTGCTGACGCGAAGCCTCCGGGTCAGCCACGAAAACCTCAAGGTGCGCGACCCCGCACTCGTGGCCCGCGTTGATCGGTGGTTCGCCGACCAGGGCGGCGTGCCGGCCGGCGCGACGCCCCCGCCGCTGTTCACGCCCTTCCAGCTCCGAGACCTCGAGTTGTCCAATCGGATCGTCGTGTCCCCGATGTGCCAGTACGCAGCGGAGGACGGCATGCCCGACGACTGGCATCTGGTGCATCTCGGCTCCCGCGCCATCGGCGGCGCCGGGCTGGTCATGACGGAGATGACGGACGTTTCGGCGGACGGGAGAATCTCCCCGGGATGCGCCGGGCTCTACCGCCCGGAGCACGTGACCGGCTGGCGCCGGATCGTAGATTTCGTGCATCGCCACAGCGGGGCCGCCATCGGGATGCAACTGGGTCACGCCGGTCGCAAGGGATCGACGCGCGCGCCGTGGGACGGAGTCGACCTGCCTCTGCCGTCCGGGAACTGGCCGGTCCTGGCGCCGTCGGCCGTGCCGTGGAGCGAAGGGAATCAAGTCCCGCGTGCCATGACCCGCGACGACATGGACGCCGTCCGGGACGATCATGTCCGGGCCACCCGGTGGGCCGACGAAGCCGGATTCGACCTCCTCGAGATCCACATGGCTCACGGATACCTGCTGGCGACCTTCATCTCGCCGCTCACCAATCGACGGACGGACGCCTACGGTGGAGCCCTGACGGACCGCATGCGGTTTCCCCTCGAAGTCTTCGACGCGGTGCGAGAAGCATGGCCCGAGTCCAAGCCCCTGTCGGTCAGAGTGTCAGCCGTCGATTGGGCCCCCGGGGGCACCACGCCGGAGCACGCGGTCGAGGTGGCCCGGTTGTTTCAGCGTCACGGCTGCGACATCGTGGATGTGTCAGCCGGGCAGACCGTCCCGGAGCAACGGCCCGTCTATGGTCGGCAGTTCCAGACTCCGTTCAGTGACCGCATCCGGCTGGAGACCGGCCTCCCGACCATGACGGTCGGGAACATCTCCTCGTACGAAGATGCCAACGGGATTCTTGCCGCAGGCCGTGCCGACCTGGTGGTCATGGCCCGGGCCCACCTGTGGAACCCTTACTGGACGCGCCACGCAGCCCAGGCCCTGGATTATCCGTTCCCGTGGCCCGACCCCTACGCCGTCCTGAACGACTACACGCCGAGAGAGCGATGACACCATACGAAGGGGAACCCTCGGGCTCCGTCCCCAGCATGTACGCCGAATACCTGAGACTGGATCAGGTGTTGACGGCCCAGCAGTTGTTCATCATCATCCACCAGGTGTATGAGCTGTGGTTCAAGGAAGTTCTGCACGAACTGGACTATCTGCGCGGCCGCTTGGACGCGGATGACCTCCCCAAGGCCCTGGGAACGTTCAAGCGGGTCCTGACCATTCTCAAAGTCATGGTGTCTCAGATCGATGTCCTCGAGACGATGACGCCGATCGATTACCTGACGTTCCGCGACCGCCTGGAATCCGGCAGCGGGTTCCAGTCGGCCCAATTCCGGGAGTTCGAGTTCGTTCTTGGCGCCAAGCGCCGGGCGGCGGTGGACCATTTCCCGGAAGGCGGCGTCGGCCGGGCCGCGCTGGAACGGCGTTTTCACGAGCCCACGCTGTGGGACGCCTTCGTGCACTACCTGGCCCGGGCCGGGTATCCTGTTCCCGAGGACGTGCTGGGCCGGGACGTGACGCAACCGATCGAGGCATCGCCGGGGCTGCAACGCGTGCTCGTGGACCTGTACCGGTCCGACCCCTCGACGCTGCAACTGTGCGAACGGCTCATCGATCTTGACGAAGGCGTCCAGGAGTGGCGCTACCGCCACGTGAAGATGGTGCAACGAACCATCGGGACGAAACGGGGCACCGGGGGATCCAGCGGCGCGGAGTATCTCAAGTCGACGCTGTTTCACAACGCTTTCCCGGATCTGTGGATCATCCGGACCGAGTTATAACACATGGCCTTTCAACCCGAGTCTCTGTACGCCTCTCCCAATGCGCTGGCGCCGCACTACCAGCGATTTCGGGTGGCCGAGCGCTGCCTGCTTACCGGGCACTCCCATCAGGCCTGGCCCGATGGCAGTCGTGAGGGTCAGGCGCTGGCCTGGCAGGACGCCGCCGAATACGTGGACGAGAAGTGGGAGGCCGCCTATGCCCAGGCGGCGCTGGTCCGGGCTGGCTGGTACCGACTCCTGGATGACGACCCGGCCGTCGGAGCGATCACGCTGGGGCAGAACACCCACGATTTCCTCGTGCGGTTCCTGTCGGCGCTGCCGCTCCGTGACCGGCCGCGGGTCGTCACCACCGACGGCGAGTTCCACTCCATGCGGCGGCAGCTGGCCCGCTTCGAAGAGGAAGGTCTGATCGTGCACCGGGTGCCCTCGGCGTGCGCCGCGGACATTGCCGATCAGGTCATTGCCGCCATCGACGAGCACACCGCGACGGTCATGGTATCGTCGGTGCTGTTCGCCAGCGGGCATATCGTGCCCGGCCTCGACCGTATCAACGCCGCGTGCCGGTCACACGGCATCCCGCTCCTGGTCGACACCTATCACACGCTCAACGCCATGCCGTTCTCCCTGGCGGCACACGACCTCGAAGACGCCTACCTGGTCGGGGGCGGTTACAAGTATTGCCAACTCGGGGAAGGCAACGGGTTCCTGCGTTTTCCACGGACCAGCACCCTGCGGCCGGCCGTCACTGGGTGGTTTGCCGAGTTCGGAGACATCACCGGTCTGGTGGAGGACCGGGTTGGCTACGCCGAGGGCGATGACAGATTCGCCGGCGCCACCTATGATCCGGTCAGTCATTATCGGGCGGCGTCGGTGTTCGACTTCTTTGAGCAACACGAACTCGAGCCCGCGCTGCTCCGGGAAGTGAGTCAGCACCAGGTAGGACTTCTGGCGAAGCACTTCGACGCACTCGATGCCGACCCGGCCCTGATCGACCGTGACCGCTCGGTCCCGCTGTCGGAGGTCGGCGGGTTCCTGGCATTGCGAACGCCGTTCGCCGGGCGCTGCCAACAGTTGTTGCGGCAGCGAAACGTCTGGACCGACTACCGGGAAGACGTCCTGCGCCTGGGTCCCGCTCCGTATCTTGCGGACCGGCAGCTGATGGACGGCATCGAGGCCCTGGCCGAAGTGGTGGCGGCTCTGCCCGCCACCGTGTGATGCGGCTCTTCATCATCATTGTGGATGAGAATCGACCATGAATCCCATTGAACTCGCGACACTCGAAACCGTCCTGCTTACGATGATGGGCGCCGGCACCTTCCTCATGACGGTGATTCTCGTCACCCGGGCCTGGGGCAAGCGCGGTACCGCGCTCTCCAGCCGGGACGCCGCACAGCTCCTCGAAGGCGTCGATACCCTGACCCACGCCATCGAGGACCTGCGGACTGAGGTGTCCGAGATCTCCGACCGGCTGGAGTTCACCGAACGGCTGTTGACGCGCGTGGCCGAGAGTACCAGGGCCGGCGGCCAACTGCCCGGGGACGCCTGAGGGAGCGGTGGCGATCCTCGAGTCGCTGACCCTGTTCCAGGTCCTCCTGGGCCTCGGGGTTGCGGTGCTGTTGTTCCCGCGGGGTCGTCCCGCCGCGGTCGCGGCGGAGGGCATGCTGGCGTTCGCCCTGGGAGGCGCTGCACTGCAGGTCGGGGCTCGGGCCATGGCGCCGATGCCGGTGGCCCTTGCCGCTCAGCTCGAGGCGCTGGGGTCGTTCCTGGCCATCACCAACGGCCTCCTGTTACTCGGTCCCTGCGCCGTTCTCGTCGGGCTCGGCCTCCACCGCCGGTCGGGCGCACAGGGGTTTCCCGTGGCGGGCCAGGTCCTGGCCGCGTTGGTGGGCCTGACGGCCCTACTCCTGACCACGTGGATCGTTGTCGCGACGGAATCCTCTTGGGCGTTCGCTTGGGCCGCCATCATCGCCGGCGCCACGGTTGCATGTTTTCAAGTCGGGAAACTCAGCCGATTCGGGCTGGTGATCCGCTACGTGGACCTCCACTGGATGGTCTGGACGCATTGGCACCACCGTCTCCTTGCTCCACGCGGGCAGGACGTCTGGTGGATCCTCGTGCTGGTCGGCGGAGCGGTTGCAGTGATGGTGTCACCCCACCTCGGTTACGTCGTGGTGGGCGCGCTGGCCGTCGCCGCCGCCGGCCACGCGCTGGCCTACCGGCTCTGGGGTGGGCCACGATTCCCGGTGCTCCCGCTGCTCGCAGCGCCGCTCATTCCCTTCGCCATCGACGTGTATCAGCGCGCCGGAGCCGGGGGATGGTCCATGAACAATCCGGGCCTCGCCCCCCTGACCGCCGAGATCGAGATCGGGCTCCTGCCGCTCGTCGCCGTCGCTGCCTGGGGACTCGCCGGGTTGTGGCCGGTGCACGGCCTGGTGCCCCGTGGCGTCCTGGCCCCGGTCGGCGGCATGCTCCTGGCCCGGATCGGGTCAGGATTCCTTCCAGCCGGGCTCTTCTACTGGCAGCCGCTCTTGAGCCCGCTGGCCCTGGTCAGCATCTGGTGGGGCGCCCTGACCGGACGCCGCTCCCTCCTCGTTGCCGGGTGGGGTTTCCAGGCGCTGGTCAGTGATCTTCCCATGGGAAGCCGCGGCGCCTATTTCCTGCTGGCGGTCTCCGCGGCGTTGGCGCTGCTCCCCATGGTGCCAGAGCGATGGGTGGCCCCGGCAGGGAAGGTGTTGATTGGTCTGGCGGTCGTGGGGATTGCCTGGAGCCTTCCGGCGATGCTGCAAACCCAGCTGGTCTATTCGCTCCTCGCCGTGGTCGCCGTCGCGGTGGCGGTCTGGCGGCGCCGCGAGGAGTAGGACACCACCATTCCCGGATGGTGCGTTCCATCACAGCGCCAGGGACGGGCACCAGACAACCGTGTGGCCGATTGGCAGAGGAGTAGCGATGCAGCGATTGGAGACGATGGCGGACTGGACCGAGGCGAGGCAACGCCCGGTCGCGGTTCTGTACAAGCACAGCCCCATCTGCGGGTTGAGCCATCGGGCGCTGCCGCACGTCGAGCGTGTTGCCGAAGCGCGGCCCGACGTGCCGGTCTACGCCGTGGACGTCATCCAGGGGCGGGCGGTGTCGGATCGCATCGCTGCGGACGTGGGGGTCCGGCACGAGTCACCCCAGGTCATCATCCTGTCGGCGGGGGCTCTCGAATGGCACGCGTCCCACCGCGACGTAACAGCCGACGGGATTCTCAATGCGCTCGCCGCGGTGGCGAGCTCCGACAACGTGGAGGCTCCATGAAGACGACGGGTACGCTGGTCGCGGGACTCCTGGGCCTCGGCGCTGCGCCACTGGCTGCGCAAACGGAAACGGCAGCACTGGAGCCACTCGGGTTCCTCATTGGCCGGTGGGAAACGATGAGCGTCACCGCGCGCGGGGATTCGGCGCCGGGAGCTCTCGAGTACCAGTGGGTGCTTGGTGGGGACTGGATCAAGGTCACGTTCGACGGCCGGCCACCAGACGGCCGGTTGTGGGAGGCGCACGTCATGATCACCCATGAGGCGTCGACCAATGCGTGGATCAGCTACGCCTTCTATGATGCCGCATCGCCCCACCGGTCACAGGGGACCGTGCTCGACGATGGGACCGTGCGATTTCGGTCGGAGCGCGATGGCCGGGTGACAGGCATCGACTATCGCGACAACGGTGACGGGACCGTGTACCAGGAGAATTGGGCCCTGGGGTCGGACCAGGAGCGGGTCGTGACGCTTCGGACCACCTACCAGCCCGCGCCTGACCCGACCGACGAGTAGTTAGCCGGCCACCTTCTGGT
>JBDHIK010000093.1:0-10773 GCA_039587475.1 Gemmatimonadota bacterium | reverse complement strand
CTCCGGGGCCGGTGAACGGCCTCGACTGGCAGGTCCTGGCCCTGGAGTTGCAGCACCCCGGACGGACCCTGGGTTACCGGATAGGAGCGGCGTCCGGCGGACCGGCCGTCGCCTACCTTACCGACAACGAGTTGGGGGGTCGGAGCCGTTCGGATCAGGGCAAAGACTGGTATGAGGGCCTGGTCCAGGCAATCGCCGGAGTCGACGTGCTGATCCACGATGCCATGTACCGCCCCGAGATGAACCAGGACCGCGTGGGATGGGGCCACTCCACCACGACGGAAGCGCTCGACCTGGCCGCCGACTGTGGCGCGTCACGTCTGCTCCTTTTCCATCACGACCCGAACCATGATGACGGCACGTTGGACGGCATCGTCGAACACACCCGACAGGCAGCCATGGCGCGCGGCCTCTCGCTGACGATCGATGCCGCCCGGGAAGGCCAGACCCTGCGCCTGTAGCCGGGAGCGAACCATGAGACTTCACCGCATCGCCACACTTTGCCTGATTGGCCCTCTCGCCGTCGCCCCCCTGGACGGACAGGACCGTCGCCCGGGCATCGCCGTCCTGGCATTCGAGGACGGCGGATCCTTTGGCCAGGATCAGGAGAACTTCGAAGCCCTGGAACGAGGCATCCCGGGGATGCTGATCAGCGAGCTGAGCCGCCACCCCGATGTGCGTCTGGTGGACCGGGCAGAGACCCAGCGCCTGCTCGACGAACAGGATCTGGTCGAGCTCGGCCGAGTCGACGCCGCCACGGCAGCGCGCATCGGTCAGTTGGTCGGAGCTCGCTACATGGTGTTCGGGACGTTTGTCGACCTCTACGGCAGATTCCGCGTGGACGCCCGCATCGTCGACGTGGAGACCGGCGAGATCGTCCATGTGGCCACGGCCAATGACGAGCGGGAGGCGTTGTTCCAGATCATCGTGGATATCGCCGACGAAATCCTGCGGGACGTCGAGTTGCCTCCGCTACCCGATCAACCCCAAACCGGAGAGGCCGCCCGGGACATCCCGACCGAGGCGCTGACGTATTACAGCCGGGCCCTCCTCTATCAGGACCGTGGCGACGCCACCCGTGCCGTGGAGTTCTATCGCCGAGCCCTCGACGTGTTCCCAGCGTACACCGAGGCGGAAGCAGGACTCCGCCAGGCCTCCTCCGGAGGCTGAAAACAGGCCCCGCGAGGACGCCATGCGTTTCCTGCTGCTCCACACGCCCGATTGGGACCCTGCTCCGCTGGCACAGGCGTTGACCGGGGAGGGGATCGAGGTCCGCGAAGTCGCCGGAGCAACGGCCCTCGAACGGCTCGACCGGCCCACGGCCGTCGTGCTGGGCCCTGAGGCCATGGTCCGGACCTCCGCAGACGATCTGGCGGCGGTCTGGCGCCTGGGCGCGGCCCCGGTCGGCCTGGGTCCACCGGATGGGGGGATTCCCTCCGGAACGCCGGCAGAGCGGTTGAGCGCGCATCTCCCGGCCGACGCCGCTCCGGCCCGGTTCCTCATCGCCCTGCGCACCGCGCTTCGGGAATCAGCCACGCGGCGACGCGTTGCCGCTGCAGAGCGGGAACTCACGGCCCGGGCCACCGAGCTGTCCGAACTCACCGCGATCGGGATTCAGCTCAGTGTCGAGCGGGACTACGCCACCCTGCTCGACATGATCCTGCGATACGCACGCCGCATCACGCAGTCGGACGCCGGCAGTCTGTACCTCGTCTCCCAGTCGATGGACGGCCCTGGCCAACTCCAGTTCAAGTTGACCCAGAACGACACGCTTCCAGATCTGGATTTCGAGGAGGCCTCGATGCCACTCGACCACAGTTCCGTGGCGGGGCACGTGGCGGTCGAGGCCGTTCCTCTGGTGATCGAGGACGTCTACCAGCTGACCGACGGGGTGCCCTACGGCTTCAACAGGAGCTTCGACGAGCACCATGGCTACCGCACCAGGTCAATGCTGGTGCTGCCCATGACCAACCATCAGGCAGAGGTGATCGGTGTCCTTCAGCTGATCAACCACAAGCGAGACCCTGGTGCCACGCTGTCATCGCACGCCGACGTGGACCGGGTGGTCGGAGGCTACAGCACCCGCCTGGTGGACCTGGCCCGCGCCATGGCCAGCCTGGCAGGCGTCGCTCTGGAGAACAGTCAGTTGTATGACGAGATCGAACGGCTGTTCGACGGGTTCGTTCGCGCGTCCGTCACGGCCATCGAGGCACGCGACCCGGTGACCTCGGGCCATTCGGAACGGGTGGCGGTGATGACGGAACGGTTGGCGACGGTCGCGTCCGACTGCCGCACCGGACCCTTCCGTGACCTTCGCCTGGGACGCGACGATCTGCGAGAACTGCGCTACGCCGCCCTGCTGCACGACTTCGGCAAGGTCGGGGTTCGCGAGGAAGTGTTGGGAAAGGAAAAGAAGCTGTACGAGGCGGACCTGGCCGAGGTGAAACAGCGCCATGCGTTCCTGGTCCGCACCGCGCAGTGGCAGTTCGAGAAAGCCCGGGCCAGCCACCTCGAGAAGTATGGCACGCAGGGGTACGACCAGATGCTCCAGGCCCTGCGCGCCGCCGAGGCACAGGAGTTCGAACGTCTGGATCGGTTCCTCAACGCCGTGCTCACGGCCAATGAGCCGACCGTCGTCGAGGAAACGGTCGATGAGGCACTCGAGGAATTCGCCGGGGAGTCCTTCCGCGCGCTGGACGGCGAGGCGGCTCCGATTCTGTCACAGGACGATCTGCGTCGCCTGCGCATTCGCCGGGGCACGCTGGACGAGGCCGAGCGACGCGAACTCGAGGATCACGTGCGCCACACCTACGCGTTCCTGCGGCAGATCCCCTGGACCGCCGAGCTCGTGCGGGTCCCGGCCATTGCTTTCGGCCACCATGAGAAGCTGGATGGCTCTGGTTACCCGCGCGGAGTCACCGCAACGGACATACCGATCCAGACGCGGATCATGACGCTGGCGGATATCTACGACGCCTTGACGGCCATGGATCGACCCTACAAGCCGGCCCTCACGGCAGTGCGGGCCCTCGACGTCATGCGGACGGACGTCGAAGCCGGCAGCCTCGACCCCGCCCTGTTCGAGTTGTTCGTGCAAGCGAGGGTCTACGACGCCTCCGCGGCGGCATAGAGTCTACGGGCTCCCAGGAACATCGCGGCATTGATCGGGACGGTCAGCGCCAGAATCTCCCAGTTCGCCTGGTCGATGCCCGGAACGACCTTGAGGAGCACCCCCAGCAACGACATGCCGGCCAACAGCCCTGTCAGCACCACGAGGGGCCTCCGCCACGACCCTCGCAGCAAGGCCGCAGGAAGGAGCACCACGAGGGCGAGCGCCAGAGGGCTCAGCTGCATGACGTTTTCGTTGCCGCGGGTAATGTCATGGCTGGTCCCCAGCCAGAGGTACAGCAGCAACGATCCCCCGATGCCGGCGAAGACCGCCCAGCCCAGTCCCATGGCTCCCACCACGATGCGGCCAGCACGACGACCCTGCGCCGTCGCTGCGGCCGACCCGTACAGCATACCCGCCACGGCGAGGCCGAGCACCAGGTAGAGGCCAACCCACGCCGGCGGTTCGGCGCGCTCGGTGCCGTCGCCCTGGTACAGCGCCCCCTCCCACGCGACCAACGGACGGCCGTCGCCGTCCTCGCCGATCACCACCACCGAACGCAGGTGTTCCTGCAGTTTCATGGGCACGTACATCTCGTCCCATCTGGAGATCGTCTCGTCGGCGGGATTGGCGAGCCCCAACTTGGTTCCGGTATAGGCGAGCAGATCGGGTGCCAACAGACGATCGGAATGGAAGCGCCACGTCGATCCCGGCACCGTGTCGGCGATCTGACGCGCAATCGCACCATCGAGCACCAGATCCAGCGCGTCGCGCAGCCGCGTGGAACAGTTGTCCCGGTAGTAGTCGTACCGGTAGAACCGGTTCGCTTCGAGGGCGTTCCACTCGAGGAATCGGAGGAGTTCCTCTCGGGCCGGCAGAGGGAGGTCCAGTTCCTGGACCCAGATGGATCGACTGCGGCGTCGGTAGGCGTCCAACATCGCCTGCGGACGGCTCGCCGCCATCCAGTAGCGCATGTCGCCCCGGACGAAGCGACCCAGAAAGTCGGGTTCGCTGAAACTGAACCGACCGTAATCGTAGGCGATGTCGATCCCGCGCGTGCTGTCGGTCAGCCACAGCGCGTTGTGCCCGAACCGCTCCCACACTTCGGCGCCGGGGCCGACCGTGATGAGCCGCACCACCAGACCCCCGGTGGCCGGTTCCTGGGCGACGGCCTCCGCACCGGCCCCGAACCCAGCTCCGGCCACGGCGGCCCAGCACAGCACACGCCCGGCGAGAGACCGGGCCGCCAGGATCACAGTTTGACTTCTTTGCCGGTTTCGGCGGAGCGGTAGATGGCGTCCATCGCCTGATGGAGGCCGAGGTAATCGTCCAGGGAGGGGGCCTCGGCTTCCCCGGCGATGGCAGCGAAGAAGTGGGCCCACTCGGCCCGGTAGGAGGAGGCAAAGGCGCTCTCCCGACTGCCGGCCCCGGTCGGGGCCACGTCCATGGGGGCGCCATGCATCTTCTTCCAGACGGTGAGCGGGTTGATGCTGGCGCTGCCTTTACCTCCCCGCAGTCCGACGCCAAAGCGTTCGCCACCGCCGATGTGGTTCCACGTCACGTCAAGAAAGATCGACGCCCCGGACTCGCACACCACGTAGGCGCTGCCGGCCTGTTCCACCGGGCCACCGGTCTCGGCCCCCATGCCGAACGAGGCACTGACTCTGAGTGGCGCCGGGTTGCCGGCCAGCCACAGCCCCAGATCCAGAATCGCCAACCCCAGATCCAGCATGGCACCACCGCCCGACAATTCACGGCGCAGCCGCCAGCCCAGTTGCGACCGGGAGGGCTTGAACACGTGCCAGCTGCCTCGGACGCTCTCCACCGGGCCCAGCTCGCCACTCTGCACGAAGCCGCGAACGATCTGGACGTCGGGCCGGTACCGGTGGTTCATCCCGACCATCAACACGCGTTGGTGCTTCTCGACGGCGGCCTTGATGCGCTCCACGCTCTCCAGTGACGTGGCGAGGGGCTTTTCCACCAACACGTGGAGGCCGCGCGACAGGGCCGCCAGGATGTGGGATTCGTGCAAGTGATTCGGCGTGCAGATCAGGAGCGCGTCGAGCTCCTCGTACTGCAGGACTTCCTCGATGTCATCGAACGCATCCCGGATCTGGAATCGATCTGCCACGACGCGGGCCTTGGGAAGATCGGAATCACAGATGGCCACCAGATCGACAAGCTTGGTGCGCTTGAGCACCGGAAGATGCGCCACCTGTACGATGGCTCCCGCACCGATGATGCCTACCCGCAAACGACGATCCGTCATCCATGCCTCCTACGGGACACGATAGCCCAGGCCAACGCCTAGCGTAAGGGTATTCAACCCTCCCGTCAGCACTCCGCGCAGTCCGACATTGGCGATCAACGCCCGCGCGATCCTGATGTCGGTCCCCACCGTCAGGTCGAGCCCCACCTGGGTCTGATCCAGGTTGTCTTCGATGACCGTTCCGTCGATCCGGCTCCCCGATCCATTGCGAAAATGGAACGAAAAGCCGGCGCCGATGTACGGCTGCCAGGCGCGGCCTTTGACAATGAGGTACTGGAGGTCGCCGGCGAGGGCCAGGTCCGACCACGACACGGTGCCGAGGCTGACGGTCGCCGTGCCCGAAGGGTCATCGACGACCTGGATGATCCCGGCCTCGAGTCGCTGAATCTCCTCGCTGGTGAGGTCCGACTTGAAGTAACTACCCCCAACCAGGAGTCTCAATTTGGGCGCGATCTCGCCGAGGTTGATGCGGACGCCCACCTGGGCGGTCATGTCGACCTTGTTGCTCCACATGGCGCCGACTTCGCCGCTGATGCCGCGGAACCCGAGGCTGTCATAGGAGAACTGTTCCAGAGTGCTCTGGGCCGCCCCTACCCCCGGCGTGACGAGGGACAGGGCTCCGGTCAGACAGGCGACAGTGAACAACGTTCTCGTCATGGCAGCGGCTCCACAGTGGTCCCCGGAAAGTAGCTGGTCAAGATGTCGATGTGGTGCTGGCCGGCCCGGGCCCTCCCGATGGCGCCCCACTGGCAGAGCCCGACCCCGTGCCCGGCCCCACGGCCCTCCGCCACCACTCGGGTAACGGTAGTCCCGGTGCCGGACACGGTGAGGGCGAAGGCATTGCTGCGGAGCAGGCCGCCATTGGGACGCACCAAGACCCGTCGAATGGCCGGGCCCTCCACCGGCACCGTGCCGCTCTGGTAGTCGACGGCGAGACGGGCCACACGGTCGGACCCCGTGCGATCCGCCACACGCAGACCGCGCAACGTTCCGAGCGAAGCGGCGTCGGCGCCGACCTGCGCCGGCAGCGTGCGCCGCAACGTGCCCGCCAGTTCGTCGCCCGACCACGTCTCCCGCCACCGGTACCTGGGCGAGGTTCGGCAATAGTCCCGTCCCGATCCATCGTGATCCGGGATCGACCTGAGATAGCTGCGCCTGGCGTTGCGAAAGACCTCGGTGCCCTCGGCGGTGGTCCCGCCACACGTGGAGAAGAAGAAGGCGTCGATCGGTGCTCGACCGCTGGTGACCACCTGACTACGGGTCTCACGGATGGCGCGCCAGGCGAGAGGCGTCTCTACGTCCACACCACCGTAGACCTGATCTGCCACGGTGGGACGGAAGTCGAACCCCTCGGCGCGCCAACGTCCCATGTTCCGGACCGCAAAGGTCCGGCTGACGACGGCCTGGGCCTTCACCGCTTCGATCTCGTCGTCACGGCGCGGCCCGATCTCCAGCGGCACCACGCCGGCGAGGTAGCTCTCGAGACCGAGCCGGTTGACGAACGTCAACCCGGTCCGGTCACGGAACACCCAGACTTCGCCCCGATAGTCCCGCCCCGCGACCCGCACGAACCGGCCGGGGATCTCCGGCCGAAATACGATCATGTCTTCGACCAGGCCCTGTCCCGCAGGGCCCCGAGCGCCGACCTGTGGCCCCTGAACGCGGAGTTGCCACGCGGCGCCCGCCGGGATGCGTCCCAGCTCGGTTCCCGAGGGATCCGTCATGACCACCGCGTCGCCGCCGGCAATGTCCGTGGTGCCGGCTCCGACGTGAAGGCCGATGCGAACATCGAGGTGGCTGACGACGGTATCGGGGGGTTGCCGGTTCTCGGCCGACGGTTGTGGTGCGGCGGGGACCGACGGGGACGGTGCGGCCTGAGGCACTTCTCGCGGTGGCGCCGGAGGTGGCGGCTCCGCCGGGGGCTGGCCGCCGCCGCACGCGACCCCGGCCAGCGCCACCAGGATGGTGGCCCAGAAGGCCCTACTCCAAGTCGGCCCCGACACTCAGCCTCGGTAGTTGCCGAACGAGAGGTCGATCCCGAAGTCCTGCTCGCGTAGCATGGCCATGGCGGCCTGGAGGTCGTCCTTCTTCGGGCCGGTGACCCGGACCTGATCCCCCTGAATGGAGGCCTGCACCTTGCGGAGGCTCTTGTCGTTCTTGATGGCCTTGACGATGGCTTTGGCGGTATCGGATTCGATACCCTGGGCCAGGTGGATGGATCGGCGCACCGACTGTCCAGCCCCCGGTTCGGGGTCGCCCACCCGGATGTTCTTCAAGGACACGTCGCGTTTCGTCAGCTTGCCCTGCAGCGTCGCGACGAGGGCGTCCATGTGGAACTCGTCTTCGGCCGACAGCCGGACCTGGCTGGCTGCCCGATCCAGTTCCATCGAATAGTCGACGCCCCGGAAGTCATACCGGTGTTGCAGCTCTTTACGCGTCTGGTTCACGGCATTGTCGACCTCCTGGAGGTCGACGCCGGTCGAGATGTCGAAACTGGGGTTGGCGGCCATGCCGGTCTCAGGACGAGAGGAAACTCTCCAGGGCACGCGACCGGCTGACGTGACGAAGCCGGCTGAGCGCCTTCTCCTTGATCTGCCGTACCCGCTCGCGAGTGATGCCGAGCAGACTCCCGATCTCCTCCAAGGTCATGGGCTCCGGACTGTCGAGGCCGAAGTAGAGCCGCAGGATCTTCGCCTCCCGCTCCTTGAGCGTCGACAGCACCTCCTCGATGGACTCGGTGAGGGCGTGCTCGAAGGTGGGAGAGTCAGGACCGGGGTTCTGGGTATCGGGAAGGTAGTCGAGCAGCTTGTTGTCTTCGCCGGGCGTGATGGGGGCGTCCAGGGACAGGTGCGCCTGGGAGATCGACAGCGTCTTCTGCACCTCTTCGATGCTGATGTCGAGTCCTTCGGCGATCTCCTGGGGTGTGGGCTGCCGGCCCAGCTCCTGCAGCAAAGCGGCGGTGCGCCGACCGATTCGGTGGAGCGTCCCGGCCCGGTTGAGGGGCACCCGGACAATCCGGCTCTGTTCCGCGAGGGCCTGCAGGATGGCCTGGCGAATCCACCAGACGGCGTAGGAGATGAACTTGATGCCCTTGGTCTCATCGAACTTGTGAGCGGCCCGGATGAGGCCCAGGTTGCCCTCGTTGATGAGGTCGGCCAGGGAGACGCCCTGGTTCTGGTACTTCTTGGCGACCGAGACGACAAACCGGAGGTTGCTCCGGACCATCTTATCCAGGGACTCCTCATCGCCACGGCGGATGCCCTGGGCGAGTCGGACCTCTTCTTCCTGGTTGATGAGGGGATACTTGCTGATGTCCCGCAGGTACTGATCCAGCGACCCTTCATCGAAGATCGGTGCGCGTTTGCTTGCACTGACCTGCATCGGACGCATTGACAACCCTCTATGCAGGGACCGATAGAAAAGACGGGTTCACCGTCGGAGCGCTCAAGAGCAAGGACGAGCAATCCAACACGGTATCACACAAGGCAGCGATCGTTCGAAAGTGTTCGTTCTGAATCGGCGACAGCATGGTGGCAGTACTGTGTCGGTCGATGTGGCTGAACCTTACGCAAGCCCCCCCAGGAACACAAGGGAAGGTGACCGGCCGTGGTCATGGGCACAGCCATGTTGCTGCGGTGGCCGCGTAGCCCGACCGCATCGCAATCTCGTGCGCCAGGATGGCAAGGCCTCCCAGTGTGACACCAAGGGACAAGACATGCGGGAGCGCCAGGCGCAAGCGCCACGTCGACATCGCCGTCATGGCGCCGGTCCCGATCGTCACGGCCACCGCCGCCAGGTACGCCGCCAACCCCAACCCGCAGCCGTTGTCGTAGGGCCACACGGTCAGACCAACGGCCAGGAGCAGGACCAGCGTCAGCCGAACCCAAATGCTGATCACCTCGCGCCGGCTGCTCATAGGAGGTCCGGCCGGCGTCACCCGTTTGGTGGGTGTACCGTCCGGGCGCGCTGCCGGCGCCGCCGCCTGGGGCGGCGGCGCCTTGGCCATGGCCTTGTCGATCTCGGCCATCTGCTTGTCGAATTGGTCCAGATCATCGGTCACGAGGACTCCCGCGTCAGGCCGTAGCGTTCGATCTTCTTGTAGAGGTTCGACCGGGGCATTTCGAGCACCCGGGCGGTCTCCGACACATTCCACTCATGTTCCCGGAGCTTGGTGAGAAGGAAGAGCTTTTCCGCCTCCTGCTTGTAGGCCTCGAAGGTGCGCGCGCTCGACAGGAGGGTGCTGCTGTTCGAGGTGGACCCCCCGTCCCCACCATCCACCAGCCGCGCGACATCCGCCGCGGTCACCGTCTTGCCCGCCGACAGGATGAGCACCCGCTCGACGGCGTTCCGCAACTCACGAACGTTGCCGGGCCATTCGCGTGTCGCCAGGGCGGTAATCGCTGCGTCCTCGAACGGCTTGGGAGCCAGGCCCGTCGTTGCCAGTTGGGCAGCAAAGTGTGCCACCAGGTCTGGAATGTCCTCACGCCGGGACCGCAGCGGTGGCACTTCGATTTCTACGACGTTCAGGCGGTACAACAAGTCCTCACGAAAGCGCCCCTCGGCGATCTCCTCCTTGAGGTTCTTGTTGGTCGCGGCCAGGACCCGGACGTCGACTTCGATCTGCGTGCCGTCCCCGATCCGGGTCACGACTCCCTCCTGCAGCGCCCGCAGCACCTTGGCCTGGGCGGAATGGGACATGTCACCGATCTCATCGAGGAACAGGGTTCCCCCGTCTGCCAGTTCGAACTTGCCGATCCGGTCGGCAAAGGCCCCGGTGAACGAGCCCTTCACGTGGCCGAACAACTCACTCTCGATGAGTTCGGCGGGGATGGCCGCGCAATTGACCTCGATCAGCGGGCGGTCGGCCCGGGTGGACTGCCGGTGGATGGCTCTGGCCACCAGCTCCTTCCCGGTGCCGTTCTCTCCCAGAATGAGGACGCGCGCCGAGGTCGGCCCCACTTTGGCTACTAACTCCTCCACGGCCCGGAGCGCCCTGCTGTGGCCAACCATGGCATAGCGGTCGTCGATCACCGCGCGGAGCCTCTGATTCTCATCGCTGAGCGTGTGCTGCTGCAGGGCGTTCCGAAGCGTGACCAGCGTCCGGTCGGTCTCCAGCGGCTTCTCGAGAAAGTCGAAGGCGCCGCGCTGCGTCGCCTCGACGGCCGTGGACACGGTCCCGTGACCCGAGATCATGATGACAAGGGCGTGCGGGTCGGCCTCCTTGATCCGCGACAACGTCTCCAGTCCGTCCAGACCAGCCATCTTCACGTCGAGAAACACCAGATGCGGGTGGATCTCGTCATAGAGGGTCAGAGCTTCGCCGCCGGAGGCGGCGGTCGTGACGTCGAGGCCCTCGTACTCGAGGACCTGCTTGAGCGCCTCACGGATGCCGGGC
>JBDHIK010000252.1:0-2354 GCA_039587475.1 Gemmatimonadota bacterium | reverse complement strand
CCGTGGCATCGGCGCTGTCCCCCGACAGCGCCTACCGGCGTGTCCACCGAGCATCCCCGATCTGCCGATCAGTGGCGCGCAACGGGAAGGGATCCGCCCGCCCGATAGCGGCCCGAGTAGTGCGCCCGGAAACGGGATCACCAGGCGTGGTCGCGATATGCGGTGCTGATCTCGGGCGGCCGGGGAACGCGCGATCGCCGGTTACGGGGTGCCGAGGAGGGCGTTCGTCGGCCCACCGTCGACGTCACTGCCGCGCCGCGGCCCGCTTGAGGTGGGTCCTGGTTCTGGACCCGCAGACCTCGACTTCTCGACTGTTCGAATACGCCTTGACAGGCCGACGGTCGCAACCAAGTGTGGTCTAGCCGCAGGACACCGAGAAGTTGCCGACTCTCACCTCGCCGTTGGCGAAGGTGAAGTGGCTACGAATCTGGACCCGCAGATGATCACCGTTGTCAAGCTTGCCGTTGATGTTGAAGACGCTCGTGTCCGATGCCGAGTTTTGCGTAATCGAGGAGCTGAAGCCGTTGCGGTAGTGACCCGTCGAGGATGGAGCTGAGGGATCGTCAGGAACGAATGCGAACGTGCCATTCTGATTCCCCGACACGTGGCCCGTACCATCGGCGAACTCGGTGATATGGAACATGTCATGGAACTCGATGGTGACAGTTCCAGGGCCTCCGCAGGGACCAGCGAACGGCACCGTCGCTGATCCAACGACCGCACTAGTGAACACCACGGGCGGTCCATCAGCTGCTGAAGCTGCACTTGGGATTGCCATTGCCGCCACGGCGGCTACGCAGGCCAGGGAAAGCTTTCTCATGATTCCTCCATCTGAGAGTGTCCAACATGATGTCGGAGCAGCGGGTCCCGCCGTTCGAACAAGGTATGCGACACCCGTTTCGGGGTCAAGATGCGGTCATTCTCCCTGAGCGCCGGTGACTGCGGCCGCAATCGCGACCGCCGTCCGACATCGCAGATTCCATTTCGATCGTCGACACCAGACAGACCGCAGGCCGCGGGACCCGCGGCTTCTTCAAACGACGAAGGATGTCGTTCTGGCTCACCCGTCGAGCCGCCAGTGGAGGTACGGGATTGCGCGACTCGGTCCACCGACGTGAACCCCACGCCGGTCCCATAGCGCCCGGTACCGACCCAACTCATGCGCCCGGAAACGCGATCACCAGGCGTTCTCACCTGATGAGTGGGAACGTCGAAGTGTCGTCGTTCCGTCCATCGTATTGGCATCTGAGCGTCCAGCCGATGCAGTCGCCTCAGGTCGTGACGATCAGGTCCCACGATGAGTCAGGTGCCTCGATGTGAACTGAGGGCTTCGCGAAGAACTCCGAAGCCGCGACCTCGCCCACGCCCTCGAAGAACCCGATGCTCTCAGCCTGTACGACGATGGCGGCCAAGGGAAATCGCTTCACCGGCAGGCTGATCATCTGGGCCGCCACCGCATCGACCGAGAGTATCTTCACGCCACCTGTCTCGATTTCGCCGCCCACGGCTTCAGCTCCGATCAGGTGGGCGAGTCTGACCAGCTCCCTCCGTTCCAGATCGAAGATCAATCCGACCACCCGCGTGGCGGTGTTCGGATGGCGAGTTGTCCTTCTGCTGATCGGCCTCGGATCTTCCGGTTGCGAGACGTAGACGAAGGTGTCACGCACGACAGGATCATCGAAGTTCAGGTAGTTCCAGCCTGGCGCGTGAGGGTCATCACTCTCGTTGTAACTGACGTGTCGGGTGTTGGGTCCCCATCCTTCGTGCCGGTCCTTCAACTCGGCCATGCTGGTGGACGAGTCCGGGGCGAGCAGCAGGCTGATGCCCGGGCAGTAAGGGGTCATACCCGTGGGAAGGAAATCGACGTACTCGATCTCGTCCTGTACTTCGATGAACTCCAGCGCAGGCCCCTCGGCGAAGTCAACGAATCGAAGCAGTTGGGACCCGGCAAACCGAGAAATCGGTTCACGGAACTCGAACCCCAATGAACGAAGTCTGTTGACCTGCACCTCGTCGTACCCGTGGCCGTAGACGTTGCTGATCGTGAGCATTCCAGATCCGTTCTGAACGTGAACACGACCAGTGTAGAAACGACAACCACTCGAGGTGGTGGCGCTGTGTGTGCTCCTTGATCTGGGTCGATGGGCGACGTGGTCTCCTCGCGAGGGTACGTGGGCAGTTCGCCGGTACTTGGACGCCCAGGATTCCACTGGCCGCCCCTGACTCCCCAAGAACCGCCACCCACGCCGCCCGAGAACGGCCCTTACCTCGCGCCCTGTAACGCGCTCACCAGGAGCGGTCGCGATATGTGTGGGCGTTACCGGGCGGCGCCTGTGCGGCATACCGCCGGTTAC
>JBDHIK010000251.1:0-2357 GCA_039587475.1 Gemmatimonadota bacterium | reverse complement strand
GGCCCGCGTTTATCGCCGACTCCCGGGTCCCACAGCCCGACCCGCACCAGACTCTGGCGCACGATGGCGCCCGGTCGCGCCTCGTCCCGCGCCGGTCGGTGGATGCGTGCCACCGTAGGCGACGTTCTAGCCCGCACGTCTCAGTGCGCCGTGAAAGGCGCGGTTTCTCAGTGGGTGAGATTCCCACCCGGCAGGTGTCGTTCCAGCCGGTAGCAATTGGAACGGCCACGGAGGTAACGAAGTGGTCGAAGCTTCCAGTGTAGAGGGTCCATTTGGGACCTGGCGAGCATACAGGCCGTAACGAGTAGTGAACGCTGAGCAGGCCTCGAAAGGGGTAATGCAGGAGCCGACCCGCCTGAGATACGGGGAAGGCCGCCGTCGCTGGGGAAGGAGAACGACAGATGCACCCAGCGGTCCTGCCGGGGTAGTGGCGACAGCATGTATGCACAAGGGAAACCGACGCAACACGGGAAGCCCCACCGGGCGTCTGGGTAGCGTGCCCGGCGAACCGGTCGCCCGCGAGGGACGGACCGGGCCTGGTGGGGTGGCGGAGAGGGCCGTATTACCGTTGAGGCCGGGTAATGCCGGAGGAGGGAAGGGCCCTTGGTCTGTGACGAGCGCTGGCAGGGGCGAGCGAGGCGGGGATTGGCGATGAGTCTGGCAACGCCGCCGAAGGTCGAGAAGCTCCAGAAGGCGCTGCATGCGAAAGCGAAGGGAGAACCCGAGTTCCGGTTCTACCAGCTCTACGACAAGGTGTATCGGGAGGACATCCTGTCCCACGCGTACCGGGTGTGCCGTACCAACGGCGGAGCGCCGGGCGTGGACGGGGAGGACTTCGATACCATCGAGTCGCAGGGCCTGGAGGAGTGGCTCGGGGAACTGAGGCAAGAGCTGAGGGAGAAACGCTATCGGGCCGCTCCGGTACGCCGGGTGTGGCTTCCCAAGGCGAACGGTGGGCGGCGAGCGCTTGGAATCCCGACGATTCGGGACCGGGTGGTGCAGACGGCGGTGGTGTTGGTCTTGGAGCCCATCTTCGAGGCCGACCTGCAGCCCGAGCAGTACGCCTATCGGGCGGGACGCAGTGCGCTCGACGCCGTGCGTCGGGTGCACGCCCTGGCCCGCCAAGGCCATGATGAGGTTGTCGAAGCGGACCTGAGCGGCTACTTCGACACGATCCCGCACGCCGAGCTGATGAGCACGGTGGCCCGTCGGATAAGCGACCGTCACCTGCTGGCGCTGCTCAAGCAGTGGCTGGTGGTGGCGGTGGCCGAGGACGACGGGCGCGGGGGTTGGCGGCGAACGACGCGGGCCAAGGACGAGAAGCGCGGGATCCCGCAAGGGGCTCCGATCTCGCCGTTGCTGTCGAACCTGTACATGCGCCGATTCATCTTGGGCTGGAAGGTGCTCGGTCACGAGCGCCGGCTCGGGGCGCACATTGTCAACTACGCTGATGACTTCGTGATCTGCTGCCGAGGCGGTAACGCCGAGGCGGCGATGGAGGCGATGCGGCGGATGATGGGGCGCCTGAAGCTGGAAGTGAACGAGGACAAGACCGGCCTCTGCCGGCTTCCTGGCGAGAGCGTTGAGTTCCTGGGCTACACCATTGGACGGTGTCACTCCACGCAGACGGGCCGAGCCTACATCGGCACGCGCCCGTCGAAGAAGAGCCTGCGGCGAGTCAGACGGGCGGTTAGCGCTCTGACGGCCCGGCGCACCACGCTCCTGGAGGCCGAGGTGGTGGTGGGGCGGCTCAATCGTCTGCTGGTGGGCTGGGGCAATTACTATTGCCTGGGCCCGGTGAGCCAGGCGTATCGGGCGGTGGATGCCCACACCGGCCATCGGCTGCGTCAGTGGTTGTGTGGCAAGCACAAGCGACAGGGCCGGGGCACGTTGCGTTACCCCGACGAGCACCTCTACGACACGCTGGGGCTCGTGCGCCTGGAGCGCAGCACCCGCAACCTCCCGTGGGCGAAGGCATGATGTCTCAGAGAGAGCCGGATGCGGGAGATCCGCACGTCCGGTTCGCCGAGCGGCGACTGGAAACGGAGCTATGGCGAGGAATGAGGCACCGGTCAGGCGAAAGCGGCCGGCAACAGCTACCCCCGCGTCCTACGGCCACCGCGCCAGTCGTCGACTCTACCCGGGTCAGGAAGCGAGGTGCATGCGGGGGTTGGGAGATGCCTGCAGATGCAAGGCGAATGCGAGTCAGGGCGCGCAGGCGTACCTTGACGGTGGCGAGCGCGCTGGGAGCACCCTGGCCGTGTTCAACGCCGCAGATGCAGGGAGATCCGCGGCCGCAGCCGAGACATGGGTAGAGTCGACGACTGGCGCGGTGGCCGTAGGACGCGGGGGTAGCT
>JBDHIK010000010.1:0-51870 GCA_039587475.1 Gemmatimonadota bacterium | reverse complement strand
GAGCGGCCGTCGCTGGTGGCAGCTTTTTGAGTGGGATCGATCTCGGTATCGGCATCCACATCGGCGCCCTCGGTCAGAAGGCGATAGTCGGGATCCTCGATGTTGTAGGTCGTGCCCCCGGTCGTGCGGTCGAACCAGATGTTGCCGATCATCCCATGGGCCGCGGGGTGTGCGCCGGTTGCCAAGGTCACGTGGCCGACGATGGTCTCCGTGTTCGCATGGCCGTGATGCGCGTTGTTGTAGTGAATCCCCTCTTCGAGCAGATAGCGCAGCCCGCCCTCGCCGCGCCGGTCGGCGTAGCGCGTGGGCAGATCACCCCGGAACTGGTCGACCGTGATCTGGAGGACGAGCTTGGGTTTCCCGAACGTGGGGGACGCTTCCTGGGCCAGAGCCGGCTGTCCCAAGGCCAGCAGTGTGGCAAGCAGGACTCCCCCCGTTGCGACTGTGCTGCGTGACATGGGTTTTTCCTTCCGCTATTTGACGTTTTCAGCCGTCAGTATCTTTGTCAGATCGAGGGCACCAGCATCGCTGTCGTTGCGTGGGTCATCGGGTCGCTCCTCCTCCTCATGTGCGGACGAGGGTCGAGGAGCCACGCTCGAGCCACTCGGTGCCATACAGCGTGGCAATCCAGATGCGAGCCAGCGCCTCGCGGACCGGGTCCGGGTCCATTCTCGGGTGCTGCCCAAACGCCTCGATGAGCGTGGAGGCATCGAGACGATTGAGAGCGAATGCCACGGGGCCAGGGTCGAAGGCCGGGATCAGGCCCTGCTCCTGGTCGGCTTTGATGCGGGCAATTGCCGCTTCATCGAAGGTGCCGAGGAACTCCCGCCAGGCTTCTCCAAGGTGCATGTCCATGGCGGCGGCATCGGATATGGCCCGTATGAACGGGCCGCGCTCGTAGCAGACGCGAACCAGCCCGTCAATGGTCTCATGCATCAGAGCGACGGGATCACCGACGCCCGCGATCCAGGGTTCGGCGGCAACGAAGATCTCCTCCTGGACGATGCCCAGCAAAGCCGTCATCACGCCGTGCAGATCAGTGAAATACCTGTAAAAAGCCGAGCGGCTCACGCCTGTTGACGCCATCAGCCCGACGACCGTCATCTCGCGAAATGGGTGTGACCAGAGGAAACCCAGCGCCGCATTGAGAATCGCTGCACGAGTACGCTCGGCTTTCCCGATCTTCCCCGACGGTTGCGGGCGGGCCCGCACAGGCGAACTCCCGTGAAGTGACATAGTGTCACATTATGGTGACGCCATGTCACTATGTCAAGACCGAGTGGCACGTCTCGCATCCCTCGGAACCGGTGGCGCTGTGGACTCTTGCCGGGGGAGACTGCGGCCGATACCGTGCCTATCCCTCGCGAGCTTCGAGGAGTATCCCAACAACGACTACGCGAGCTTGACGAGAGATCGATAACGGGAGACATGACCGCTGATTCTTGACACTTAAGCTGCCGGACCACGGCTCCCAGCTCCACCCCCACCCAGCTTGAACCAACAAATCCCGCCTCGCGTTCGTAGCACCAAGCGGGATCACCATATCACTTCAGTGGGCCTGGGAAGATTTGACTGCCAGCACACCGCTCATTGCATTCGCGCTGTGCTGAGTCACGCCCCTCGCACAGCTCGGGGACGCGGTCCGACCGTCCAATCAGGTGTGAATGTTGATTCTTGATTCGTGATTTCTGAGGTGTAAGCCTACCGGCTTTAGGCTCCAGCTCCCAGCTCCTAGCTGTTTCCCACGTGATCTGCCGACATTTCAGTCCCATCATGCCGTCCCTTGCCGTCATCTATCGACACCATGCCGACATTGTACCGGATTCTCGCTCACGGGCTATCTAGGCAACGGCACGGATATTCGGTGGAGGGCGCTGGACGTGCCGAGGAGAAGCGGTCCTCGGCAACATCCAGACCGGCTATGCTGGGGTCGAGCCACTGATTGCCTGCCCAACCGCCGCTATAGCCGCGGTGGCAACGTTAGAACGGGTCATCCATGGTCCAGCTACCGGAGATAATGACATTGGATATTGAAGACGGGGAGCAGAACCCATCGGACCTCATGCCCCAAGCCCCAAGTATTTGCTGGCTGTTCCAACTCCAGGAGTGTGGTACTGGGCACCACATATCGTCAGGATTGAACGCGGGAAAGTCCGGATTGTCTAGTTCCTTGAACTCGACCAGCTTGACGACACTACCACTGAACGAAGGTATATGTCGCGGGTGGATCACCACATCTATCGTCCGAGGGACAAACTCACAGGGAAAGTTGCTTCCCGGTGGAGCCTGATTGCATCCTTGGCTTGGTACACTGGAGACAGCCGAGGTGTACATGTCAGAGAGGAAGGGCCAATCGACCTTGGTCTGCAGTTCCAAATTGTTGCACAGCGGCGGGTTGTCACAAACGCTGTGGTATGCGATCGAAGTGAGGCGCGAAACGCCTTCGACTTCGTTCCCAAAACCCCAGGGATTACCACCACCGCCCCCCCCCCAGGGCACGTATTCTCCTCGGGGGGACATGCGTCCATATTGAGAACACCACCTCCGAACTGAACGACTTTGTCATGAGGAACCACCGTGGTGCGGCCCGACTCGTCCTGGGTGAGAAAGCCAGCCGCAAAAGTGCCATCGAAACTCTCCTGAATCACATCTCCCGGAACATCAGGTTGAGGCGAAACTCTTGGAATCAGCACCTCGCCTGGAATCAGAAGAATTACAGTTTGGCTGGGCCACCCGAAGCGCGGGTCGAAATCAGCCCTCTGACCATCCACATCAAACGCAATCACCTGGTCGATTCCTTCCCACCCGACGCCTACTAGGACGTCAGCCCCACCCCGCCATTCGCGTCGCTTGACCTCTCTGTGCACATAGATGTCCCAGTCCCCCATTGCCGTCAGGAGCACGGCCATGGCCGGATAGCCGCGGTCCGCCGCTTTCGATTCGACTCCTTCCGCCACCGGGTGCCCGTCCGCAGACCGCACAAAGTCGGCTACCCTAAGTCTGTGTTCAGCAAAGGGAGAGGCTCGCAGACCATTGCGAATCGCCGCCCGAATGCGAGGCTCGTTAATGTTGACTGCGACTAGTTGGGCCAACGTGATTGCAGCCGCCTGTGCATCGTCGAGAATGACCGCCCGCTCCGAGCTTGGTGTTACCCGGGCACCCGCATGAGGAGTGGTAGGAGCTTCAGTACAGGACAATAGTGCGCCTCCTGCAAGCACTGCCATAAAGGGACACTTCATAAACATGGCGTACTCCCATCTCTGAAAGTGGCGGGCCAAGTCGCTAGGAAATGTTCATCTCGCTTTTGGATTGCACACGAACAACGGCGTGGTATTCCTGAAGTGTTCTGCTGGAGTTTCACAGAAAGAAGTTGATGCGCGCCAGCTCGGTGACTAGTATGTCGTTCAACATCAACACGGCATATTCCGCCTTCAAAACCTCGAAACGGAGGTTGGATGGGACGAGCTAAGGTCTGTGTAGTGCTGGCTTGCGTCGGTGGCACTCTGATTCCGCCCTGGTTACAGTGCCAGTCGCCATGGACGCTCGAAGCTCTGGCGGGGGTATCCGGCTCGCCGGCGGACAGTGAGAGGGGCGCGGACCTCTCAGTCGAGGCGTCGGTGTTGCGAGGTTGGAGGCGCGGCACGAATGCTCTTGGCATAGACGTCGGGTATCTCGGGGGTGGGTCTACACCCGAAATGACTAGAATCGGCATTCTCGACCCCGTTGATCCTATGCCCGGTGACACCATCCAGGTCACCGAGTCGTCCAAGTTGGCGACGTGGTACCTTGGCCTAGCCTACCGGATGGTTCCCAACATCCTGAAGGGCAGTTTGAGTTTGCGCTTCGGCGCCGGAGCAGCAAAAACCACCAATACGCAGTCGGCAGAATTCCTCGACCTTTCTGGCCAGCCATTGTCCTTTCAACCCCCTCCGTCGAGCACCTCAGAGTGGGGTGCATTCGGAAAGGTCGGCGTCGATGTGACGCTGGCCAAAGTCTCACGCAGCCTGGAAATCAAACTGGGCGGAGACGCATTCGTGTTGACCGTGGGAGAGGGTGCCACCGCATACCTGAGGGGTGGCATCGGACTCCGGATTCCGCTCTGAGACCCGAGCCAACGCACCTGGGACTGTAGCCTACTAGGATCAACCAAGTATCAACTGAAGCTCAAACGGCTTGGTTGAAGGCACTTAGGCAACACCACAAGCCCCGCTTCGGTATATCTCCGAGCGGGGCTTGCAACCTGCTTCACGACGGCGCCTCGTGGTCATTGCCTTGATCGTCCTTGTGGCTATTCCGATGGCGCTCACGGCATGCGAAGAGGAAGCGACCGCGCCGCCGCCACCACCACCGGTAACGACGAGCTTCACCGTGACGGCTACGGGTGCTGGGACGGACAGGACGGCTATGGCGACAGTCGTCGTGATTCCGTAGTAGAGTTGAGAACGAAGAACGTGGATTGAGAACGAGGAGCAAGGAGTCCTGAACTGAGCATGGGCGGCCTCGGGTTCCCCCGAGGCCGCCGCTTCCTGGGGGCGTCCGGCGCACTCCGCCGAACCCGACACTGCAAACAGCTGCAAACGACACCGTAGAACGAATCCCGCCTGGCGTCCATACGCCGGGCGGGATTCTCGTGTTCCTTCAGTGGGCCTGGGAAGATTTGAACTTCCGACCTCACGCTTATCAGGCGTGCGCTCTAACCAACTGAGCTACAGGCCCTGAACAACGGGGAAAACGGAGCACGGAGAGGTCCTCCCCCACGTTTTCCCCGCTCGGGGTGAGGAGGATAGTAAGACCGGCAGGGATCCGCAACGGTCCTTGCCTCGCTCTCCCCCGCCATTGCCGCTAGAAGCCGCCGTCCGACCCCTCGTCGTCCAGCTCGAACGGGTCGTCGCTGCCGAAGGCCTCTTCTTCGTCGTCCCCGTCTTCGTCATCGTCCATGTACCGCACCGCAAACTCGCTCTCTTCGTCCGGGCCCAGCTCGTCGTCGTCCATCTCGTCGAAATCGTCATAATCCCGACGGTGCTGGCGCGGCACGCCATAGCCCGATTCTTCCCACGCCTGCATGTCCTCCTCCGGGTTGAGGGACCGAAGGCCCTGCGGCGACCGCCCCGGGTTACGCTCCCGAGGCCGCCCTGGCGGCCCGCGCGGCCTTCTTGCGCTCGTGGGCCACCAACTCCCGCTTCCTGAGCCGAATGGATTTCGGGGTCACCTCCACCAGCTCGTCTTCCTCGATGTACTCCAGGGCCAACTCCAGGGTGATCTTCCTGGGCGGCTCCAGCATGATGGCCTCGTCCGTGGACGTGGTCCGGATGTTGGTGAGCTTCTTCTCCTTGGCCACGTTGACGTCCATGTCATCGGGCCGCGAGTTCTCGCCCACGATCATCCCCTCGTACGCCTCCGTCCCCGGCGTGACGAACAACGTGGCCCGCTCCTGCAGGTTGCCCAGCGCAAATGCCACCGCCGAGCCACGCCGGTCCGCCACCAGCACACCGCGGGACCGTCCCGACAGGGGGCCGGCCCAGGGCCCGTACTCGAGGAACCGATGGTGCATGATCCCGGTCCCCCGGGTGTCGGTCAAGAAGTCCGACCGGTAGCCGAACAGTCCCCGGGCCGGGATCTTGAAGGCGATCCGGACGCCCCCGTGCCCCATGTTCTTGAGCTCCAGCATTTCGCTGCGCCGGGGCCCCAGCTTTTCGATCACGGTGCCCATGTACTCCTCGGGCACCTCGATCATTAACTCTTCGTACGGCTCCAGACGCCCCCCGTCAAGACCCGTCTTCAGAATGACCCGGGGCCGGGACACCTGGAACTCGTACCCCTCCCGCCGCATCGTCTCCATCAGGATGGCCAGGTGCAATTCGCCGCGGCCCGACACCGTCAGGGTGTCGGGGGAACCGGTCTCCTCTACCCGCATGGAGACGTTCTTCTCCAATTCCTTGTACAACCGGTCCCGGACCTGACGGCTGGTGACGAACTTGCCCTCGGTCCCGGCGAACGGCGCGTTGTTGACCATGAAGTCGACCGACATGGTCGGCTCTTCGACCGCGATGCCGGCCAGCCGCTCCGGCGTCTCCACCGCCGTGATCGTCTTCCCCACCTCGATGCCTTCCAGCCCCGCCAGCACGATGATGTCCCCCGCCTCGGCCGACGCCACCTCCACCCGGCTCAGGCCGTCGAAGGTGTAGAGCTTGGAGATCTTGCTCCGCTCCACCTCCCCCTCGCCGACCGGCCCCGGTGCGCCCAGCGGCAACAACGCCACCTGGTCCCCCACGGCCACACGGCCGCGCTCGATGCGGCCGATGGCCATGCGTCCCAAATAGTTGGAATAGTCCAGCGTGGAGACCAGCATCTGGAACGGTCCCTCCCGGTCCCCGGTCGGCGCGGGCACGTGCCGCACGATGGCCTCGAACAGCGGAGTGAGCGACTCGCCCGGCTGGTCCAGGTCCTCGGTGGCGGTACCGTCCCGGCTCGAGGTATAGAGGAAAGGCGCGTCCAGCTGCTCGTGGGTCGCGTCGAGGTCGATGAACAGCCCCAGCACCTCGTCGTGGACGCGCAGCGGCTCGGCGTCGGACCGGTCGATCTTGTTGACGCACACGATGGGATGCAGGCCCAGTCCCAGGGCCTTCCGGGTCACGAACCGGGTCTGCGGCATGGGCCCCTCCGCCGCGTCCACCAGCAACAGCACGCCGTCGACCATGCGCAGGATGCGCTCCACCTCGCCCCCGAAGTCCGAGTGCCCCGGTGTATCGACGATGTTCATCTTGATGTCGCGCCACCCCACCGCGGTGTTCTTGGACAGGATGGTGATGCCCCGTTCCCGCTCCAGCGGGTTGGAGTCCATGACCCGCTCGGCGACTTCCTGATTGGCCCGGAAGACGCCGGCTTGCCGCAGCATCTGATCCACCAGGGTGGTCTTGCCGTGGTCCACGTGCGCAATGATGGCGAGGTTCCGGATGGCGCTGGTCTCATTCATGCCGCGTATATAGTCGGGTGGTCGGACCGGAGCAAGGAGAGAACCCGGCCCAACCCCACCCCCCGTGAGCACCCGGCGCCCAGACTCCCGCAATGGGCCACCTGGCGCTACCTTTCCTGGAATGGACGACCCTCCCAGTACCGCGATCGGCTTCGGCCTGATCGCCATCATCGCCCTCGTTCTCCTCAATGCCTTCTTCGTAGCCGCCGAATTTGCCCTGGTGGGCGCCCGGGACACCCGGTTGCGCGAGATGGCGGAGGATGGCGACAAGAAGGCCGCTTTGACCCGGCGGGCCCTGGTCCACCTGGACCGCTACATCTCGGCCACCCAGCTGGGCATCACCCTGGCCTCACTGAGTCTGGGCTGGATCGGCGACGGTCACCATCGCCTTCACCATCATCACGGTGCTGCACATCGTTCTGGGGGAACTGGTCCCGAAGGCGTTGGCCATCCTCTACCCCGAGCAGGTGTCGACCTGGGTCACGGCGCCCCTCATGGGCTTCGCCTGGTTGCTCCACATCCCCATTACGGTCCTCAACGGGACGGCCAACGCCCTGCTTCGCCTGGTCGGGGTGACAGCCCCCAGCGACGAGCGCCTGCACTCGCCGGAAGAGATCCGCATGCTGGTGGAGGAAAGCCGGGTCGGTGGACGGATCGAAGGCGACAACGCCAGACTGCTCCGGAGCGTGTTCGAGTTCAGTGAGAAACAGGCCGAGGACGTCATGACGCCGCGCACCAAGATCATGGCGCTCGGGGCCGAACAAACCATCGACGAAGCGGTGGAGGAGGTGGCACGGAGCGGCCGCTCACGCTACCCGGTGTTCGCCGAGTCCCTGGACGAGATCGTCGGCGTGGTCCACACCAAGGACCTCCTGGGCGAGATGAAGCGGGCCGCCAGCCAACCGGTGTCGGCCTTCATGCGTCAGCCCCTGCTGGTGCCGGGTACCCGTGAAGTCGAGGACGTCCTGGCGGACATGAAACGCCTCAAGACCCATATGGCCATCGTCCTCGACGAGTACGGCGGCACCGCGGGCCTCGTCACCATGGAAGATGTGCTCGAGGAAATCGTGGGCGAGATCTACGACGAGCACGACGTGGACGCCCCCGCGGCGGCCGCGACCGATGGCGTCCGTCTGCTCGACGGCTCCATGTCCATCCCGGATTTCAACGAGCAGGAAGGCACCGACCTCCCCGACGAGCCGTACACCACCGTAGGGGGCTACATCTTCGGGGTCCTGGGACGGCTTCCCAAGGTGGGAGACCGGATCGTCGTCGGCGACCGGGTGCTCATGGTGGCGGAGATGGATGGACGCCGGGTCAGCGCCGTGAAGCTGGCGGCCGGCGGTGCTGGGACGTCGGCCAAGAGCTAACCAGGGTTCCGAACGCACCGGTCGACGATCGGCCCTTCGAAAAGCTCCCTACCGGCCGCTCGCCAGACGCGCCGCCAGATCCAGCGCCTGCCGCATGCTCGACGGGTCGGCGATGCCCCGCCCGGCGATGTCCCTGGCCGTTCCGTGGTCCGGAGAGGTTCGCGGAAACGGCAGCCCCAGCGTGACGTTCACCGCCCGCCCGAAGGACGCCACTTTGATGGCGGTCATGCCGACGTCGTGATAGGGGGCCAGCACGGCGTCGAACTCCCCATGGAGCGCGCGCACGAACACGGTATCAGCCGGGAGCGGTCCCGCGGCACCCAACTGAGCGGCCGCCGGCGCCAGCACCCTGACCTCTTCATCACCGAACAACCCGCCTTCCCCGGCATGCGGGTTGAGAGCGCACAGCGCCAACCTCGGCTCTGCCAGCCCCCACCAGGCCCGCAGGGCCTCGAGCGTGGTGCGGCCGGCCCGAACCACCCGCTCGGTCGTCACCAGCGCCGCCACGTCCCTGAGCGCCACGTGGGTCGTGACCAACGCCACCCGGAGGGTGTCCGAGGCGAGCATCATCGTCACGTCCTCGACTTCGGCCAGCTCGGCCAACCACTCGGTGTGCCCCGGATAGCGAAACCCGGCCAGATGGAGCGCCCGCTTTTCCACCGGCGCCGTCACCATGCCATCCACCTCGCCGGCCAGGGCCAGCCGAGCCGCCCGTTCGATGGCGTGGCCCGCCAGGCGCCCGGCCTCGGTCACCAGCTCCGGCCCCGCCGCGGGGCCCGGCGGCGGCCAGCGGCCCACCGAGACCCGGTCGGTCGCGGGTATGTCGGCGATGAGGTCGGCTGGACCGACCAGGGTGATGTCAGCGGGGAGTGGTGGGGACTGAGCGAGTGCGGCGGCGGTGACTTCGGGGCCGATGCCCCTGGGGTCCCCAAGAGTCACGGCGAGACGGGGTCTGCGGCTCAAGGCTGCAGGATCTTGACGTATGAGCCCTCCCGCAGCGTCTCGAGATAGTTCTCGATGGCCTTCTCGCGACCAAGCGTCTGGCGGATGGTCTCCTTCACGTCCTCGTAGGTGACCGAGCCCTCGGCCCGGCGCAGGGTTACCTGCACCACGGCGAACTTGTCGTCGATGGCCTGGCCGTTCGGGGCTGGGAGGCGGAAGGGTGGGATGACGGCCCCGGAGTCGGCCTCGGCCATGACGGTCGAGTAGGGCGGGGTCAATTCGGCGATGGAAATCTCCGGCGTCTTCTCGAAATCCGACGGGTTGTGATAGATGCGCTGCAGCGAGTCGAACGGGGCCCCGTCCACCACCATGTCGTAGATACGATCCGCCAACCCCTCGGCCTCGGCGGCGTCGGCCTCGGTAATGACCGGCCGGATGAGAATGTGACGCGCCTGCACCTCGGCCGGCTGGGTGCGCTGCACCTGGATCAGGTGGAACCCGAAGGGCGTTTCGATGGGCTCGGACACCACACCCGGTCGCTGGGCAAAGGCGACCTGCTCGAACTCCGGGGTCATGACGCCGCGACGGAACCAGCCGAGATCGCCACCGCTCTCGGCCGACCCGGGGTCGTTGGAATACTCCCTGGCCAACTCGGCGAAATCCGCTCCTGCCTGGAGCAGAAGCAGCAGCGAGTCGGCCAGGGCCAACGCGGCGTCCTTGGCGGCCTCGCTCGCTTCCGGGTTGATGACGATCTGCTGGAAGGCGATGGTCTCGGGCCGGTTGCCCGTCACCTGGCCGATCCGGGCATCGAAGTATGCCCGGATCTGTTCTTCGGTGGGTGGCACCGGGGTCAGGAGCCCCTGTTGCTCCAGGGACTGGATGAGCCGGTTCTGCAGCAGGGAGCGACGCTGAACCTCCATCCGATAGCGGCGGAATTCCTGGGGCGTCTGAAACCCGGCCTTTCGCAACTCCTCCTCGTACTCCGGTTCCGAGGCGAACTGCCCGCGGATGCTGGTGATGGTTCGCTGCACCTCGGAGGCGACTTCCTCGTCGGTCACCTGGATCATGGTATCCCGTTCCGCCTCCTGGACCATGAGTTCGGTACTGATGAGTTCCTCGACCATCTCCAGACGGAAGGCGGCCAACCCGTCCGGATCGGTGGGAATGGTCACGCCTTCGGTCTGGCGTTGGAACATCGCTTCTTCGAGATGCGAATTGAGGATCGGCTGGTTGCCGACCACCGCCACCACCCGGTCGACCACGGTCGCGGTCCCGACCGGAGTCAATTCCTGGGCCGCCGTCGGAACGCTCCCGAAGACGGCGGCCAGGACCATCAGCCCGCTACGACTCCGCCCGGTCACGGCGTGCTGTCGCCCCCGCCGATGGGGGGCCCGCCGGGCGCCGGTTGCAGTGGCCCGGCCTGCCCGGCCGGCCCGGCGGTCCCGCGCTGTCCCTGTCGCTCGCTGGCGATCTCCGCCGCCCGGTGGGCGCCGTCGATGTTGAACTCGTAGTCGGATTGACCGCGCAACACGTGCGGCAACGCCGGTGGCGGCGCCACCAGCGTGGCCCGTCCCGAGGCGACCCGGTCGAAGTAGGCGTCGATCTTGAGCCGCACGACCTCGGACCGCTGGTCCGCGGTCAGCGTGGAGTCGCTGACGTCGTCGCTCAGACGGAGGAGCACTCGGAGCGAGTCCACCTTGGCGTCGTAGCGTTGTTCGATCCCCAGCCACTGCAACTCGGACGGCCGCATGCCCGCCGAGTCCGCCTGATCGAGGATCAGGCGATTGCGACCCAGCCGCAGCGCCAGCTCGGACAACTGGTCGTCGGGAGCGGCCCGGATCTGCCGGTAGGCCGTTGGCCCCATGGCGGGCACCCAACGGAGGAAGTCGGCCACCGTGAAGTCCCCGCCGTCGAACGACACCAGACTGGTGTTCGAACGCATCATGCCGCGCTCATCGTCGAGCGCCTGCCGCATCAGGGCCGGAGCGCTGTTCGAGACGCTGATGTTCTTCTCTTCGCCCAACTCCACCATGTAGATCGAGTCCAGGCGCGTCTGAGCCACCTCGCGCATCCAGTCCAGCAGCAGCTCGCGCACGTCGTTGAGGGCCGGCCGCTTGATGATGTGGATGCCGAACGGCGTATACACCAGGTCGCTGATCTCGCCTTCGCGCAGCAGCCAGGTGGTCGAATCGAAGGGTCGCACGAACGTGCCGGGTGGGGACGGCGGCAGAAAGCCGCCCTGGTCCTTGCTGCCCGGATCCCCGGAGTACTCGGTAGCCAGCGCGGCGAAATCCGCCCCGGAACGGGCCTGCCCCAGCACCCGGGCCGCGTCCCGCCTGGTGGCCTCACGTACCGATTCAGAGGCCGAAGGCGCTACCGAGAAGAGTACATGCTGCACGATCCGGACATCGTCGCCGCGGTACACGGCCACCGCCGAATCCTCGGTAATGGGGGCCCGCTCCTCGAGGAGGTAGGCGTACCATTGGTCGGCCTTGATCTCGACGACGTCCGGCCACATGACGCTGGCCACGGCGGCCGAGTCTCGCGGCAGCGTCCCCTGGGCGACACCCTCGGCGATGAGCGTGTAATCGAGCCAGACGTTCCCCAGGAACTCGGCGGCATCGGCGTTGATATTGAGGCCCTTGATCCGCGACAGCCACTCGCCCAACTGCTCGGCAGTCAACTCGTGACCCGCGGCCGTGGCGACGACGTCGGCCCTGGTGGTAAACAGGTCGGAACAGCCGGCCACACCGAGTATCACGACCCACAGCAATTTCCGCATGCACACTCCAAACTGAATGTCGACAGGCAAAGGTCAGGCGACGGTGCTTCCCGCAGCCGCGCCACCCGCCACGGCCTCCAGGGCCCGCACCAGGGTCGGTGCCAGGGGCTCACCGCCCAGCCGGATCAAACGCAAGGAGAGAGGAACCATGCGCCGGACTTCAGCCCGGAGCTGAACGTCCTCCAGCGCGATGGTGAGGCCGGCCATGCGGGGCGAGGCACCCGCCCGAAAGGTGATCCGTGCCTCCTGGCCCCGAATGAGGACGTGTTCCAGGCCCAGGCGCGCCCCCAAAGCCCTGATGCGCGCCAGATCCAGTAACGTCCTGACCTCCTCCGGCGGCGGGCCGAACCGCTCCCGCAGCTCGTCGCGAAGCTCCGTAATCTCACCAGACGAGACGGCCCGCGCCAGTCGGCGGTAGATCTCCAGCTTGATGGCATCGTCCGGCAGATAGCTGTCCGGCAGATGGGCCGGGGCGTCCAGCACCACCTCGGGCGGGACCGCCGTATCGTCGCTGTCGGCCCCACGCATCGCCTCCACGGTTTCCTCCAGCCAGCGCAGGTAGAGATCGAACCCCACCGCGTGGGCGTGCCCCGATTGCTGCTGCCCCAGGAGGTTCCCGGCGCCCCGTTGCTCGAGATCCTTGAGCGCGATCCGATACCCTGCTCCCAGCTCGGTGTGATGCTCCAGGATCTTGAGCCGCTCCTCCGCCTCGGCATCGATGGTGTCGGGCGCCAGGAGATAGCAGTAGGCCCGGCGATGGCTCCGACCCACACGGCCGCGCAGCTGGTACAGCTGGGCCAACCCCAACTTGTGCGCGTCATGGACCACGAGCGTGTTGGCGTTGGGCACGTCGAGCCCCGACTCGACGATCATGGTGGAGACGAGGATGGTCACCTTGCCGGCCACAAAATCGTGCATCACCGTTTCCAGCTGGTCGGCCGGCATCTGGCCGTGCGCCACCGCCACCGTGGCCCGCGGCGCCAACGCCCGGATGCGGGCGCCGATGGTGTCGATGGTCTCGATGCGGTTGTGCACCACGAACACCTGGCCGCCCCGGTCGAGTTCGCGCGCCAGCGCTTCCTCGATCAGTCCATCGTCCCAGGGCTCGACGAAGGTGAGAATGGGCGAACGGTCCCGCGGCGCAGTCTCGATGAGGGTGATGTCCCGGAGCCCCGTCAGCGACAGGTGCAGCGTGCGCGGGATGGGAGTCGCCGTCAGCGTCAGGACGTCCACCGACAATCGCAGCGCCTTGAGCCGCTCCTTGTGCCGCACACCGAACCGGTGCTCTTCGTCCACCACGAGGAGGCCAAGATCGGCGAAGGTGACGTCCTTCGACAGGAGCCGGTGCGTCCCGATCACCACGTCGACCTTCCCCGCTTCCACGTCGGCCACGACGGCCTTCTGTTCCCTGGCCGAACGGAACCGTGACAACACCTCCACCCGCACCGGAAAATCGGCCAGTCGCTCGCTGAAGGTCCGGCCGTGTTGATCCGCCAGAATGGTCGTGGGCACCAGCACAGCCGCCTGCTTGCCGCCCTGGATGGCCTTGAACGCCGCGCGCACGGCGATTTCGGTCTTGCCGTACCCGACGTCCCCCACCAACAGCCGGTCCATCGGCCGCGCCTGTTCCATGTCCCGCTTGACCTTCTCGGTGGCGCCGCGCTGATCCGGCGTGTCCTCG
This sequence comes from Gemmatimonadota bacterium, assembly GCA_039587475.1. Lineage (GTDB taxonomy): Bacteria > Gemmatimonadota > Gemmatimonadetes > Gemmatimonadales > GWC2-71-9 > N074bin45. The sequence continues at coordinate 38,122 of JBDHIK010000010.1, read as the reverse complement.
TACAGGAAACTCGACTCGAGTTCCCGCTGCCAGCGCGTGTCCGGTGGGAAGCCGTAGCCGCTGGTCACCTTGCGCTTGGCGTACAGTTCCAGGAGTTCGGCCGCCATGTCATGAATGGCCGCCCGCGTCCGGTCCCGGGTTCGTTTCCAACTGGTGCCACCCAGTTTGTGCAGTTTGGGGGGCGACTGGTTGCCGTCCTCGTCGGCGCCGCGGTAGCGCTCCAATTGGTCGAGCCGATACAGCGGGACGTTGAGACGGTCGCCGCCGAGATACTCGACGACCGCCACCTGCAGGGTGCCACCGCCGACGGGAATGGTGTCGATGCCCCGGTACACCCCGATCCCGTGGTCGAGGTGCACGACGTAGTCGCCCTCCTTGAGCGACCCCGTGGCGGCGGAGGGCGCCGCCTGCCGGTAGCGGCGCGCCCGCCGCAGACGCCTGGCGCGCCGGAAGATCTCATGATCCGTCAGCACCCGAAGCGACGGCATGACGAAACCGCCGTCCAGCGCCCCGATCGCCAACGTCGCGCCGGCCCCTCGACGCCCGCCATCCGTGAGCAGCTCGTCGAGCCGCTCGAGCTGGCCTTCGTTGTCGCACAGGATGAGCGTCGGGCTCGCCCCGGCACCGCTCAGCACCCGGCGCAGCCGTCCAAGATCACGGTCGACTCGCTCCGGGGGAAAGAACCCGAACTGGACGTCGGGCTTGTCCCGGTCGTCCCGCAGGTGAAGCCCTGGGAACCCATCGATTCGCCGCCGCCACACCTCGGGCTCCAGATAGAGCGCCTCCCGGTCCGGCACCGACTCCCCCAGGCGCCGCGCCACCTCCAGATGATGCTCAGCCTCGTTCCAGGCCCGGCTCACTTCCTCTCCCGTGGCGCCGACGGACTCCTGGACCACGAGGCAGTCGCTGGGAAGCAGGTCCAGGAGGGAACGTCGCTCGACCGGGTTCGGCGTTGCCTCGTGGCTCAGTACCGCCACCCCGGAGATGGGCAGGACCGTGATCTCGGGCAGGGGCTCCAGGGACCGCTGAGACGTGAGATCGAAGGCCCGGAGCGACTCGAGCGAATCGCCCCACCACTCCAGGCGCGCCGGGGCCGCCATCCCGAATCCGTACACGTCCACGATGCCGCCACGAACGCTGTACTCCGCGACTTCGGTCACGGTGGCGACCCTGCGATAGCCCATCCGTTCCAGCCGGTCGACCACCCCGGCCAGCCCGAGGTCGCTCCCGTCGCCGGAGGCGATCCTGAGCGTCGCCAGGGCCAGCGCGTCCGGAACGACGGTGCGCTCGGCGCTGGCACGGGCCGTCGTGACGATGAGTCGGACCCGACCGGAGATCACGTCGTCCAGGGTCTCGATCCGCTCACCGGCGATTTCGTAGTGCGGCTCGTCCTCTCCCAGCGATTCGCGCTGGGGATACAGCGCCGCGGGAATGTCCGTCAGAGTCCGCAGATCGTCGAGCCATCGTTCCGCCTCGGCGGGCGTAGGCGTCACCACGGTGAAGACACGCTGGGGATGGGATCGCGCCAGCATGGCCACCAGCACCGCCGGGCTCGATCCCGGCAACCCTCCCAGGGACAATGCCTCGTCCCGCCCGGGGAAGTTCTTCTCCAGGTGGTGGGCCGCCGGCATCTCGGCCAACGCGTCGAGGACCAGGTCCAGACTCATGATTCCCGTTTCCTGACGCTGGCCAACGCCACCTCGGCGAGGGCCAGAAGCGCGGCCAACCACAGCAATGGGCCGCGGAGGTCGCCTCGGGCTCCGGCGGCGAATGCCACCGCTCCGGCCTGGTCCGGACCGAGGATACGGGCCGGCCGCCACAGGGAGCGGATGTCGCGGTCGGTGGCGCGCGTCAGAGAGGACTCGCGTGCATCGGTGTTGGACACCAGGACGCCGATGGTGTCTTCGTGTTCGAGCAGGAAGTAGAGGCCGCGGTCGGTGGCCACGAAGGAAGCGCCACCTTCCACCGGGATGCGATCACCGTTGCGGATCACCGCGCTGGTCACGTCGGGCAGCAGGACCGGATCGCCAGGCGCCGTCTCGAGGACCGCCACCTCGCCCCGGGCGATGCGGTTGACCAGGACGTCCATGAACGGCACGAATGCAGCCGTGAGGGGCAGCGCGGTCCAGGCCGGTTCCATTCGGCTGCCGATGAGGACCACGCCGGCATCACGCACCATCCAGGGCTCGTCGGATACGGTGGCCAGCACCCCGGTCAGCCCGGCCGTCGTCCGCTCGAGGGTGTAGCGCCGGCTGACCTCGACTCGGCCCAGCACCGCGCCGGAATCGGTCGTCTCGCTCCGCGCCACCAGGGTGCCGAAGCGCCACGCCACGCCGCGCCGTTCCAGGGCCCGGTTGAGCGCACCCAGTTCGGCCGGGTCACTCGGTGGCAACAGCACCGAGAGCCCAGGGCCCAGCGTCCCCAACGTGACTTCGGTGCCGCGACGCAGTCGGCCGTTGCTTTCCAGGACACTAGCGGCGGTCGCCAGGTGAATGTCGGCCGCGGGCCAGGCCACTCCGGCGACCGGTGCCACGCGCACTGCGGTGACCCGCCGATCGTCGGCCCGCAGTTCGTCGGGGTCGAGGGTGACCTCGACGGGCCACCAGCCCGGCCCGAGGCTGGACACCGCGACCACGGCCGGGGCTCCGGGAGAGGTGAGGGTCTGGCGCTCCGGGGCATCGCCGGCCCGGACCGTCAGCGCCACCGATCTGCCGGAGTCGCCGTCCACGGCAACGAGGAGGCGCCCACCATCGGATTGCCACGGCTGTGACCCGGTTTCGATCGACGCCACCCCGACGTTGCCCGGAACGTCCCGGTCGGGGCGAACCACCACCAGGGAGGCCCTGGTGTCGGCCGCCGATACGGCACTGCTCTGCAGATCGGAAATGAGAAAGACCTCTCCGGGCCGGTCTTCTCCCGAGAGAATACCGTCGGCTTCGATGATGGCGCGGCCGAGGTCGAGCCTGGTATCTACCGGCGTCAAGCTGTCGATCAACCGGGTCAGCATCGCGCGATCGCCACGCACGACGCCGGACGCCGTCATCACCCAGAGGGCATCGTCAGGGGTGGCACGCGCCAGGACATCGTGCGCCGCGCGCCTGACCGACGTCAACGCCGCCTCGCCGTCGATGATGGCCCCGCTGCTCACGGAGTTGTCGGCAACGATCACCATGGCGCTGGGGACGTGGCCGGGAACCCCGCTCACCGGAATGCTGGGTCCGGCGGCCGCCAGCATCAGGGCCGCAATCAGCGCAGTCCTGATGAGCATCAGCAGCAGATTCCTGAGGCGCAGCCGGCGTTGGTGCTGGCGAGTGGTGTCGCGAAGGTACCGGACGGCAGGAAACACCACGGTGGGCGGTTGGCGCCGTGCGATGAGATGCAGCAGGATCGGGATGGCAGAGGCGCTCAGGCCCAGCAACATCCACGGGTGCAGAAAGCTCACGCCACTCCTGATGGGGCGGCCAGGGCCTCACGCAGTGCGAGACCAAAGGGCGTGTCCGATGTGATGCAGTGGTATCCGATGCCGTTGCTGCGGCACGCCACGCGCCATTGCTGGACCGCCTCGTTCACCGTTTGGTGATACACACCGGCCCACTCCCGGGGCCGGAGCACCACCGAGTCCCGCGTCTCGGGATCCTCGAACCGTACTTCCTGCAGACCCTCCAACTCCTGCTCCCCCGGGTCCATCACGTGCAGCACCAGCACCTGGTGTCCCCGGTGCCGGAGAAAACTCAGCGCCTTGAGCGCCATGTCCTGATCGAGCAGGAGGTCGGAGATGAACACGACCAGTCCGCGGCGGCGCAGCAGGTCGACCACCCGCGCCAGGGCCGGGCCCGCCGCCGTCCCCTCCCCGGCCGTCAGACCATTGAGCACTTTGAGCAGATGCCGCCAGTGCGTCATCCGCGCCTTGGGCGGCGTCACGGACCGCACGTCGTCGTCGAACGTGATGAGCCCGGTGGCGTCGCGTTGCCGCAGGAGGACCAGCGCGATGGCCGCGGCCAGTCGCTTGGAATACTCCAGCTTGGTGAGCAGTGTCTCGGGCGACCCGGTCCAGGCCATCGACCGGCTGGCGTCCAGCACGATCATGGCCCGGAGATTGGTCTCCTCTTCGAACTGCTTGACGTAGAGCCGATCGTTGCGGCCCAACACCTTCCAGTCGATATACCGCAACTCGTCGCCGGGCTGGTACATGCGGTACTCGGCGAACTCCACCGAGAATCCGCGCCGGGGCGAGCGGTGCAGTCCCGTCAGGAACCCCTCCACCACTCCCTGAGTCGATAACTCCAAGCCCCCGAGGCGCGACACCTCGACGGGGTCCAACAAATCGAGCCGCATGAGCCGACATGTCCTCCTGGTGCGGGAAGGAACGTAGGTCGTTCCCGACGATTGTTCAACGGATGGATGTGCTGTCCCCCATCCCGGACACGACGGCATCCCGGGGTCAAAGGTGTCACGCCTAACTGAAAGCGGCACAAGGGGTTCGCTCGATGACTCGGGTGGCACGCCCTCTGCCTTACCGGAGGGGGAAGGAGTGGTTTCCGTGACCCTGACTGCCGCACTGTTGCTGGCCGTGAGCGGGGCGGCGCCGATTCTCCAGGTGGAGAGTCACGACACGCCCCCGCCCCGTGCCCTGTCGATAGGTACCGACCAATCCGCCCGCTATCGCCCCGGTGATTCGGTGCGTACCACCGTGCGGGTGGCGCCGGGCAGTTATCTCACGGTGCTCCGGGTCGACACCGAAGGCCGCATCCGCATTCTGTACCCCACCTACCCCGACGCCGGAGGTTTCGTCAGCCTGACCGCCTCACGCACCCTGCCCGCGACACGCCTGGCCCCGTTTCGGGCCGGCCCCCGGCCGGGGGTGGGCTACCTCGCCGCGTTCGTGTCGGAGCAGCCGTTCGACTACCGGTCGATCGTGCAGGACGGCCGCTGGGATCAGTCACCGGGCGCCCGGACCCGGATCGTCGGGGACCCCGTGGCCGGCCTGGTCGCGTTCATGCGGCCACTGGCGGCGGCCATCGCCTTCGATGTGGTGCCCTATCACGTCGGGGGGACGTTCGACTACCCGCGTTTCGCCTGTTCCGGGTGCCACGCACCGACCGCGGACTGGGATCCCTACCAGAGCCGTTGCCGCCTGATGTCCGTCTCTGGCGGGACCGCCATGCACCTGCACCACGAACGAGGCGCCGCGGTGCGGTCGGTTCGGGCGGTCCCCAGACTGATCTACCGGCCGCTTCAGGCGGACGTGCCCCAATCGCCGGCCCAGTGGTCGGGGCTCCGGGCCATCCACCAGCCGACCCGCACCGTCGGGGGCGCCGAGGCGACGGGACGGAGGCCGACTCCCAGCAGCACGGGGCGGCCGCGACTCCTGCGGCGCCGAGCCAAAACCCGGCTACCGAGTGGCCCGTCGGGCGAAACACGCCTGCCCCGAGGGCCGTACCATTGAGTGTGGGGCGACCGGCGGGTTAGCTTGCCCCGCGTCCATTCCGATACCAACACCAAGTGAGTGAATGATGATGAAAGCAACGATCCTTTCCGGGGCCGCGTTCGTCGGGCTGGCCGGCCTCCTGGCAACCCCGGCGGCGGGCCAAATGACCGCCGAGAAGGCGGACCCGACCAGCGTCATCACGCCGGACGCCATCTATGGCCACCTGAGTGTCATTGCCGACGATTCGATGATGGGCCGCGACACGCCGTCACCCGGGCTGGACAAGACGGCCCAGTACGTGGCCGACCGGTTCGAGGCCCTGGGCCTGAAGCCGGGCGGTGAAGACGGCACCTGGTTCCAGCGCTATCCGATCTACCAGATGCAGCTCGACACCGAGGCGTCCCATGTCGGCTTCATGATGGACGGGGCCGATGACCACGTCTCCTTCGCGTCCGACGCCGCGCGCTGGTTCGGCGGCATTCCCAAGGAAGAGGTCCACGGCCGGGCCCTGGTGGTGGGTGGCCAGTTGAACCCGGAACAGCTCGCGGACCTCGACGTCGAGGGCAAGGTGGTTCTGTTGGTCATCGACATGGCGTCCGTCCGCCGGCAGATGCAGGGCCTGCGTGCCCTGTTCGGGGCCAATCCGGCCGGCCTGGTGGCCGTATCCAATGCGCCGGACTCCGTGTTCGCGGAACAGCTGGAGGCCCAGATGCGGCCGCGCAGCACGCTGAGCGCGGAGCCGCAGGGCGACCGTGGCCCCTGGATCCGCGTCCGTGAATCGGCCCTGGCCGAGATAGCGGCGGATGCCGGTCTCGACTTCGATGCCATCCGCGGCTCTGAGGAACTGGTGACGCAGGACGTGTCCGGGCTGATGATCGGTATCGACCTCAAGGAGAAGCAACTCGAGGCGCTTTCGGCCCCCAACACCATCGGGATCCTCGAGGGAAGCGATCCGACGCTCAGGGACGAATACGTCGTGTATTCCGCCCACATGGATCACATCGGCATTCGCTCCGGCGAGACCGACTCCATCGCCAACGGGGCCGATGACGACGCGTCCGGCACGGTCGGCATTCTGATGCTGGCCGAAGCGTACGCGACCGCGAGCACCAGGCCCCGTCGTTCCATTCTGTTCATTACCGTGAGCGGCGAGGAGAAGGGCCTCTGGGGCAGTGCGTATTTCGCCGACCACCCGACCGTGCCGGTCAACGACATGGTGGCCAACATCAACCTGGACATGATCGGCCGGAACTGGGCCGACACCATCGTGGCCATCGGCAAGGAGCACTCGGACCTGGGCGAGACCCTCAACCGGGTCAACGGGGAACATCCCGAACTCAACATGACGGCCATCGACGACATCTGGCCCGAGGAGCGCTTCTATTTCCGGTCCGACCACTTCAACTTCGCCAAGAAGGGTGTGCCCGTCCTGTTCTTCTTCAACGGCGTGCACGACCAGTACCACCAGGTCTCTGACGAAATCGACCTGATCGACACCGAGAAGATGAGCCGGCTCATCTCGCTGCTGTACTATCTCGGCAAGGATGTGGCGGACCGGCCGGAACGCCCCCAGTGGAATCCGGATTCGTACAAGGACATCGTCGACGGCGCCTGACTCAGCCAGCATCGACGGCACGACAGGCCGGTCATCGAGGCAATCCTCGGTGGCCGGCCTTCCGCTATATTCACCCCAATGCAAGCCGACCATATCCGCAACTTCTGCATCGTGGCGCACATCGACCACGGGAAGTCGACCCTGGCCGACCGTCTCATCGAGTCGACGCAGGCCGTCGAGCGGCGCCTCATGCGCGAGCAGTTGCTGGACACGATGGACCTGGAGCGGGAACGCGGCATCACCATCAAGCTGAACGCCGTCAGGATGGAATACCGCGCCGCAGACGCCTCCCTGTACGAGCTCAACCTCATCGACACCCCGGGGCACGTGGACTTCACCTACGAGGTGTCCCGGTCGCTGGCGGCATGCGAGGGCGCCATCCTGGTGGTGGACGCCAGCCAGGGCGTGCAGGCCCAGACATTGAGCAACCTGTTCCTGGCACTCGACGCCAACCTGGAAATCATTCCGGTGCTCAACAAGATCGACCTGCCCGGCGCCGAGCCGGAGCGCCGGGCCCAGGAGATCATCGACCTCATCGGCGGCACCCATGAGGACATTCTCGCCGTATCCGCCAAGGAGGGGACCGGGGTCGACACGTTGCTGGAGGCCATCGTCGCGCGTATCCCCGCGCCGACGGGCGACCCCGAGGCACCACTCCAGGCCATGATCTTCGACTCCTACTTCGACAAGTACCGTGGTGCCATTCCGTCGCTCCGCGTCATGGAAGGCACCCTCGAGGAAGGGATGGAGATTCGGTTCGGCGCCCATCCCGAAGACAGCTACGGCGTGGCCGAGGTCGGTTACCTGCAACTTGGCCAGCGCCGGACCGGGAGCCTCACGGCTGGAGAAGTGGGCTATCTGGTCGCCAGCCTGCGCGAAGTGGGGGACACCCGCGTGGGCGACACCGTCATCGACGCGAACCACCCGGACACACCGCTCCTCCCCGGGTACCGGGAAGTGCGGTCGATGGTGTTTGCCGGCATCTACCCGACCGACTCCGACCAGTACGAAGCGTTACGAGACGCTCTGGAGAAGCTGGTGCTCAACGACGCCAGCTTGCACTACGAGCCCGAGTCGTCGACGGCGCTCGGCTTTGGGTTTCGTTGCGGATTCCTGGGATTGCTCCACCTCGAGATCGTGGTGGAACGCCTGGAACGCGAATTCGACCTGGCGCTGGTCAATACCGTACCCACGGTGGAGTACCACGTCTACCGCACCGACGCCACCATGGACGTCGTCGAGAACCCGTCACACCTTCCCGACCCGGCGTCCATCGCCCGCATCGAAGAACCGTACGTCAAGGCCCGCATCCTGGTCCCGAAGGAGTACATCGGCGGCATCATGACGCTGGGACAGGAACGCCGGGGCGTCTACCTCGGCATGCACTACGTCGACCCCACCCGGGTCGAGTTCGATTGGGAATTTCCGCTCGGTGAAATCCTCCTCGATTTCTACGACAAGCTCAAGTCGATCAGCCGAGGCTATGCCTCGCTCGACTATGAGATGAGCGACTACCGGCCGTCGGCCCTCGTCAAGCTCGACATGCTCCTCAACGGCGAACCGGTCGACGCCTTCAGCGTCATCATCCACCAGGACAAAGCCTACGAATGGGGCAAGAAGGTCGCCGAGAAACTCAAGGACCTCATCCCCCGCCAACTGTACGCGGTGGCCATTCAGGCCGCCATCGGCCAGAAGATCATCGCGCGCAAGACCGTCTCCGCCTTTCGCAAGGACGTGACCGCCAAGTGCTACGGCGGCGACATCAGCCGCAAGCGCAAGCTGCTGGAGAAACAGAAGGAGGGGAAGAAGCGCATGAAGCAGATCGGCTCGGTGGAGATTCCCCAGGAGGCCTTCCTCGCCGTCCTCAAGGTGGACTGAGGACCTGGAGCCATGCGCATCGGCTTCGATGCCATCCGCGCGTTTCGTAACCGGACCGGTCTGGGGAACTACGCCCGGCAGTTGATCCGGACGCTGGCACAGTGTGCACCCGGCCACGACTATCGACTCTATTCGCCCAGCGCCGACCTGGACGGTCCCGGCGGCTCGCTCCCCTCGCTTCCGGGCGTCTCGGTCCACACCCCAACGGGATGGCGAACCCGGACACCGGGACGGCAGTGGTGGCGGACCTGGGCTCTGGGACGGACGGCCGCGGCCGACGCCGTCGATCTGTACCACGGGCTCAGCTTCGAGTTGCCGCGCGACCTCCCCGCCTCGACCCCCTCAGTCGTGACCGTCCCGGACCTGATCTATCGACGCCACCCGGAGTGGTTCGGCCCCATCGAGCGGCGCCTCTACCATTGGAAGTACGGCGCCAGCTTCCGGGCGGCGGACCGGTTCGTCGCCATCAGCTCGCAGAGCAAGGACGACCTGGTGCGTTACTACGGGGTTCAGGAGGACCGGATCACCGTGGTCTACCCGGCGTGCGACCCCGCCTTCCGGGCACGCCTGTCTCAGGACGACATCGACGCGCGCCTCAGGCCCCTCGGCCTCGACGAGGGTTACGTCCTCACGGTCGGTACCATCGAGGAGCGCAAGAATGTCCTGACCCTGCTCGAGGCCTGGACCAGACTACCGGGCTCGCGGAGACCGAAGCTGGTCCTGGTGGGGCGCCGGACGCCGTACGCCGACCAGGTCGACGCCTTCGTGACGTCACACGGCCTCGAGGCCGAGGTGATCATGCTCCACGGCGCGGCAACGTCCGACCTGCCGGCGCTGTATCAGGGGGCCAGAGCGCTGGTCTATCCATCACACTTCGAAGGGTTCGGGCTGCCCATACTCGAGGCGGTCGTGTCGGGAACGCCCGTGATCGCCTCGACGGGATCGTGTTTCGATGAGGTTGGCGGCCCGGGGTCGCTTTACGTGCCGCCTACCGATCCGGCGGCACTGGCAGACGCCCTCGACCGCGTGCTGGCCGACGACAGCCTCTGCACCGCCATGCGGGACGCCGGCTGGGCCCATGCCAGCCGGTTCGATGACGAGCGGCTGGCCCAATCTCTCTGGGCCGTCTACCGTTCCGCCCTCGCCTGAGGCAACTTCCGGGGGCTCGGCACCCCTTTCCTTCAGCCTGGGACCCACTGCGTGGCTTCGACGCCCTATACCGTAGGCATCGACATCGGCGGCACCAACCTCGTGGTCGGGGCGGTGGCCAGCGACGGCAGCGATCTCCGCGGCCGCCGCCAGGAGCCTACCCGGGCTGAGGAGGGCGCCGACGCCGTCGTGAAGCGTCTGGCGGGCCTGGCCAGACAGGCCATGGAGGACACGCGCGCGGTGGTCCCCGACGCCGAGTTCATCGGGGTCGGCATCGGTTCGCCGGGTCCCCTGGACCGGCTGACCGGCAAGGTCCTGATGACGCCGAACCTGGGCTGGACCAACTATCCGCTCCGGGATGCCGTCCGTCAGGCGCTCGACCTCCCAACCGCCCTCGACAACGATGCCAACTGTGCCGTGCTCGGTGAGTGGTGGCGCGGTGCGGCCCGCGACACCAGGCATGCCATCGGCATCACCATCGGGACCGGGATCGGCGGAGGCATCATCATCGACGGCAAGTTGTACCACGGCTACTCCGAGGTCGCGGGCGAGCTCGGACACACCACCATCGACTCCGATGGTCGCCTCTGCAAGTGCGGCAACTACGGCTGTCTCGAGGCGTACGCGGCCGGCCCCGCCATCGCCCGGCGCGCCATCGAGGCCGTCAAGGCCGGCGTCGAGAGCAGTCTCCCGGAATACGTGGGTGGCAACCTCGACCAGGTCACTGCTCAGACGGTGTACGAAGCGGCACGCGACGGCGACGATTTGGCCCGCGAAGTGGTCCGTGAGACGTCACGTCTCCTGGGGACCGGAATCGCCAACCTCGTCAACATCTTCAATCCCGAGGTGGTCGTGGTCTGCGGTGGGGTCACTCTGGCCGGCGCCAGCCTGTTCGAGCCGCTGCGCCGGGAGATGATGCGCCGGGCCTTCAGGCCGGCGGCCGAGGCGTGTCGCATCGTGCCGGGTGAACTCATCGGCACCGCGGGCGTATACGGCGCCGCCCGGGCCCTGCTGGATCAAATGGAAAACGGGCTGATCGGTAGCGACCCCCGTGCCTAGGATCGGCGTCGTTGGCAGCCTGGTCTGGGATGTCATCCACAGCCGTGATCCGGCGGCGCCGCCCGTGGAGGAATGGGGCGGCATCGCCTACGCACTGGCCGGCCTCGACGCGTCCCTGCCGCCCGAATGGGAGCTGGTGCCGCTCATCAAGGTCGGTCAGGACCTGTCGGTCGAAGCCGGGCGCCTGTTCGCGACCTTCGAACGCATGGCGGCCGGCGCCAGGCCCATCGAAGTGCCGGTCCCCAACAACCGGGTGGTCCTCCACTACCAGTCGGCCGAGCGGCGCTGCGAAAGGATGGAGGGCGGTGTACCGCCATGGACCTGGGCCGAGTTGGGACCGATGGTCCGGGACCTCGACGCCGTCTACGTGAACTTCATTTCCGGATTCGAGATGGCCCTGGGCACCGCCCAAGCGCTGCGCCACGGCTTCGACGGACCGTTGTACGCCGACCTCCACAGCCTGTTCCTGGGGATGCAACACGACGGGATGCGCCGCCTGCAGCCGTTGGCCGAGGCGCCGGCCTGGTTCTCCTGTTTCGACGTCGTGCAACTGAACGAGGACGAGATGCGCCAATTGTCCCATGACCCGCTGGAACTGTCTGTCGTGGCGTTGGATGCCGGCCTCAGCCTCCTCGTGGTCACGCTGGGCCCGCGCGGTGTCGCCTACGTCGCCGCGCCGGGATTGCAGCGCCTGACCGACCGGCACCGGGCCCGGTCGTTGGGGGACGCGGTGCGAACTGCCCGGATCGAGGCCGCTCCGGTCGAGGCCCTGGATCCGACCGGCTGCGGCGATGTCTTCGGGGGCACCCTCGCGGCCGGCCTGGTCCAGGGGATGACCGTCGAGACCGCTCTGGAACAGGCGTCCCACATGGCGGGCCGCAATGCCGTCCATCGTGGTGCGACCGATCTTGCCAGGTTCCTGCGTGGCGAACTGGTGGCCGGGCCGCCCCGGGGGTCGGTATGACGAGAGTCGTAGAGGTCCCGGCGTCTCTGGATGCCAGGACGTTCGATCAACTCGCCGGGAGTTTCGGGGACTGGCCGCCGGACGCCAAGGTCCTGTTCGACGCGCGCGGCACCAAGTGGGCCTCGCCCTACGGCCTCATCGGCATGCTCACCGCAGCCCAGGCCCTCCAGGAACTCGGGGCGGAGCGGCCATTGCTGACGGTCCCGGAAGCCACCGACGTCAAGCGGTACTGGGCCAAGGCCGGCTTCTTCCAGTACGCGGCCGATCTGTTCGAGATCCACGGTCCCGTTCCCCGGACGGCACCAGCCACCGAAAGCGACGTGCTCCTCAACGTGACCCCGGTCCGGGCCTCCAAGGACGTCCACGAGGTCGTCGCGCACATCCAGGAACGGGCCAGCCGCATGCTGGCCGGGGAGCTCGGCATCGAGGCCAAGGCCACTCTCGGATTCGCTATGGCGTTATCGGAGGCCTGTCAGAATATTGTGGAGCACGCCGGCACGGGCGGTTGGGTGGCCGTCCAGTCGTATACCTGGCGCAAGCGCTTGGGGCGCCGGGTGGTCGTCATCGCGGTGAGCGACGCCGGCGTCGGGTTCCGCCGGTCTCTGGAAACCAGTCAGGCGACTCATTTCGGCGACCGCTGGGGTGACGCATCGGCGCTCGAAGCCGCCCTCATTCAGGGTGTCAGCCGTTTCCGCGACCCGGGCCGGGGCCAGGGACTGGCCGGCATCAAGCGCTACCTCAGCCGCTGGCAGGGCAAAGTCAGCATCCGGAGCGGGACCGCGCGGCTGTCGATCATCCCCCCGTGGGACGAAGACGTACCGTTGGCGGAGCACTTACCCTATTTTCCGGGATCGCAGGTGCAGATCGTCATTCCGCAACAAAGCCAAGAAACCGAATGATCCACACCATTCATGTGGACCGTGTCCTCCATGAGACGGTGGCCACGCCCTACCGTGACCTGGTCACCAGGCCCACTGGGGCCGCTGTCCGGGAGGGGATCGCGCGTCACATGGAGTGCCAGGCCTGCCCCACGGCCGCCCTCGATTTCTCGGCGGTCGGACTGATCGACTTCAGCTGCGCCGACGAGGTCGTCGCCAAGCTGCTCCTCAAGATGCACCCCTCGACCGACCGATATCTGCTCTTGCTGGGGCTCGAGGAACACCACGCCGAAGCGATCGATCACGTCCTGGGACACCATTCCCTGGCCGTGGCCGCCGCCCAGATGGACGGGGAGCCCCTGCTGTTGGGCCGCGTCGGCGACGATGCCCGCCGTGCCTTTCGGCATTCGCTGGCCCTGGGTCCCGGTGACTCGGGCGACCTGGCCGACGCCATGCGCTGGACCATCGAACGCGCCGCCGACGCCCTTCAGGCCCTGGCCCTCCTTCGCCTCGTCGTCGCGGACCAGGGCCGCTACCAGCCGCTCCCGCTGGTATGAAACAGCCCGGGCACCTACCCGGCCGATCAACCATCGCCGTGCACGGGCAGCAGCAGCGTCCTGCCGACTGGACCCCGGTTTCGCCCCCCATCTACCAATCCAGCACCTTCACCAACCCGGTCGGGTCCGAAGCCGAGGTGCGCTACAGCCGTTACGGCAACAACCCGAATCAGCTGGCCGTGGCCGCCAAGTATGCGCTGCTGGAGGGGGCCGAGCGGGCGGTGTTTCTGTCGAGCGGCATGGCCGCCACGGCGCTGGCCCATCTGGCCGTGCTGCGCCCCGGGGATCACCTGCTGTCGAGCGCGTGGATCTACGGGGGCACGAGGACCCTGTTCGACCAGGAGCTGGGCCGCTTCGGGATCGAGGTCAGCTACATCGATCCGACCAAGCCGAGGCTTTGGCGCACCGCCATCAAGAGCAACACCCGGGCGCTCTTCATCGAAACGCCGATCAACCCGACCATTCGGGTCATGGAACTGACCCACCTGGCGCGCCTGGCCGGGGAGCATGGCCTGGCGCTCCTGGTGGACGCCACGTTTGCCAGTCCCATCAACTTCCGGCCCCTCGAGCACGGTGCCGACGTCGTCATCACCAGCGCCACCAAGTATCTCAACGGCCATTCCGACGTCATTGGCGGCGCCGTAGCGGGATCGGAATCCCTGGTGGACGAGGTGATCCGCTTGATGAAGGTCTGGGGCCAGTCGATCGACCCCCACGCCGCCTGGCTCATCGACCGTGGCATGCGCACCCTGGCGGTTCGCATCGAGCGTCACAACGCCAACGGCATGGCCGTGGCCGAGTGGGCCAGCAGCCGCACGGAATTCGCGGCGGTGCTGTACCCCGGCCTCGAAAGTCACCCGGACCACGAGCTGGCCGCGGAGACGCTGGACGGGTTCGGCGGGATGGTGGGCCTGGAGCTTCGGGGCGGCGTCGCCGCGGTCGAGCGGTTCCTGACCCGCCTGGAGCTGGTGCAGCACGCCCCCAGTCTCGCCGGCGTCGAAAGCCTCATCTCCGAGCCCCGCCTCACGTCCCACGCCAAGCTGACCGCGGCGCAGCGCTCCGCGATGGGGGTGCCCGACGGGTTCCTGCGTCTCAGCTGCGGCATCGAGGATGCCGCCGACATCATTCTCGACCTGGAGCAGGCGCTGGGCGGGTAAGCGACTTTGACTTCCCGGCGGGCTCCTTCCTATTCTTCACGTCGTGATCCGGTTCCAAGAAGTCACCAAGACCTACGCCAAGGGCGAGACGGCGCTACGCGACGTGTCCTTTCGCGTCTCGAAAGGTGAGTTCCTCTTCCTGACGGGCCACTCGGGGGCCGGCAAGAGCACCGTCCTCAAACTCCTGTATGCCGAGCAGCGCCCGACGCACGGCGAAGTCCGGGTCTCGGGCTTTCTGGTGTCCAGCCTGGGACGCGCAGAGGTGCCCCGGCTGCGACGACGGCTGGGCGTGGTCTTCCAGGATTTCCGGCTGCTCGAAGACCGGACGGCCGAGGAGAACGTGGCCTTCGCGCTGGAGGTGACGGGCGCCAGGCGCGATACGATTTCCAATCGGGTCGCCCGCGTCATGACCCAGGTGGGCCTGGCTTCCAAGATGCGGGCCTATCCCTCCGAGCTGTCGGGCGGAGAACAGCAGCGGGTGGTCATCGCCCGGGCGCTGGTCAACGACCCGCCGATCCTGCTGGCCGACGAACCCACCGGCAATCTGGACCCGCGCGCCACACGCGGCATCTTCAAACTGCTGCAGGACATCAACGCCGGCGGCACCTGCGTGGTGATGGCCACCCACAACCTCGATCTGGTTCGTCGGGCGGAGTATCGCTCCATCGAAATGCGAAGCGGCGCCATCGTCTTCGACAGCGCGGAAGCCGACCGACCGGCGGCCACCTCATGAGGCTTCTGTTGCGGGAGGCCCTCCTGTCCTTCCGACGGGCCCCGTTGCTGTCGGCCCTGTCGATCACCACGATCGCCTTCTCCCTGTTTACCGTGGGCCTCTTCGGGCTCGTAGCCATCAACATGCAGCAGGCGCTCAGGGACGTCGGCACCAGGGTCGAAATCGTCGCCTACATCATGCGCGGCACGCCGCTCGAGGCCATCACGGTGGCGGCTCAGGATATCAATGCTTTTCCGGAGGTCTCGGCCGTCGACTACATCGACGAGGAGCAGGCCCTGGCCCAGGCCCAGGCCGAGCTGGTGGAGTTCCGCGACGCCTACCGTGATCTCCGGGTGAACCCGCTCCCGGCCTCGTTCGAGATCCACCTGCGCGAGGGGTCTCGGGACGCCGCCATCGTCGCCGCCGTCGCTGAACGCGTGACCGGGTTCGACTTCATCGACGACGTCCGCTTCGGCCGCGTCTGGATCGAACGTCTCGACCAGATTCGGAACGTTGCGGGCATGGTGGGCCTCATCATCGGCATCGCTTTCGCCGCCGCCGCCATCGTCATCATCGGCACCACGATCCGCATGGCCGTGCTGCAGCGGGCCCGCGAGATCACCATCATGCGGCTGGTGGGAGCCACCGACTGGTTCATCCGCGGCCCCTTCCTGCTCGAAGGCGCCCTCAAGGGACTGCTGGGCGGCGTGTGTGCCATCGGCCTGGCGTACGCCGCATTCGTGGTGTTCGGAAAGCGGGCGGTTGCCTTGCCCGACCTGGTGTTCTTCGAACCACTGCAGCTCGCCATCGGCGTGCTGTTCGGTGTCGCCATCGGCCTGAGCGGCAGCCTGGTGAGCGTCGGCCGTCACCTCAAGGATGTGTGACCGCCCCGGTATCGCGGGCCACGCCGGGACGCCCCCGCCGGGATACGCGACGACCCACCGTCTGAGCCGCCTGGTGAACGGGACCGGCAGGACCCTGATCGTAGCCGCGCTGGCCATCGCTCCGGTCCTCGAGGGCCAGACGCCCGAGCTCGAGACGTCACGCCGGCGCCTCGATTCCATCCGCGTCGAGCGGCAGCGCCTTCAGGGCGAGCGTCAACGGCTCGAGGGCCAGGTCCAGGACGTTGGCGCCGAGCTGCGCAACCTGGAGGCGCAACGGCGCTCCACCAACAGCATCATCAATGAAATCGATCGGCAGATCGGCGGCCTGAACGGCCAGGTCGATCGGGTCAGCGCCGAACTGGTGCTGGCGCAGGACAACCTCGTGGAGTCACGCGCCGTGCTCCAGCGCCGGCTGGTCGACATCTACAAGCGCGGCGCGTTGTACGCCTGGCAGGTGTTGCTGTCGGCAGATTCCTTCGGCGACCTCATCCGGCGCTACAAGTATCTCTACCTTACGAGCCGGCAGGACCGGGCGCTCCTCATCGAGGTCGAAGACCTGCGAGACCGGGTGGCACGGCGGCGGCGCGAACTCCTGAACCTGCGCACCGACCTCGACTACAATCGCGCCGAGCGGGATGCTGAGCTCAATCGCTATTCCGACCTGGCCAACGTGCGCGAGCGCCGGCTTCGGCAATTACAACGGACCGGCCAGGAGACAGAGCGGCAGCTGACCCAGCTCGAGCGTGACGAACAACAACTGAACCAGCAAATCACCGCGCTCATGGAAGCAGCCCGCCGGGCTTCACCAGGCGGGCCCGGTTCGATCACCACGGCCGACATCGGCAACCTCGACTGGCCCGTCCAGGGGGAGATCGTCTTCCAGTTCGGGCGCGACCCGCAACCGGATGGTGTGGTGCTGCGGCACAACGGGATCGGGATCCGCGCGCCGGCCGGGACCCCGGTCAGGGTCATCGCGGGTGGCACCGTGGTTCGTATCCAGCGGTGGAGCACCTACGGGTTGCTGGTGCTGGTCGACCACGGTGCCGAGCACTTCTCGCTGTACGCTCAGCTGGCACAAGCCCTGGTCGCGGTGGGAGACTCCGTGGAGAAGGGGCAGGCCGTCGGGACCGTCGGCGGCACCAACAGCGAGTACGGCCCCCACCTGCACTTCGAGATTCGTGGGTCACAGGGCATCGCCCTCGACCCGACCGACTGGTTGCGCCGGCGCGGCGGCTAGGACGCGACGGACTCCGCCGTGCCGATCCGTTCCTGAGCTTGCGCCTTGCCCCGGAGCAGGGCGGCCTCCACCAACGCAAAGAGATCCTCGGTCTGCAGCGCCGACGGGTGTGGGAACGTGACGATCCCCGCGGTCAGGTGGGGACGCTCCCGCGCATCCAGGTCCGCCACCGGCTGGGTCGCCAGCCGGTTCCGTACCCGAAGAACGGATTGTCTGGCCCCCAGCAGGTCGGTCTCCGGGAGAATCAGCGCGAATTCGTCCCCGCCATAGCGCGACACGAAATCCGGGGCCCGCAGCTCCTCCTGAAGCATCGACCCCAAGTCGGTCAGGAGTCGGTCGCCACGATCATTGCCCATGCGCTGGTTGAAGACACGCAGT
The DNA here is from genome assembly GCA_039587475.1 of Gemmatimonadota bacterium. Taxonomy (GTDB): domain Bacteria; phylum Gemmatimonadota; class Gemmatimonadetes; order Gemmatimonadales; family GWC2-71-9; genus N074bin45. The sequence continues at coordinate 20,226 of JBDHIK010000010.1, read as the reverse complement.
CCGTCGATGTCGAGCAGGATGAGACTGAAGCTGAGTGAATACCGGCGGGCTCGTTCGAATTCTTCCCGGATGCGCCGGTCCAACGCGTCGACACTGCCACACCCGGTCAACGGGTCCCGGAGCGATACGGAGGTCTGGCGCCGGTAGATGGCGGTGCGCCGCTCTTCTCCCTCCAGCACCTTCCCGGCAATACGCACCAGCGTCTCGGCCAGTCCCACTTTGCGGACCGTGAGCGGCGGGTCATTCAGCGACGTGCGCAGGATGAACACTCCGGTTGCCGCCCCCTGGAGCCCCACCGGCAGGGCCACCACGCTTCGCACATCCACCTGGACGCCCTCCTCGGCCCACGTGGCCCGCAAGGCGTCGTGCATCGGGTGCTGGTGGATATCGGGAATGAAGACCGCTTCCCCGGTCCGGATGGCCTCGCCCACCTCGGGATAGCGCGCCAGGTCCACCTTGAGGTCTCGCACCCCGGGCTGCTCATACACCGCGACCACCCGTCCGAACTCGTCACCCTCCTTGGTGAGCAGGAACGCGCAGTGGGACACGTCCAGAGCCTCTCCGACACGGCGCACCAGGGTATGGATGATCTCGTCCTGGCGGTGGGTACTCGACAACTCCTCGAAAATGTCGAACATCAACCCGTGCACGCGGCCCATCTGCTGGAGGTCGTCCATTCCACCGCGGCCCTGCAGCCGGGCGGTGACCCGGGCGCACAGCTCAGCAAGGTCCACCGGGCCGATCATGACATCGGTCACGCCCATCTCCAGAGCCAGAATCAATCCGGCCGGGTCGGAGGATCCCAGGACGGCAATGATCGGAATGCCACGCCAGAAGTCGGGTTCCAGCAGATCCAGCGTGTGCCGAAGTTCCACGTCCGCCTGCTCGACCGTCACGATCACCACTTCAGGCAGATCCCCGACGGGCTTGACCGCGGGGACCAGTTCGGCTTCCGTCACCTGGAACCCGCCCCGGACCAGCGCGCGCTCCAACCCCTCGGGCCGGCTCATCGCATCACCGAGGAGCAGGACCCGGGGCCGGGTCAGCACATTGAGCGTCGTGGTATCTGTCACGTTATCAGGATTCCTGAGTGTCGAGACGTCAACACAAGCGTACACCATCCGGACCCCGAACGCCGAGGCGTTCGGGGGAAAGGTTGGGTGCCCATGTCTCCATTCGAGGCGGGATCGAACGCGCCCCGGATCGCGGCGTGGCCATCGGGGCCACCGCTATACAGGTCTTTACCAAGAACCCGAATCAATGGCGCGAACCCGCCATCGACGATGCCAGGTGTCAGGCCTTTACCCAGGCGTATAAACGTAGTGGTCTCAAGGGGTTGATTGCGCACGATTCGTACCTGATCAACCTCGCCTCGCCCGATCCGCCCCTAAGAGAGCGCTCTCTGGCGAGTTTCGAGGCCGAGCTCCGGCGCTGTCACCGGCTCGGCATCCCGTACCTGGTGTCGCACCCGGGCAACTATATCGACGACCGTGACGCGGGGCTAGCACGCAATGCAGAAGGTTGCACCCAGGCGCTCGACCGGACGCCCGACGACGTCACACTGCTCCTCGAGACCACGGCGGGCAGCGGCACCGCCCTCGGCAGATCATTCGAAGAGCTGGCCGCGCTCCTCGACGCCATCCCCGACCGGCATCAGCGGAGAGTCGGAGTATGCGCCGACACCTGCCACCTGGTCGCCGCGGGGAACGATCTGATCGAAGATTTCGACGGCGTGTGGCAGGCGTTTGACGACATCATCGGCCTCGGGCGACTGCAGGCGCTGCACCTCAACGATTCCCGGACGCCGCTGGGCTCCCACCGCGACCGACACGCGCTCATCGGCGAGGGCACCCTGGGATTCGAACCGTTCCGGCGTGTCATGACCGACGACCGGTTCGTCCCTGTCATCAAGATCCTCGAGACGCCGAAAGGCGACGACGAAGTCAGCAACGACCGGCAGACACTGGACCTGCTTCGTGGCTACGCCCGCCAGGCTGGTTGACCCCGTTCCCCCAAGGAGTCCATCTTAGGCCATGCGATTCTCCATCCTTGCCCTGGCATGCCTTGCTCCGTCGGCGCTGGCGGCCCAGCAGCACGCCACCGCCTACGCGCGCCTCGGCGCCACGTGGAGCTCCCAGCTAGTCGAGGACGTCATCGTCACCGACCGGATCACGACACAGGCGGCCATCGCCCCCACGATCGTGCTGGGTGGGGCCATGCAGGTGTTTCCGCGCTACGACGCCGACCTCGAGCTGCAGTTCACCACTGGGTCCTATTCCGCCGACGTCAGTGGCCAGGGCACGACGGACCTGGGGACGCTCAATACCTTTTCGGCCACGCTCGGCCTGGACGGGCCGCTGTTCGAACCGCGGTTCCGCTGGCGTGCCAGTGTCGGGGTGCTCAAGTACCTCCCCTCGGATGACACCGGTCTCTTTCTCCAGGGGGGCCCCCTGGACTTCATCGTTGGCGCCGGAGCCGACTACCGGCGCCAGGTGTCGTCCTCCCTCGACGTCTCCGTGGCGCTGCGCTACGACTTTCACCGCTTCACCACCGACGAACTCCAGCGCCAGGGCTTTTCGCAAAGCCAGGCGGTGCACCGGGTGGGGCTCACCGTCGGAATCGCCCTGGGAGGTCGCCGATGAAACGGCCCTCACGTCGTCGCCTCATGGCACTGGCCACGGTCCTCCTGGCCGCGGCATGCGCCGAGATCGTATACCCGACACGCGCGGACTTCTACGACTGGCGGCTGGTCGTCGGGGTTGACTCCCTGACCTTCAACTGGCCCGAGGGGCACACCGTTCGCGTATGGGTCGAGGACACGTTGGATATGCCGATGCACACACAGGCGGGCATCGACACCTGGAAGAACCAGTTCCTCTACCAGGAATTCGACGCGACGATCGTCAGCGACTCGACGACGGCTGACGTGCTGGTCGGCGTCTCGATCCCGCCGGCGGCCGTGCAGGCGGTGCGTCTCGGTGCCAGCGCTCCGGAGTGTGCCGGTGTCACCACGTTCCCGCCCCTGGCGCCCGACAACTCCATTGTCCTGCCGTTCCACGTTCAGATCATACCACGGACGCTCGACCTGACCTCTCCCGCGGCGGTTGCCTGCTACGAACTCACGGTCACGCACGAGCTGGGTCACACCATGGGACTGTTCCGGCACTCCACCAACGCCAACGACCTCATGTTCACCGACCCGGTGGTGGCGGGCCCCAGCGCCCGCGACCGCAATACGGTCCAGCAGCTCTACCACGTCGACGCCGACCTGACGGCCCACCGCTAGGCTCCCCTGCGGCCCCGCAGGGCCGTCTAGCCTGCCGGTTGCATGCGGCGGCCAAAGGCTTGATCTTTCCGGGTCTGAACGCCACGAACATTCGAGACACCACGCCGGTTCGGCCGGAAGTGGTCCTGAAAGGGACCATTTCCGCGGGCCCGGCGCTCATCATGCCCGGGCGCAACGGCCCTTGGACCGCCCTGACGACCGGCACTCAGAGCGTGCCCGGCACGCGGAGACCACATGCGAAGTGACGACCTCGCCACGACGGCGCCCATCTCACTGTCGGACCACGGCCTGACGCCTGTGGCCATCCACGCCAACATGACATCGCCGCTGCTGGTGGAGGCAGCGATCCGCAACGGCGAAGGCTGCCTGACCGACCACGGGGCGTTCGTGGCCGAAACCACACCGCACACCGGGCGGTCACCCAACGACAAGTTCGTTGTGGACGAACCGGGCTCCAGCCATACCATCTGGTGGGACAAGAACGCCAGGTTCGAGGCCGACGCCTTTGCCCGCCTGCGTGACGACGTCACGGCCCATTTGAACAGCCAGGAAGTCTACGTGCAGGATCTCCATGGTGGGGCCGACCCAGCCTATCGGTTGCCGGTGCGGTTCGTCACCCCCAACGCCTGGCACGCGCTGTTCGTGCGCAACATGTTCATCCGGCCACCGCAGGAAGCGTTGGTCGACTTCCGACCCGGGTTCACCGTCCTGCATGCCCCCGAGTTCGAAGCGAACCCGGAACGGCACGGCACCCGGTCGTCGACGTTCATCGTCCTCAACTTCGCCGAGCGCATGGTGCTGATCGGCGGGACGCGGTACGCCGGGGAGATGAAGAAGTCGATCTTCACCGTCCTGAACTATCTCCTTCCGGACCTTGCCGTGATGCCGATGCATTGCTCGGCCAATGTCGGCCCCGAAGGGGACACGGCCATCTTCTTCGGGCTGTCGGGCACCGGGAAAACCACCCTGTCGGCGGATCCGTCCCGATCCCTCATCGGCGACGACGAACACGGCTGGAGTGAATCCGGGGTCTTCAACTTCGAGGGCGGATGCTACGCCAAGGTCATCCGGCTGAGCGCCAGTGGGGAGCCGGAGATCTACGCGGCGACGCGAATGTTCGGGACCGTCCTCGAGAACGTCGTCCTCGACCCCGACACCCGGAAACCGGATCTCGACGACGACAGCCTCACCGAGAACACCCGGGCCAGCTACCCCATCGACTTCATCCCCAACCACCTGGCCAGCGGCGTCGGCGGGCACCCGCGGACCATCGTGTTTCTCACGGCCGACGCGTTCGGCGTCCTGCCTCCGGTTTCCCGCCTCACGCCGCAGCAGGCCATGTACCACTTCCTGTCCGGCTATACCGCCAAGGTCGCGGGCACCGAACGGGGAGTCACCGAGCCGACGGCGACGTTCTCCTCGTGCTTCGGCGCACCGTTCCTGCCGCGCCACCCGGGCGTCTATGCCGAGATGCTGGGCCGCAAGATCGCCGATCACGGGGCGACGGTCTGGCTGGTCAATACCGGCTGGACCGGAGGAGCCCATGGCGAGGGAAGCCGCATGAAGCTGGCGTACACCCGCGCCATGGTTCAGGCGGCACTGAACGGAGACCTGGACCGCGCGTCCTTCACCAACGATCCGGTCTTCGGGTTCGAGGTGCCCACCGAAGTCCCGGGTGTTCCCGAGTCCGTGCTCCAGCCCCGCAACACCTGGCGGGACCCGGACGCGTACGACGCCCAGGCGGCCAAGCTGGCCGGCATGTTTGCCAAGAACTTCGCCCAGTACGCCGATCAAGTTGCGGACGCCATCCGGGATGCCGGCCCGCGGGTGTAGGTGAGCGAACGGCCGGCGTTCGAGGTCATCCGTGACCCGCTGTGGGACAACATCCGCCTGGACGACGCAGCCCTGGCCGTCATCGACGTCGCGGTGGTGCAGCGCCTGCGCTACGTGCGCCAACTCGGCCACGCCTTCCTGGTCTATCCCGGCGCCACCCATAGCCGCTTCGAACACGCCCTCGGCACCTATCACCTGACCAAGCAGGCCCTCGCCATCCTGCAGGAACGCGGCGAGCTCGACGACATCTCCGAGGAGGATCACCTCGCCACCCGGCTGGCGGCCCTCCTCCACGACATCGGTCACTACCCCTTCTCGCATTCACTCGAGGAAGCAGGCTTCCCGCACCACGAGTCGCTGGGCGTGGCCAAGCTGAAGGATCCCGAGCTGGCGGACCGGTTGGACGACTTCGGCGTGCCGGACCTGGCCCAGCGGGTAGGAGGGCTGATCGAAGGAACCAGCCCCAGCCCCCTTGCCGGACTCATCTCCGGCACGCTCGACCTCGACAAGATCGACTACCTGAGCCGCGACGCCCGGATGTGTGGCGTGCCCTATGGAACGGTCGACGTCGACCGGTTGCTGGCGGCGTTGACCCTGTGCCGGCCGGCGGACCGGGATGCGCTGGTGGTGGGTGTCCGCGAAAAGGGGCTGAGTGCGCTCGAGTCCCTGTTGTTCTCCCGGTACCAGATGTATCGCAACGTGTACTGGCACCATGCCGTCCGGTCCGCCACCTGCATGTTCAAGCGGGCCGTGCGCACCGCGGTCGGTGCCGGACGCCTCGACGCCGCCTGGATCGCCAACGCCAACGACGGCGCCCTGACCGAGCAGTTGCTTGCGGCAGACACGACCGGGCTGGCGACCGCCGTCTATCATCGCCGCCTCTACAAGCGGGCGGCGGACATTCCCGGTGGCCAGCTCCCCGAGGACATCCAGCCATGGGTCACGGATGATGTCGAGCGACGGGAACGGGTGGAGGACGCCATGGCCGCTGCGCTGGGCCTGCCCCCGGGCGGCCTTCTCATCGACCTCCCCTCACGCCGCGCCATGTTCGGCGTGCACCTGCCCCTGGCGACGAGACGGGGTTCCGTCGAATGGCTCACCGGACCCGGACGGGCCGGAGAGATCGGCCTGCGCGGCGTCGCGGAGGAGTTGTACCACAGCGCCCAGCGGCTTCGCGTCTTCGTCGCCACCCCGGTTGCCGTGTCGCAGGAGCGACTGCTGGATACGGTGACGCTTCCGGCGGACGAAATCGACCGCCGGTGGGGTGAAGGCGTGTCGGCGCCCTAGGCCAGTGGAGGCTTGGCCGTGGGCAGTTCGGTGGTGGGAGGGTCGATCGTCTCGATCTTCACGACGATGACCGTGATGTTGTCGAGTCCGCCGCGATGGTTGGCTTCGGAAATCATGCGGTCGACCCAGTCCTGGGGTTCTCCGCCGTCCGTCATGATCTTCTGCAGTTGCTCGTCTTCCAACATGCCCGTCAATCCATCTGACGCCAGGAGCAGCAGGTCGTTCTCCCGCAGGTCGCCAAAGTACAGATCCGGGACCACGTCCGCTCCGGCGCCCACACAACGGGTGATGACGTTGCTGTAGGGATGGACCCGGGCCTGCTCCGGGGTCAGCAGGCCGGCATCGACCTGCTCCTGCACATAAGAATGATCCTTGGTGAGTTGCAGCATGCGGCTGTCGCGCAGCAGATAGGCACGGCTGTCCCCCACCTGACCGATGACGTAGCGACCCGGAAGCAGCGTCAACATCGTGGCCGTCGTACCCATGCCGCGCTTCTCTTCCTCGGCGAGTGTGCGCTCGAAGATGGCCGAGTTGGCGGCCACGACGGCCCGCTGCACCCGTACCATGGCTTCCTCGTCTTCCAGCCCCCGGAGACTCCCCAACTCGCGAGAGATGATCTGGACGGCCATCTCGCTGGCGACTTCCCCTGCGGCGTGCCCGCCCATCCCATCCGCCACGATGAACAAGCCACGCTCGGCCAACATGAGGTAGTTGTCTTCGTTCTCGGCGCGAACCACACCGACGTCCGTTCGGGCAGCACAAGTGAATCGCACGATGGCTACCGCATCCAGAAGAAGTAGTAGGCGGCGGCCATGAGGGCCGCGACGATGATGGCGGGGAGCCACCAGTTCCGTTTCGGGGACGCGCCGCCACCCGAGGCGACGATGCGCGGGGTCGCACGCGGCGCGGCTGACTTCACGGGGGGCGGGGCAGGAGCCTCGTCACCCAGCGCCGGGACGACCCGCGTGCCCAGCGGCGCTTCCTCTTCCAGCGCACCCTCGGTGGCATCGAACAGGACCGGGATCTCACCGAACTTGATGGTCGCTCCCGGGGCGATCGCCGTTTCCTCGCCGACCGGTTCGTCATCGACCGTCGTCCCGTTGGTCGACCCCAGATCGCTGACCACCCAGACGTTGTCCCGCCGCTGCAGTTTTGCGTGGGCCTGGCTGACGCTCGGGTCCGGCAACACGACATCGTTGTATTCGGCGCGGCCGACGTTGGCAATCGGCACCAGAATCGGGAACCGCTCCCCCTTCAGAGGACCGCGCCGGACCAGCAATGTGGCCAGCACCCGACCGGACCGGGCGCCGCCCGACGGTTCCGGGGCGGGCGGGGTGGTCTCCGGCTTGAAGGCCGGGAACCCCATCATGGTGTTGTTGAGCCTGGACGCCGCCCCAGGCGGTGCCGTCCGGGGCCCGGTGGCCTTGGGAAGCGGTTTCATGGGCGGCGGCGGCGGCGGAGGAGGTGGTGGCTCAGGGGCGGGCTCCACCAGCTCCTCGGTGCCCGAAGCGACCTGAGCGGAAAAGCGGAACTCGTCATCCCCGATCTTCAGGATATCGCCCGGCACCAGAATGCGTGATCCCTGGACGCGGTCCCCGTTGACGTAGGTGCCGTTGGTACTGGAGTCATTGAGGACATAGCCGTCGGGGGTCGGCAGGATCTGGGCATGACGGCGGGAGACCTCTCCCGCCGTCACGACGATGTCGGAACCGGCTTCCCGCCCGAAGAACGCGCCCTCATGCCCGATGGTGTACTCCCGACCGTCCGTCAGGCAGACCAGTCTGCCGCCCGTGAGTGGGTTCGTCGACGCGGTCTCAGACCCTGGGGCCGGGACGACCCCGAGGGCCGCGAGGTCCGCCACGTCGATGTGCTGAGTACTCCCCACGTTCTCCGCCTCCACCACCAGGATGTCGCGGTCGCCAATGGTGATCTTGTCGCCGTGCAGGATCGGGGTGGGATCCCCACCCAGCAGGATGCCGTTGACGTGGATCTCGGCGTCCGGATCGGCCCGGCGCACGGCTACCGATCCGTCGCTCATCGCCTGCACCGAGGCGTGGCGAGACCGGACGGCATCTCCCGTCAGGCGGATGGCGCACTCCTCATCCGACCCCACGAATACCTCCGCCATGCCGATAGCATGCTGTTGGCCGTCGATCTCCAGCCGAATCATCGTCTCCGCGTTTCCTTTATCCAAGGGAAGTCTAACGTACCCGCGGCCAAAAACGGGCGCAAGCGAACGGGCCCGGACCTAACCGGGGTCCTCGGCCTCGGTTCGAGCCATGGTCTCCGCGGTATCCTCTTCCAGACCCTGGGCACCCTTGCGAATCCAGGAGTAGAAGACGAACGCCCCGAAGGCCAGGGTGAAATAGCTCAGGATGGCCCGCCAGATGATGGTGTACAACGGCACCAATGCCGCCGGTACGTAGACCGACATGACCAGCGCCGACGTCACCTCCGCCACTCCTGAGGCCCCAGGCGTTGGGGCGAAGTACAGCAGGAACATGACCAGCGTCTGCACCAACAGGATGTCGACGAACTGCGCCTCGATTCCGACCGCCCGGAGGGCCACGTACCCTGCCAGCAGCTTGTTGGCATGGGAGGGCGCGGAGATGATGGTGGCCAGAACCAGGGAAAGCCACCCCTTCGGCGTGTTGAACTTGGCGACGCTCTCGTGCGCCTGGTCGATTCCCGAGCGCCAGCGCTCCAGCCGATCGGCCATGCGGGTACTGCGGGTGCTGACACGATCCGCCAACCAGTGCAGCAGATTCCGCGCAAACCGGGGGAAGAAGATCACGGCCACGAGGAGGACCCCGAGACCGGCGAAAATGGTCAGGCTGCCAAGGAAGAGGTCATACAGGGACAGCCCCAGGACGTCCCCTTTGTCCCCGAGCGACTTGCCGGCCCCGAACAGGATGGCCAATGGTCCGGCAATGGCGAAGAACGCCACCGTGGCAATGAACGTCATCAGGGTCGACGTCATCGCCACCGGTACCGGCACGCCGTACCGCTTCATGGTGTAGATCATCATCGGGGCGGCGCCCGATTGGAGCGGCGTCAGGTACGCGGCCCAGGCGCTCATGCCACCGGCCAGGATCATCCCCTTCATGGGTGGCTTCGGATGGACCTGGCGGGCCACCACCCACAAGCGGAGACCACCGCCCAGCCAGTCCATGGAGGCCAACGCCACGCCGACCAGCAACCATTCCCAGTGGATGTCCCGAAGCGACCGCAGGAATGCCGGCAGATCCCCGGTGTAGAACAGCACGGCCGCAAAACCGGCCAGCGAGATCGCCGCGAAGATCTCGAAGCCCCGGATCAGCAGCCGAGGGGACAGAACGTTGGTTGTGGCCATGAAGGAGGGAAAACTAGTGCTGGGAGGGGCCAGGAGCCAGGAGCCGGACCGGGGCCGGCGCCGACCGCTCCCTGCTCCGTCCCTCGCCCATGTATCTTGCGGCATGTTCGAAGGATCGGCGATTCGCATCGTCAACGCCCGCCTCCACAACCTGAAGGGCGTCACGGTCGACCTCCCCCACCGCCGCTTGGTCGTGATCACGGGCCCTTCGGGGTCCGGGAAGAGCAGCCTGGCGTTCGACACCCTGTTCGCCGAAGGCCAGCGCCGCTACATCGAGTCGCTCTCCACGTACGCCAAGCAATTCCTGGAGCGGATGGCCAAACCACCGGTCGACGTGCTGGAGGGCCTGGCGCCGGCCGTGGCCATCGAACAGAGAAACCCGGCGGTCTCCAGCAGGTCCACCGTCGGCACGGCCACCGAGGTGTACGACTTTCTCAGGCTGCTCTGGGCCCGCATCGGGGTCACCCGGTGCCGTGCCTGCAACGAGTTGGTACGGCGCGACACCCCACAGTCCGCGGCCTCGGCGGTCCTCGAACAGGTGGAGGGCCGCTATCAGGTCAGCTTCCCGCTTCCGCCCGGCGCCAGAAACAACCACGCCACCGTGGTGGAGAACCTCCTGGCCCTGGGCTTCGTTCGAGCGATCGTGGACGGGGAAGCCGTTCGGCTGGAGGATCCACCGCCGGGCCTCGACCTGACGGCTGCCACTGAGGTGCTCGTCGTGGTCGACCGGCTATCCTCGAAGACGGCCGACCCGGGCCGGCTGGTGGACGCCGTGGGCACGGCCTTTCAGGAGGGCGAGGGCATCGCGATGGTCCGGCACGACCGGGGCCAGATCCGCTTCAGCGACACGCCGGCCTGTAGCGCGTGCGACACTCCGGCGGTGGCGCCCCGGCCGGCACTGTTCTCGTTCAACAATCCGGTCGGAGCATGTTCGGCCTGCAACGGCTTCGGTGCGGTCCTGGAATACGCCGAATCGCTCATCGTCCCGGACCCGGCGCGGTCACTCGCCGGGGGCGCCATCGATCCATGGACCAAGCCTCGCTATGGAGCCAGGCGCCGCCTGCTCCTCAAGACCGCCCGGGACATGGGTCTCGATCCGGACGTGCCGTGGCACCGCCTGAAGCGCAAGGCCCGGGAGCAACTGCTGCACGGCAAACGAGGCCGCTACCAGGGGATCGTGCCGTTCCTGCGCGGGCTGGAGAAGAAGCGCTACAAGCAGTACGTCCGGGTGTTCCTGCGCCAGTACCAACTCGCCATGTCCTGCCCCGAGTGCCTCGGATCCCGACTCAACGGGCACGCCCTCGCGGTCCGCGTAGCGGACTGTACCATCGCCGAGGTCGCCGGCCGGCCCATCGACGAAATCCGACAGTGGATTCTCGACCTCGACCTGGACGCCACCCGGCGCAGCATTGCCCACCTCATCCTGGAGCAGCTGGAGTCACGGTTGTCGTTCCTGTGCGACGTCGGGTTGGGGTACCTGGCCCTCGACCGCCAGACCAGGACGCTGTCAGGCGGTGAAGCCCAGCGGATTGCCCTGGCCAACGCGCTGGGAGCCCGCCTGGTGGATGCCCTGTATGTGCTCGATGAGCCGTCGATCGGACTCCATCCCCGCGACATCGACCGCCTGTTGGCCTTGCTTCGCCGTTTGCGCGAATACGGCAACACCGTGGTGGTCGTGGAGCACGATCCGGCCGCCATCCGCGAAGCGGACTTCATGCTCGAGTTGGGGCCCGGCGCCGGCGACCACGGCGGCGAAGTCGTTTTTGCCGGCCCGCCCGCCGAAGCCGGGGACACGCTCACCGGCCAGTACCTGTCGGGACGGAAACGCATCGGTGTACCGAGCGCCCGGCGGCCGGCTGGCCCCCAGTGGCTGTCCATCCGCGGGGCTCGACTCCACAATCTCGAGGGGGTGGATGTCGACATCCCGCTTCGCACCCTGACCGCGGTGACCGGGGTCTCCGGCTCGGGCAAGAGCACCCTGGTCCATGACGTGATCTACCGCAATCTGTCGGCCCTGCTCACCGGGGCCCACGGCGCCAAGGTGCACCTGGGGGAAGCGGTCGGAGAGGTCGGCGCCTTGACGGGGTGGGAACCGATCCAGAACGCCGTCCTGATCGATCAATCGCCCATCGGACGTTCACCGCGATCCAACCCCGTGACGTACATCAAGGGATTCGACGAGATCCGCGAACTCTTCGCGCAACAACCCCTGGCCAAGGAACGGCGCTACACCGCGTCTACCTTCTCCTTCAATCTGCGCGGGGGTCGGTGCGAAGCGTGTGAGGGCGCCGGGCACGTGCGCGTGGAAATGGTCTTCATGGCCGACGTGTTCGTGCCGTGCGAAGACTGCGACGGACGACGCTACAAGCCGGAAGTCCTCGAGGTGACCGTCCGCGGATACAACATCCACGATGTCCTGCAGTGGACCGTCGACGAAGCCATCAGCCGATTTCGTCACCAGCCGCGCCTGGGGACGGCGCTCTGGCACTTGCAGCAGGTGGGCCTGGGCTACCTTCGACTGGGCCAACCGGCGACCACCCTCTCCGGTGGCGAGGCGCAACGGCTGAAGATCGCCCGCGAACTGATTCAGGCCGGGAAGAAGAGCGGCAGCAAGCTCTACATTCTCGATGAACCGACCACCGGACTCCATCTCGAGGACGTCCGCGTGCTCCTCAAGGTGCTCGACCGGCTGGTCGACGCCGGTCACACCGTGGTCGTGATCGAGCACCATCTCGACTTCATCAAACGGGCCGACTGGGTGATCGACCTGGGACCGGAAGCCGGCGCCCGGGGCGGCAGGGTCGTCGCCGTCGGCACCCCGGAAACGGTGGCGCAGAACACCGATTCGCATACCGGGCGTTACCTGGTCCCGCTCCTCGACCAGCAGGCGGCGAGCATCCCCACGGCGGCGGTCGGATGACGCGAAGACGGTCCCGGGAGGACTCGGGCTGCCTGGAATTTCCTACCGGGCTCGGTACCTGTCGCATCCGTTGGTCCGGAAAGGTCATCACCAGCATCCAGCTCGTCGAGCCAAGGGATCGGACGGGCCTGGCTGGTACCGGCCGCATTCCGGCCTTCGTGCGGGACGCGGCCCGGCGCCTCACGGGACACCTGGCCGGCGCCGTCGAGGACCTGTCGGACATCCCGCTCGATCTCGAGGATGTCCCTCCCTTCCACCGCGTCGTTTACCGCACCGCCTTGTCGATTCCCTCCGGTGCTCGCCTGAGTTATGGCGCCTTGGCCGCACGGGCCGGTGCACCCGGGGCCGCGCGCGCCGTCGGAACGGCGATGCGGCGCAACCCATTCCTCATCGTGGTCCCCTGTCATCGCATCGTGGCCGCGGACGGCGGCCTGGGTGGATTCTCGGCGCCGGGCGGACTCAGAACCAAACGTCGCCTGCTGGCAATCGAGCGTGACGCCCTCCGGAAACGCGACCGGGAGCGCGAGTCCCAGTGGCCCTTCGACCTCGACAAGGCCCGCCGCCACGTGACGCGGCGCGATGCGGTCCTGGGCGACGCCATCCGGCACCTGGGCGCAGTACGCTACCAACGCCAATCGGGCACCCCGTACCAGGCGCTCTTCCGGGCCATCGTGTATCAGCAGTTGAGTGGCAAGGCCGCGTCGACCATCCTGGGGCGCGTCCTGGCGGGGTACGCCCCCAAGGCCTTCCCCCACCCCGCCGAGGTCATCGATACTCCCAACGATGAACTGCGAGCCGCCGGCTTGTCGCGAGCCAAGACCGCCGCGGTCAAGGACCTGTCCGCCCGGGTCCTGGACGGCACGGTCCCGAGCCTCCGTCGGCTGTCGGCCATGAGCGACGAAGACGTGATCGACCACCTGGTGCAGGTGCGCGGGGTGGGAAGGTGGACCGCCGAGATGTTCCTGATCTCTCAGTTGGGCCGGCCCGATATCATGCCGGTCGACGATCTCGGAGTCCGGAAGGGATTCACGGTCCTGTACGGGAAACGCTCTCCTGGCGCGCGCCCGGGCACCATCCTGCCCGCTTCGCAACTACGCGAGCATGCCGAAGCATGGCGACCGTACCGCACCATCGCCGCCTGGTACTTGTGGCAGGCGGCTGATTCACTCGAGTTGTAGCAGGCGGCTGGCCGCTTCGATCGACACCTCGGACCCGGTAACCGCCAGGAGATCCCCCACCTCCAGCCGCTCAGACCCTTCGGGATACTCGATGCGTTCCTCGCCCCGGCACACTGCGACCACCGTGGCCCCGGTACGCCCCCGAATGTCCAACTGGGCCAGCGACCGCCCGACTCCGGGGCTGCCCGGATCGATGCTGATGGGCGTCAACACGCCAATCCCCGGCATCAGCTCCCGCACCCGGTTGATGGCCGTGACGTCACTCCCGGAACTCTGTCGTGCCAGCGCCTCGGCGATGAGGCCTCCGGTGGCGCGAACGTGGCCCGCCAGGCGTCCGGCCGAGCGCCAGAACGCCACGCCGAACAACGTCACGACGATCAGAAGCCCGATGGGCCCGGCGTATCCCGGCACGAAGGGCAGCGTGGCGACGACGATCGGAGTGCCCACCACCAGCACGATGGCGATCTCCGCCGTGAGCCTGAGGGCCCGGCGCGGCTCGTGGCCGTAGTCGACCCCGGAGGTGCCACGGGGGAACGCCGCCAGCGCTAACGTCGATCCCAGGCGCCGGGCCGAGATGACGATGGACACCACCAGGGGAAAGAGGAAGGCCGCGATCGCCACGTAGGCAACGGCCGTGACCGCAACCGGTGGCACCCGGCTGGTATCGACGATCCAGCGCCGTATCGATTCGAGCCCCAGGAACGCCCCGACGGTGATGGTCACGAGGAGCAGGCTCTCGAACAGCAGCAGACGCACCAGGCCGGCGACGCGGCGCCCCACGGTGTCGCTCCGTGGCGCAGACCGGAGCGACTCGATCCACGATCCGTACAGCGATACGAAATCCTGGATCCTGGGAGGGAGCAGCCGGTCGACACGCAATGCGACCGCGTTGGCCGACTGCAGCAGGAACGGGCTGGTGAACGCCGTGATGACCGACACCGCGACGGCCATGGGGTACACCTGCGGGCCGACCACCGAAAACGTCACGCCGATGGCGGCCAGGATGTAGGAGAACTCTCCGATCTGGGCCATGCTCATCCCCGCCCGGATCGCCGGCTGCACCGCTGTGCCCATCAGGAACGCGCCGGTGCTGACGCCGATCACCTTGCCGACCCAGACGACGGCCACGAACAGGAGGACCGCGGCCCAGTGGTCCTGGAGCGGCACCGGGTCGAACAACATGCCGATGGACACGAAGAAGATCGCGGCGAAGACCATGCGGACCGGCTTGATGAGGTCCTGCACCTGGGCCCCGGTGCCGGACTCGGCCACCAGGGAACCGGCGAGAAAGGCGCCCAGCGCCACCGAGAATCCCACCGCCTGCGCCAGGATCGCCGACCCGAAGCAGAGCCCGATGCTCACGATCAGCAGCGTCTCGGATCGCCGGTGGCGCCGCATGCGTCGCAGGAACCGTGAGACGGTCAGCAAGCCGACGATGAGAAACACCACGAGGAAGGTGACCAGGCGCGCGAAGGTGAGACCAAGCATCTGCCACGACACCCCGGCGCCTTCACCAACGGCACTCAGGGTCACGATCAGGATGATGACGATGAGGTCTTCGAACACCAGGATCCCGAACACCAGTTCGGCCTCCCGGCCTTTGACGCCTCGCTCCTCGAACAGCTTGGTGATGATCATCGTGCTGGAGATCGCCACGATGCCGGCCGCGAAGACGCTCTCGAGCACGGTCCACCCAGCCAACTGACCGGCCAGGTAGCCCAGCGTCATCATGATGCCCACCTCGATGCAGGTGATGAGCCCTGCGGTGGGCGCCAGCGAGGCCAGGCGGTGCAACTTGAAGTTGATGCCCAAGGAGAACATCAGCAGCACGACGCCGAGTTCTGCCAGCGTCTCGATGGTGCCGACGTCCGCGACCAGCGACAATCCGACGAACGGGCCGATGATGACCCCGGCCAGGAGATAGCCGAGCACGATCGGCTGCCGCAGGCGCTGAAACGCCAGGGCGGTAACCGCCCCGGCCATGAGCACCAGCGCCAGGTCTCGCAGGAATTCGGTGCCGTGTTCCATGGGAATAGAGTATAGTAGGGAACCAGAGACGGGGAGTGGTCATCACCCGCGTCTCCGCCATGCCGTCCCCCATACCGACCCGCCCATGCCTCGTCCCCCCGCCCTGCTGTCGTGGAGTTCCGGCAAGGACAGCGCCTGGGCGCTGCACGAGGTGCGTACCAGGGGCCACCTCGAGATCGTCGGGTTGCTGACCACGGTGACGACCCCCTACCACCGGGTCGCCATGCATGGCGTGCGCGAAAGCCTGCTCGAACAACAGGCCGCACGGGTGGACCTGCCGCTCCATCGCGTCCAGCTCCCGGCCGACTGCAGCAACGACGAGTACCAGTCCCGTATGGACGAGGCGTTGGCGCTGTATCGCAGAGACGGCGTCAGCCACATCGTATTCGGCGACCTCTTCCTGAGAGACATCCGCGACTATCGAGAAGCTCACATGGCGCGGGCAGGCCTGACGCCGGTGTTTCCGCTGTGGCAACGAGACACCGCCACCCTGGCGCGGACGATGCTCGAGGCCGGCCTGAGGGCCCTCGTCACGGTCATCGACCCGGGCCTGCTCGATGCTTCGCTGGTAGGCCGTTCCTGGGACCGGAACTGGCTGAACGCGTTGCCGCCGACGGTGGACCCCTGTGGCGAACGCGGCGAGTTCCACACCGTGGTGACCGATGGGCCGATGTTCTCCGCGGCCATCGACGTCTCAGTGGGACAGACGGTCGAGCGCAACGGCTTCGTGTTCGCCGACATCGTGCCGGCCACCGACGCGAGGTCCGCGACCGGTGCCTGAGCTACCCGACGTCACCATCTACGTGGAAGCACTGGAGCGCCACATCACGGGCCGGACACTCCAGGCGATCCGGATTCCCGGCCCGTTCCTCCTCCGTTCGGTCGACCCGCCGGTCACCGCGGCGGAGGGTCGTACCGTGACCGGCGTCAGCCGCCTGGGGAAGCGCATCGTCCTCGCCATGGACGAGGTTCACCTGGTCATCCATCTCATGATCGCCGGACGTCTTCGGTGGAGGCCTCCCGGGGCGACGATCCCCAAGAAGCTCGGATTGGCGGCATTCGACTTCGAGCACGGCACCCTGCTGTTCACCGAGGCCGGCACTCGGAAGCGAGCGTCGCTGCATGTCGTGGCCGGGTCCGATGGATTGCAGGCGTTCGACCGGGGTGGCCTCGACGTGTTCACGGCATCGTTGGAAGCGTTCGAACACCGACTGCGCCTGGAGAACCGGACCCTGAAGCGGGCCCTCACCGACCCGAAGATTCTCGATGGCATCGGCAATGCCTACTCGGACGAGATCCTTCACCACGCCGGGTTGTCCCCCGTCACCCGCACCCAATCGCTGAAGGACCGTGACATTCAGCGCCTGTGGGAAGCGACCCGCGAGACACTGACGACCTGGATCGAGCGCCTGCGTCAGGATGTGGGAGCGGGATTCCCCGACAAGGTGACGGCCTTCCGCGAGGACATGGCCGCCCATGGCAAGTACGGCAAGCCCTGCCCCCGGTGCCGGTCTCCCATTCAGCGTATCCGCTACGCCGACCGGGAAACCAACTACTGTGCCAGGTGCCAGACCGGCGGGAAGTTGCTCGCAGACCGAGCCCTGTCGCGACTTCTCAAGGGAGACTGGCCGAAGCGTCTGGAGGATCTGGAATGACCGGCCGCCCCTCCCATCAGAGAGGCAGAACAGGGATATTCCAGGGTGTGGATGGGGTGTAGCTCAACTGGCAGAGCGTCCGGCTGTTAACCGGAAGGTTGCAGGTTCGATTCCTGCCGCCCCAGTCGCCCACCTATCGCAGCACATACCCCACGCCGGCACCGATCAACCCGCCGAGAATGGGCAGACCCACCGCGGCTCCCCAGGAGATGGGCTCGTTGGATGCGTCAGCCAGCGTGTGGACCGCCACCACCACACCACCGATGATCCCTCCAATGGCGGCACCATACGCGACGCTGTTGTCGATGGCATAGGGATCCACCATGACCGTGTCGGTGGCGGCCGTGGCCGCCACCGCGGCTTGGGTGTTGATGCCGGCCGCGGCCGGGCTGGGCCGGTAGGCGAGGGAAGACGACGCCTGCCCGGCGACGGTGCCAGGAAGGCTGAGGCCAAGCACAACCACGGCGAAAACGGCGATCGGTTTCGGCATCAGCATGCCCGGAAAATGGACCTCAATCAGGACGACGGCAACTGACCGGGACAGGAGCCCGGTTGCTACAACACGACTTCGCGGCCCAACCCCTGGCTCCGTGCCCGGCTCAACGCCTCACTGGCGACGGCGATGTCCTGAACGGCCAACCCCACGGACTTGAACAACGTCACCTCTTCACTCGACGTACGGCCTGGAGCCATGCCGGTCACCACGCGGCCCAGTTCGGTCCAGTCCTGCGCTCTGGTGACGCCGGCACGCACCGCGGCGAGCAGGTCACCGGCCTCTTCCCCTGCGGCCTCGCGCGAATCCACGAAGACCGTGGCCTGGCCCACCGTCGCGGCATCGATCTCCTGCATGGCCTCGGTATAACTGCCGACAGCGTTGATGTGCGTTCCGGGCGCCACCAGGTCACCGGAGATGACGGGCGTCGCCGATGACGTGGCGGTGCAGATCAACCCGGCATCCCGCACCGCCTCGGAGGACGAGAACGCAGGGACCAGTGTGGCGGAGACGTGGGGCTGGAGCTTTTCGACCAGGGCGCGAACCCCGTCGGCGGTCCGGGAGTAGACGCGGATGCGTTCGATGGAACGAACACAATCGATGGCCATGATCTGGGTGCGCGCCTGTGGCCCTGCGCCGATGACCGCGGCCTCACCGACCTCGGCATTTGCCAGGAGGTCACTGGCGGCCCCGGAGGCGGCGCCGGTCCGCCAGGCGGTCAGTGCCGTGCCCTCCACCAGGGCCATTGGGGCCCCCGTCTCGGGGTCGAGCAGCACCACCAGCCCCTGAATGGCGGGCTTGAGGACGTGGCGATTCCGGGGAAACACCGAGACCAGTTTCGCGCCGAGGCCGTAGTCCGGGAGGTAGCAGGGCATCACCAGCGTGGTGCCCTCCTGATCGGGCACGGAGAGACTGGTACGCAAGGGCATGTCCGCCCGACCCGACGAGAACGCGGCGAACGCCTGGGTCACCACGCGCACCGCGACCTCCATCGGAAGCGCGCTATACAGATCCTCGGCCGACAGGCACAACAACCTCATGGCCCTTCCCTTCCAGGTATCCGCCCGCTCCCGGAGATCACCGGGGTAGGGCGAGGCCTCTCCGCCAACCACTCATCCGCGGAACATGCTCTTCATGACGAACCAGACATTGGCGGGCCGCTCGGCCAGGCGCCGGACGTACCAGGGATACCACGCCGCGCCGTAACTGATCAACACGCCGACCCCTAGTCCTTCGTTGGCCAACCGCTCCTGCAGGGCCCGTTGAATACCGTACAACATCTGGACCTGATACCGGTCGGGGCCCACGCCGGCGCGTTGGGCCGCTTCCTGGATGCGCCCGATCATCCGGGGGTCATGGGTGGCGAACGCCGGCCGCAACCGTCCGTCCGAAGGACCCGCCGCCAGGATCTTCTCGGCCAGCCGGAAGTAGTTGGCGTCCACCATCCCCTTCGAAGGGTAGGCAACATCGGCGGGCTCTGCGTAGGCGCCCTTGACCAGACGGATGCCAATGCCGCGATCCAGCAGGGGACCGAGATCGTCCGCCGTCCGATAGAGGTAGGCTTGCAGGCACAGGCCGATGTTGTCGTGGCTGTCCCGTACGCCATGGACCAGTTCGAGCGTGGCATCGACGTAGGCGCTCTGCTCCATGTCGACCCAGACCACGCTGTTGCGCTCTTTGGCCGCACCGACGATGGCCTTCAGGTTGGCGAGGGCAGCCTCCCGCCCATGGTCCAGCCCGAGTTGGGTAGGCTTGACGGAGATCACCGCATCCACGTTGCGCCGGTCGATGTCCTCGAGGGCACCGAGGTAGTGATTGACCACCCCCGAGGCCTCATCCAACCCTTGCAGGTTCTCTCCCAGTTGCGTCAGCACCGCGGTCATGGAGTGCCCGTTCAACACGGCGGCCTCCCCCAGCGCATCCCCGAGCGACTCGCCGGGCATGAAGCGCCGGACCGCTCGCTTCACGAACCAGAGGTGGGGCACGTTTCGACGCATCCAACGGTTCTCGGAACACCACAGCAGGGTTTGCCGCATCAGTGACATGGACGCCTCTTAGAGAATGCTCCGTACCACCCCGCCATCCACCTGGAGGGTGGCGCCGGTGATGTACGACGCTGCCGGCGACAGCAGAAACGCTGCCGCACGTCCGAATTCGGCCGGATCGCCATAGCGGCCCATCGGTATGGTCGCGA
>JBDHIK010000250.1:0-2363 GCA_039587475.1 Gemmatimonadota bacterium | reverse complement strand
CTACACGTTCGCGGACGGAGTCAATCAGCCGCTGACGTACAAGAAGCTCGGACCCAAGGTGTGGGTCCTGGGCGGCATCATGGTCGTGACGGCGATCGTGACGCTGGTGCTCATCCTCCAGGAATTCTCGTCGAACAGCTACCTGTACCTGTTGTTCTACGCAATTCCTGCAAACAGCGCCGTATCGGTATTTCCGCACGAACCGGTGGTGATCTACTTTGGATCGAACGGGAACGTCTGGTACACGGCGCTGGCGGCCAGCATCGGTACGCTGATCGCGGGGTTCCTGGACCACTCGGTCTTCGTCCCGGTGATGAACCTGCAGTCGCTGGCCGGCTACAAGGAAAAGGGCTGGTATCAGAAGATCGCCCGCCTGTTCATGAAGTACCCTTTCCTCGTGATCGTGGTCACGGGCTTCACGCCGATTCCGTTTTTTCCCTTCAAGTTCCTGGCGTTCTCGGTTCACTATCCGCTCTGGAAATACCTGAGCGCTCTGCTGACGGGACGGTTCCCTAGATACGTGATGCTGGCCTGGCTCGGCAGCCTGTTCGAGATTCCCACGTGGGCCCTGTTTGCTTTCTTCGGCGTAGTGATGGCGGTCTACGCTTTCAAGGCCATCCCCAAGGCCGTGGCCTACATCCGTGAGGCACGACAGCGCCGTGAGACTGCGGCCGGCGAAGGGAACGAATAAAGAGGTCTCGGGTTCTTAGCGGCCGTACAGGGAGCTTCGGGCGGCGGAGTCTTCCTTGTTCATGGCCCGTTTCCGGGCGAGGTTGGCACCAATAGCTATTGAAGAAGCGATTCCAGGGGGAAGTGCATGAACATATCCGGAGCCATGGCGGCCAGAATGCTGGCACGTGGTTTTCAGAACAAGCTGCAGAACAAGCCTCTCTCGATCTCGTTCGAGGTAACGCACAGCTGCACGGCCAATTGCTGGCACTGCAACTGGGGTGGCCCAATCAAGGAGACCCGGCTTTCGGCAGACGAGTACGCGGCGATCCAGAAAGAGCTGCGGCCGGTCGTTTCGCACGTGTCCGGCGGGGAGCCGCTGGCCAGGGGCGACGTCTACGAGATCGTCGAGAAGCTCGCGAACCCGGGCAAGCTCCCGTTCATGATCGTGGTGAGTAACGCTTCGAACCTGAACGAAGAGCGATTTCGGAAGCTGCAGAAGGCGGGAATGGACCAGCTGTCGATCTCGCTGGATTTCCCGGACGAGCGTCACGACGAGTTCCGCAGGATTCCGGGACTGTTCGACAAGATGTCGCGCACGCTTCCCGAGTTGGCGAAGAACTCGGCCAAGGACGATATCCTGCTCAACGTCTGCATCACCAACTGGAACTACCAGGACCTCCCGGGCCTGGTGAAGAAGGCCAAGGAGTGGGGACTGCCGATCAACTTCTCCGTCTACAGTCACCTGCGGGTGCAGGACCGCACGGGCCTGATTGATGGAAATGGAGGCGGGGATCTCCTCAAGCAGAAGATCGAGGAGGTCATCGACCTCAGGAATCAGGGCTACCCTGTCTATACGTCGCCGCGCGTGCTGTGGAAGTTCTACCGGTTCATGACCGAGGGCGGCTTCCCAGGGTGCCAGGCGGGTCGGAAGTTCCTGGTCATCAACCCGGACGGACGCATGACCCCCTGCGCCATGGTGATGGCCTACTTCGACAAGCAGGAGGACATGCTCGAGAACTTCACCAAGCAGAACACCTGCGAGGCTTGCTACATCGCGACACGCGCCAACACGGAGAAGACCTTCAAGGAGTTCCTGGAGGACAACGGACCGATCCTGAAGCAGCTGGTCCAGCCGTGGAAGTGGGGGAGCTGACTCTGAACCGAGAGTCGTTCCGGGAGAGATGCACAGGCCGTCGGGTGCTGACCGCCCGGCGGTCTTTTTGCGCCCGATTCCGGTTGACGAAACCGCGGCGTTGGGGTAGAATCTGACGCATCGGAGCCAGCCCTCGGGCGGCTCCGTTTTGTAGCTGCGCGGGCATAGCTCAGCTGGTAGAGCGCAACCTTGCCAAGGTTGAGGTCGCCGGTTCGAATCCGGTTGCCCGCTTAGACGGCGCGGGCAACGTGTAGTTGGTCCGCGGTAGATCATGGGGCGGTAGCTCAGCTGGCTAGAGCGCTGCGTTCACATCGCAGAAGTCGGGGGTTCGAGTCCCTCTCGCCCCATTTGGAACGGTTCTCTCCTTCGCGAGGCAGTCCTCGCTTCGCTGCGGAGGCTCGCTCCGGAGAGACCGGACGCAAAAGGAAGGTGCGGGCGTAGGCAGGCTGTGCGGGCGTAGCTCAGTAGTTCGCAGGCTGCGCCTGCTCAATGTCGTGACTGCGTCACGACGCGGTAGACCGATTGCGGGCGTAGCTCA
>JBDHIK010000249.1:0-2363 GCA_039587475.1 Gemmatimonadota bacterium | reverse complement strand
CACCGCGGTGCTCTCATCGCGCAGCACCTGGTTCACCGGAGCACGCGAGGCCTGGAGCGCCGGCGTGAGCCCGAACAGGAGTGCGGCGACCAGGCTCATGCCGGCGGTAAAGAGCAACACCGTCGCGTCGAGGGGGATCGCGAAGTTGCTGCCGGCGATGAGCGGCAGGTCGATGGACGTGAGGGCGCGGATGGTGAGCGCGCCCAGCGCCAACCCCACGACACCGCCGGCTGCCCCCAGCACCAGGGCCTCGATCATCAGCTGGCGCACCACCGCGACACGTCCCGCCCCCAGCGCCAGCCGAAGGGCGATTTCGCGGCGCCGGTCGGTGGCCCGGGCGAGGAGGAAGCCGGCCAGGTTGACGCAAGCGACCAGAAGCACCAGCGCCACCACCGACATCAACAGCGCAGCGATGGCCACCACCGGACCGTCCATGTCGGGATGGATGAACATGCCGTTCCAGGGAAAGGCCCGCACCACGTAGTCGTCCTCGCGGCCCGCCGCTTTGCGATCGGCATCGATGCGCCGGGACAGCGCGTCCACTGCAGCCACGGCGGTGCCCATGGCGACGCCGTCCTCGACCCGGGCCGTGATGCCCAGGTTCCCGCTGCCGGGCTGGCCCGGGTTGAGGTGGGGATACATGTGATAGGGCAACCAGAGGTCCACCTGGAAGCCGGGCATCGACTTGCCGGTGAAGCCCTCGGGCGCGATACCCACGATGGTGTAGGGCCGGCCGTTGATGCGGACGTTGCTCCCGACGACGGGCTGGCCGCCCAGACGGTTGGTCCAGAAGTCGTGCGATAAAACCGCTACCGGGTGGGTGCCCGGGGTCCGGTCTTCCTCGGGGGCGAAGAAGCGGCCTTGGTGCGGCGTCACGCCCAGGACGTCGAAGTAGTTGCCGGTCACCATCTCGTAGAACACCGGCGCCGGTGTGCCGTCCCGGTCCAGGGCGGCCGTCATCGATACCCAGGCGGCCACGCCGGAAAAGACGTCGGTCTGGTCGCGCAGGTCTTCGACCAGTTGGTAGCGCGAGAAAAACCAGCGGCCGTTGTCGCTCTGATTGTAGACGTCCACCAGCTGTTCAGGCGCGGTGGCCCGGGCGCCCCGCAACAGCACCGCGTTCACCATCGAGAAGATGGCGGTATTGGGCCCGATGCCGAGTCCCAGGGACACGATGGCGATGGCGGTGAAGCCGGGCGACTTGGCCAGGATGCGGAAGGCGTAGCGCAGGTCGCGGAGCAGGGTCGTCACGATCGAGTCTCCCGAGCGGGCGTGGGGTGAAGCGCCGGGCGCCAGCACCATGGTGCGGGCCTCGCGTTGCAGGTCGGGCAGGGCGGGACTCAGGGCCTCGCGCCAGTAACGGAGCCGGGCTGCCACCGGCTTGAGCGGCACCTCCCGGGCGTACCACTCGGCCAGGTCGCCCTCGATCTCCCGGGCCAGCTCGGGGGGAAGCCGGCGCCTGAGGATCCAGCGTGCCAGGCGGGGTGGTGCCTTGGCCCTCAACGATAGGTCTCCGATTGTGTTGGGAGGCCGTCCCACAGGGCGTCGAAAGCCTGGCGCGCCTGGCGCAGGCCCTCGATGCCCTCGTCGGTGATGGCGAAGAAGCGCTTGGCCTTGCCGCCCCGGACCGGGGTGGGGTCCGACAGGCCGGAGTTGAGCCAGCCCTTCTTCTCCAGGCGCACCAGGGTGGTGTAGATGGCACCGAGGGTCGGGGCCTTGCCAATGCGGGTCTCCAGTTCGTCGCGGATGGTGACGCCGTAGGCATCACCGCCCAGCTGCCAGACGGCGAGGAGGAGCTGTTGTTCCAGGTCGGAGGGGGTCGTCATGGCATATAAACTACGTCGTAGGGAAAACCGTGTCCAGGGTTCCAGGTTGAATCAAACTTCGGCCGGTCCCCGTAAGACAGGCCACACGACCTCTACCGGGAGAACCCCCATGATGATCCGCCTCGCCGCGGGCCTGACGACCCTCGCCCTCTTTTCCGCCCCCATCTCGTTGGCCGCCCAGGAGGCCGACGCATCCATGGAGTTGGGCCGCAGGTTCACTGGCTGGTTCCTGGCGGGCCACGCCGACAGCTTGTGGGGCGTGATGAGCGAGCCGTTCCAGGCCGACGTGGGCAGCGTCGAAGCGATCGAGGACATGATGGATCGCATCTATGAGCGCATCGGCACCGAAGTCGAGGTGGCGGAGGAGAGCGCCACGCCTCAGGAAGACGGCACCCTGCTGTACCGCCGGACCTCGGAATTCGACGCGGCGCCGGAGCGGGTGGTGTGGCTCTGGCGGACCGACGACGCAGGCACACTGGTCGGGGCGCGGATCATCATGGGGGTTCTCCCGGTAGAGGTCGTGTGGCCTGTCTTACG
>JBDHIK010000248.1:0-2376 GCA_039587475.1 Gemmatimonadota bacterium | reverse complement strand
GCCCAGTTCAAGCCCGTCGTCGTCCCCGACCTGGTGCCCTTCGTGGAAAAGGACGGCGAGGTCATCGGCTTCGGGTTGGCGCTCCCCGACCTGAACGTGGTGTTTCGTTCCAACCGATCGGGCAGGCTCTTCCCAACGGCCCTCAAGCTCCTGTGGCAGTTGAAGACCGAGCGCATTCACCGGCTGCGGGTCCTGTTGTTGGGGATCATTCCGGAGTTCCGCGGCAAGGGCATCGACGCCGCGCTCTATCACTGGATCTGGACCAAGGGCCACGAGCACAAGATCCGGTGGGGAGAGGCGGGGTGGATCCTGGAAGACAACCAGCCCATGCGCCTGGCTGCGGAGAAGGTCGGGTTCATGCCCTACAAGACCTACCGGCTCTACGACCGGCCGCTATGAAGGCCTTGGTGACCGGCGGTACCGGCTTCGTCGGCAGCCACTTGATCGACGCCCTCCACGAGCGCGGTGACTCCGTCACCGCGCTCGTGCGATCGGCGGCCAAGGCCCGCGGGCTGGCCCCGCGCGGCGTTCGACTCGTCATGGGCACCCTGCACGACCAGCCTGCCCTCGCCAGCGCGGCCGCGGACCAGGACGTGGTGTACCACGTGGCCGGCCTGGTCGCCGCCCGCACCCCGGACCAGTTCGACAAGGCCAACAGGGAAGGGACGGCCAACGTCGTCGCGGCCGCAACGGCCAGCGGCGTCGGCCGCTTCGTGATGGTCTCCTCGATGGCCGCCGTGGGACCATCTCAGCCCGGCAGGCCGCACCGCGGGGACGAGCCTCCCGCGCCGGTCACCGAGTATGGGCGGAGCAAGCTCGCGGGCGAAGCGGTGCTGCGCTCGAGCGCTCTGGCGTGGACCATCCTGCGTCCCCCCATGGTCTACGGACCGCGTGACGCCGAGGTCTTCAAGGTGTTCCAGTTGGCCCAGCGCGGTATCGCCCCGGTGTTCGGATCCGGCAACCAGGAGCTGAGCGCCGTCACCGGACCCGACCTGGCCCAGGCGCTCATTGCCACCGCCGTATCGGACCGGTCGGCCGGATCCTGCTACTACCCTTGCCACCCCGACGTGTTCACCAGCCGGGCCTTCGCCCAGGCAGTGGGGCGCACGCTGGGGAAGAGGGTATGGACTCCGGGCGTTCCGGCTTGGCTGGCCAGGGCCATCCTCAGCGGTACGGGGGCCATGGCGCGATTGGCAGGAAAGGCCACGCTGCTGAATGCCGACAAGGCCAACGAGTTTCTACAAGACGCCTGGACGGGCGATCCGGGGCCGTTGACCCGCGACACCAACTGGGTAGCTAGGCACGACCTGGCTGACGGGTTGGCTGCGGCTGCCGAGTGGTACCGCGAGGCCGGATGGCTGTAGCGCGCCTCAGGCCGGTGGACATCCTGATCCTCGGCTACATCGCGCTGGTCTCGGGGGTGGCACTGGTCCGGGCCCCAGGGAGCAGCGGGACCTGGTGGCTGCTGACCTCCCACGCACTGATCGCGCTGCTGGTGCTGCTGGTCACGCGGCCCGGATTGGGACCGCTCGGGCGACTCCTGCGGGATGTCTATCCCATCGTCCTGTTGGGCGCCTTGTACGGAGCGCTCGACATTCTCAACGCCAGTCGCGGGACCGCGACCTTCGACCCTCTGGTCATGGCCTGGGAGGCATCAGTCTTCGGCGGTCAGGTGAGTAGATCCTGGTGGCAACAGGCGTCAAGCCCCTTCTGGTCGACGATGCTCCACGGGGCCTACCTGTCGTATTACGTCATCATCCCGCTGCCGCCCCTCTACTTCGCCGTAACCGGAAACCGTGTGGCTCTGCGCCGCTCCGTCTTCCTGATCATGACGGCATTCCTGGTCTGCTACCTGTTCTTCATCTTCTTCCCCGTGGCCGGCCCGTATTACCACTTCGAGCGCCCCTCAGAGGAGTTCCTGGCCAACCCCCTGGCCCAGGCCGTGTACGGCATTCTGTCGGGAGGGAGTTCCTACGGCGCGGCGTTTCCATCATCGCACGTCGCGGCGACCGTGGCCGCCATGGCTGCGGCCTGGTGGGAGAGTCCGCGACTCGGCATGATGCTGGCCGTCCCCACCACCTTGCTGGTCATCGGTGTGGTCTACACCCAGATGCATTACGGCGTGGATGCCATGGCGGGACTGTTGGTGGCGGCTGCGGCGATCGCGGTGACCTGGGGCCTGGAAGAGCGAACGTCCCCCGGCGCCGAAACGCCGGGGGACGCGGTACCTCGCTGAGCAGAAAGCTACTCGCCCGCGATCCCCAACCCTTCGGTGGTGTAGGGCGCAGTCTGGGAAGCCGTCGCCGCCCTCACTTCCGCCACCTGGGCCTCGGTCACGGCCTCGGCGGAGTTGCCGAAGCTCGAACGCACGTAGCT
>JBDHIK010000092.1:0-10956 GCA_039587475.1 Gemmatimonadota bacterium | reverse complement strand
GGAATCGACGCGAATGATGCCGCCGGGGAGCTCCTGAGCGGAAAGTCCCTGCGAGGCGAGAACGGCGTTGAAGGCCTCGTCCCACGGCTGGTTCTTGATCTCGGCGGTGACGGAGCCATCGATGTCACGGCCCAGCACGATGGACCGCCCGCTGAACGCCGCGAACCCGGCCACGACTTCCCCGATGCTGGCTTCGTACCACGTCACGGTGATACGCCGGATCTGGGGATCCTGCTGCTGAACCTGGGTGACCGCGACCTCCGGACGGCGCGAGGCCGGTGCCGGGGGCTCGAGATCCGCCATGGCCGCGGAGGACCAGGTCAGGAACTCGCGGTCGGATCCGAAGGACACATGGATGGCGTCCCCGGTCCGCTCCAGGCGGTACTCCTTGAGATCGTCCATTTCGAGGACGATGCGGACCGTCTCTTGGTCGAACTGGCTGGTACGTACGTTACGCACGCCACCGCGATTGATCCCGTCGTACAGGCTGCGCGCCCCGGGAAGGAGGCGGGCGCCGATGACGTCCACCACCAGCCGCGACGGTTGCTGCAGGAAGAAGTCGCGCACTTCAATGGCGCCGCGGACGGAGATGACGACCTCGGCACGCCCCGGCGCGGACACGAGACTGATGCCCGTCACCTCACCACTTGCCGGGGGTGCCACCCCAGCGAGGGCGGGGGAAGCCGTCACCGCCAAGGCGGCCGCGGCAAGAGCGAATCGGATCAATCGTGTCATGGGGTGCCTTCCTCTCGCTTCGGCAGCGCTAGAGTTTCCTGCCGCTCGAAACCGAAATCTTCAATGGTAAAGACGACATCCGTCCGACGGATTTGGGCCACCACGGCCCGGCCCACCGCATCACCGACACGGAGCTTGTAGGGCCGGCCGGTGGCACGCTCTCGCAGGAGCGCGACGGTATTGGCACTGTGGTCGGGGTCGAGATAGACCCCCACCAATTCGAGGTCCTGAAACTCCGGTCCCGTCGAAGCCATGTTGAACAGTGACTCGAACGGATCGCGGACGCCCCCGGCATAGCTGAACGTCTCCCGGGTCAGCAACATCTCGGCCGCGCGGCGAATGGAGTCCTCCGCCACCTGCTGGGGATCCTGGCCTTCGCTCACGGTCGGTTCCACGGGCGCCTGGCCCTCGCTGGAATCGGCCGGAGCGTCCTCGCCGCCGCCGCACGCGGCGACCAGCAGCGCGATCAACCCCGCCACAAGCCGTCTACTTGGCATTGTCGCCCCCCTCCGCCTCGTCCGGCTTCACATAGGTCTTGATCTGCAGCCTGGCCTGGAGCAATGCTCCCGACGTGTCACCCAGAGCCCGTGACTCGTTCATGCCGGCCGGCGTGATGGAGACGTCGATCGGCACGATGATACGCCGGAGCGCCGCCACATCGGACAGGAATGCTCCAATCTCGTCATAGCGCCCCAGCACGGAGATGTTGTACTTGTCGGTCGAGAACGGCACCGGGCCGGGTTCCGAAGGCTGTGGCACCACTTCGGACAACGTGACGCCGCGGATCTTGGCCCGGGTCGAAATGTCGTCCAGGAGATTCGGCACCTCGGAGCGCACCGGGACCAGTCGCCGCAGCAGCCCGAGGCTGGCACGGTGGCCTTCGATTCTGCGCCGCAGGTCCTCGACCGTGCCGCGTGCCAATTCACGCTTGGCGCTGTCGATCTGCAATTGCAGAATCTGGACGCTGTCCTGCATGGCGGCGTTGCGTTCCTTGCCGGCCTTAAGTCCCTGAACGCCCACCAGGCTGAGGCCGGCGCCGTCATAGATCATGTAGCCGACGGCCAACGCCACCAGCATTATCAGGATCGCGGTAGTGCGAGGATTGCTGCCCATGGTCACCTCACCGACTGGCTGAGGGGAACCGTCCGGATATAGGCCGAATCGGCTCGCATGAAATGGACCCGGATCGAGAATGCCGTCACCGGGCGATCGCTTTCCACCACCGTGCGGGCCGACAGCGGCGCGACGTCATGTAGCCACGGCGAGGCCTCCAACTGGCGGAGGAAGCGGGTATACGCCTGAATGTCGATGGTGCGCCCGTCAATCTGGAGTTGCACGTCCTGCGGCGTCGTCAGATCGAGGGTGTCTGCCGCCGTCGGGGCAGTCGTGATGTTCTGCACGCTGACCAGCCAGGTGTAGGGCGGCAGCGCCTTGGCAATTTCGTCGAGGACGTGGGGCCAGACGAAACGATCGCCGTCCACGGTCCGGATGACGTTGATCTGTGACACGAGGGAATCACGGATGGTTTCCTCGCGCCGCTTCTGGCGCACGATGTTCTGGTAGCGGCGGCTTTCCTGGCGGAGGCCGTCGAGTTCCGGCTGGAGCCGGCTTCGCTCGGCAGCAACACCAATGCCCACCCACAGCACGCCCGCAGCCACGACGACGACCACGGCGAACGCGGCGAGCAGAATCGGTTCCTTCACCCTGGACGCGAGACCCTGGAAGGCCTCTTTGACCCGGTCGAAGGGAGATCCTGTCGCGCGCTTGGCGCCTGGTCGCAGGTTGATGGTGATCATGGAGCCTCAGCGTCCGTTCGGGTTAGGCCGCCGTACGCAACGCGAGGCCCACCGGCAACATGAGCAGCGGTGCGACCTCGTCGATGTTCATCGTATCGAATACGCCGTCGGCCACTTGCAGTCGCTCGACGGGGTTGGCCAGCTGAACCGGAATACGCAGCCGGTCCGCCAGCACGGCGTTCAATCCTGGGATTCGCCCGCCCCCACCCGTGGTGTAGAGCCGCGACAAACCGGAGGTCGACCGGCTGGCCGATTGCAGAAACGCCGCGGCTCGCTCGATACCCACCGCAATCTCCTCACCGCGTGTTTCCAGGAAGGGGTCGAGAACCTCGCTGCGCTCGTACCCTTGCAGCATCTGATCCGCTTCTTCCGCCGAGACGCCGCGTTCGCGCTGCATGTCCTCGCGGAACCGACGAGTCCCGACCGGGATGTCCCGGGTGAGGACCGGCAATCCCTGATCCAGAATGTTCACGTTGGTCGTCTCGTGGCCGATGTTCACGAGACACACGACGCCCTCACGGGCATCGGGATAGTTCAATGCGAATGCGTTGTGGAGCGCGAACGCGTCGACGTCGATGATCGAGGCATCGAGTCCGATATCGGCCAAAAGCGACATCTTGGTCTCGACCAACTCGCGCTTTGCCGCGACCAGGAGGACGGTCATCTGCAGGCCGTCGCCTTCGGGATCGAGAATCTGGAAGTCCAGTTCGACGCTGTCCATGTCGAACGGCACGTGCTGCTCCGCTTCCCAGCGAATCATCTCACGCGCCTCGGCCTCCTTCATCCGGTCCATCGTGACCTTCTTCACGATCACGTCCCGCCCGCCGACAGCGGTGGCAACATGCTTGGTCTTGATCCCCGCCGTCGACAACAGTCCCTTGATCGTGTCCGACACGATGCCGGTGTCCACGACTTCACCCTCGACGATGGCATCATCTACCACCGAAGCAAAGGCTACCTTGGTAAGAACCGGCTCGCCGGAACCATGACTGATCGCGACCATCTTGATCAGCCCGCTCCCGATGTCCAGCCCCACCGTGGTCCGTTTACGACCGAAAAGAGCCATAAGTGCCCAATTTTGTTGGTAGATAGGGTGGGTACGCTACGCTACCATCCACCCAAACTTTTGTCAAGCTCCCAAGTCGCTTGAGGTGAACGCGTCAACACGTTATTCGAAGCGAACTTATGCCCCTTATCACTGTTCTGGCGATGGTGCCACCGTGGCGCCGGCCGAGGCCGGAAACCCGTTCCAGCCATCACCTTGCGACCCCTGTCCCGCCGATCACTTCCGGGGGGTCGCCAACAAGCATTCATCCGTTCGAGACGCATACAGTCGGAGCAACCGATGTGCCAGCGCTTGCATCGGCATCATAAATGCTTATAAGACAATCGATTATGGAATTCGACTTTGGCGGCAGGGACCGGTTCTATCGCGGATATTCTGGCCCTTTCGCAAGCGATCATGCGATATGAGCCAGGTAGGTCCGTGGACCGCTTCCAAGGCATGGCGCGACCAGTACGCCAGTCAGCGAAACCGGGGCAGCGAGCTCCAGAAGGGCACGGCTACGGGACGCAACAAGCCGGGCGTGACACTCGAGTCCAGCATGGCCAGAACCTGAACGCTGAACCGCGCAGCGTCACCGAACGCGTCTCGCGCCCGCGCCTCGACCAGGAACAGGCCCGTGTTGAGCCGGTGGACGACCGCCCCGGTCACCAGGCGGCCCGGCACACCCGCCCAGGAAACCACGGCACTGTCACCGGGACCCAGCAGCAACAGGCCGATGGAATCGGCGCCCTCGAGGATCGGAGGCCACACTCCATCGGCAGCCAGCCGGGCCGAGTGGGCCCGATGGACGTGCTGTGCGGCACGAGATTCCAGGTGACCGGCCCAGAGCAGGGCCACCACGAGAGACCCGGTCAACACCAGGGCGAAGATGGCCAGTGGCAGTGCCACACCAGCATCGGCGCCAGCCGGCGAAAGGCGCCTGTTCGCCAGGGTCATCGAACCGTGATGGTGAACGCCACCGAGTCGGTGAGCCATTGCAGCGGTCCAGGCCACTGTCGCCTGACCATCCTCGGTGAGGTGGCCTTGAGCTTGGCACGGATGGCCGCCACCGCCCCGGGAACGGTCGCCCGGTTCCCCCCGACGTCCCTGAAGC
Organism: Gemmatimonadota bacterium; assembly: GCA_039587475.1. Classification (GTDB taxonomy): domain Bacteria; phylum Gemmatimonadota; class Gemmatimonadetes; order Gemmatimonadales; family GWC2-71-9; genus N074bin45. The sequence goes on along the minus strand of JBDHIK010000092.1, from coordinate 6,266 downwards.
CGAGTTGCAGCCCGGATGCGCTGAATGGCCCCAGGGCCGGTTGGATGCTCCCCCCGCCCGAAACGGAGCGCACACCGAGCCAGAACGTCCCCAGTGACGGGTACAGTCGGACCTCCATCGTCTCGAACACGTGGAGGGGGCTGCCGATCTTGATGTCCGCGACCGGCACCGAGCCAGTGGTGAAATCAGTTGTCAGCCTCGTGGCCGCCGCTCCATCGGGGCAGCGGACACCTGCCCCAGCATCGATATCGAGCAGAGGGACCCTCATCCAGCGATGGGCCGCTCCCGACGCCCCGGCGCCAGTCAGGAAGATCCTGAGGCTGTCCCGTCCCGGAACCCAGGCCCGAAGGGCGAAGCGCAGGCGGTTGCGGACCGTGACCCAGTCAGGTCCGACAGCGCATGTCACTGCCAGTCCGCGATGGCCGCGATACCGGACGCTGCTATCGGCGAAAGCGATGAGATCTCCCGCCGCCGGAGAAACGCCCCGCAATTCGGACGTCAGGAATGCGACGCCATAACGAAGCGTTCGTGCGACCGCCATCCGGTTGGTCTGGAACGATGCTGCCGCAAGGGCGTTGAGAAGGGTCGCGCCGAGCATCGCCGCGACCACGATGGTCAGGGCCATCGCCACGATGGTCTCGACCAGAGAGAAGCCGCGGCGCGCTAGCACGGCAGAACCGAGGACACGGTATCGATGATCGGACTCGAGCGATCGACTCGTGTCGTGATGACCCAGGCCGTGGCATGGCCACCGGTCCGGGCACCAGTCCAAGACTCATGAATGTGCAGGTGTTGCTGGGTCCCGGCGACGCTGCCTCCCTGGCACGGCGGAAGGCCGCCCGCGGCGGCGAGGCGCAACTCCTCCAGCCGGGTCACCGCAATGGTGGCAGCGCGGTCGGCTCGGTGTCCCCTGTCGACCAGGCGGACGATGAGGGTGATCGCACCGGCTTGTGCCAGAAGGCCCAACGACAAGATCGTGAGGGCGACCAGCACCTCGAGGAGGGAATGACCGTGACGGTGGAAGCAGGCGACCATACCAGGAGGGTGCCATCGCCGAGCCCCCGGAGGGTCATCCCGGAAGTGCCTGCCTGATCTGAATCGTGCGTGAAGGGGGGTGGGCCAGCCTCAGGCCAGGTTGTAGCGCCGCAACTTGTAGAACAGGGTGCGGAGACTGACGCCGAGCAACTTGGCTGCCTCTCGCCGGTTGCCGCCGGCAGCGGCCAGGCCTCGTCGAATGGCTGCGCGTTCCAGGGCTTCGACCTGGGGCTTGAGCGCCATTTCCGAGCCGGACAGGCCCGGCCCCGCGCCGTTACTGGACATCGAGTCGGTGAGCAGTGCGAAGTCGCTCACATCCAGACGGCCGTCCTCACTCAGCACCGCTGCCCGTTCCACGGCGTTGCGCAACTCCCTGACGTTCCCGGGCCAATGGTAGGCGGTCAGCATGGTGAGTGCCTTGGGTGTGATGCTGACCGGCCGACTGAGCCGCTGGGCGGTCAGTTGTGCGAAGTGCGCCAGCAACGAAGGGACATCCTCCGGGCGATCCCGGAGCGGCGGCAGGTGGATGTGGACGACGTTGAGACGGTAGTACAGGTCCTCCCGGAACGACTTGTTCGCCACCGCCTCTTCCAGGGGCACCGCAGTCGACGCGATGAGTCGGACATCGACGCTCCTGCTGCGCTGGTCGCCCACACGCCGGATTTCCCGCTCTTCGAGAAACCGCAGCAGCTTGGACTGGAGCGCCATCGGCATCTCTCCGATTTCATCCAGCAGGAGCGTGCCCTCGTCCGCCTCGGCCACCAACCCGGCCCGATCGCCAACAGCCCCGGTGAACGCACCCTTCACGTGACCGAACAACTCGGACTCCAGAAGATGCTCCGGGATGGCGGCGCAATTGACCGCGACGAAGGCCCTGGAGGCCCGCGGACTCATCCGGTGAATGGCCTGGGCGAAGACTTCCTTCCCCGTGCCGCTCTCTCCCGTGAGCAGAACCGTGGTATCGTGGGTCGACACCTTGCTCGCCAGTTCCAGCAACTGACGCATGGCCCGACTCTCGGCCACCAGGTCGTCGCGGACGACATCGGCGCCAAGCGTCGCGCGCAAGGTGGCGACCTCCCGCCGCAGGTGCTCTCGTTCCTCGGCCTTGCGGAGCGTCAGCACGACTTCATCAGGACGGAATGGCTTGTGGAGGTAGTCGTAGGCGCCTTCGCGCATGGCGGCGAGGGCAGCGTCCTCGTTGCCGTACCCGCTCATCATGATGACCAAGGCGTTGCCGTGTTCGGCGCGATACTGCTGCAGGAACGACAGCCCGTCCATGTTCGGCATCCGGACATCACAGAGAATCACATCGGGTTGGTCGTCGAGTGCGAGACCAAGCGCCTCGGTGGCGTCGCCTTTGGCCAGCACTTCGTGCCCGGCTTCCTCGAGGAGGAGTCCGAGCGACTGGCGCAGTCCGGCATCGTCATCAACGATCAACAATCGCATCCGCTGCTCCTACCTGCGGCAAGAACACTTTGAACACTGCTCCCCCCTCCCGGGCCCGATCGACCCAGACCACCCCACCCAATTCATCGACCGTACGCGCCACCATGGCGAGGCCCAATCCGACACCCTTCCCCGGATCCTTGGTGGAGAAGAATGGGTCAAAGACCCGGTCCCGATCTTCGTCCGGCACCCCCGGACCATCGTCCGCCACGTAGAGGACGACTCCGGGCGCTCCGGCGGGGATGTCGTTGCGCCAGGGGCGCGGGACCGAACGGCGGGCCGGTGCGTCGTCGCCTTCGTCATCGGTGTTTCGCAGTTCCTCGCTTCTCGCGCGGAACGCTTTCACCACCGTGCCAACCTCGACCCGTCCGTCTGGAACGGCATCGCGGGCATTGAGCACCAGGTTGACGACCACCTGCTCCAAGGCCTGGTGATCCCCTCGCACGAGTGGCAATTCCCTTGCCAAGCGCAGATCGACCGTCAAGCCCTTGAGGGCCCCCTGCAACCGCAGGAACTCTAAAGTGCTCTCTATCACCGAGTTGAGGTCGGTTTCCCCGGTGGTGGCACCGGGCCGGGAGTAGGCCAACAGGCTCTCGACGATCCCGTCAATCCGACCGACTTCCGTGCTGATCGCGGAGGCGATTTCCGGAGCGACCCCGCGCTTTCGCAAGACCTCGACGTAGTTTCCGATGGCTCCGAGCGGGTTGCGAACCTCATGCGCCACACCGGCCGAAAGGCGCCCCAACCCGGCCAACTTCTCCACGCGAACCAGTTGAGTCTGGGCATCGGCAACCTGCTCCGTCATGCGCTGGAATCGACGCCCGAGGTGAGCAAATTCCTCCGATTCGAACACCGGAGGCTTCCCAGGAGAGGACCCGGTGGCGAGGGTATCCACCATGTCGCCCAGACGCGCCAGAGGGCGCAGGACCAGTCGGTTGATCAGGTGGAGACCGAAGAGGACGAAGATGACCGTCGTGGCCAGCCAGAGGCCCGTCAGGGCCAGACTGGTGGTTCGAAGGTCACCGAGACTGAGCAGTGGCGTGGTGACACCAACGATGACGGCGGCGGCGGAGGCCAGGAAAGCCAGGCCGAACAGCAACTCCGTACGGAGCGGGCGGCGGCGTTTGGCCATGGGTCGTGCGTGGTGAAGCGGCGCCCTCAGGGCGTACAGGCGATCACGCCCTCGACACTGGTCGGCGGTGGCGGTGTCGCCACGCCCGAAAAGAGCGCGCAGGTCCGCGTCGTGTGGGGAAGAAACGAGGCCGTGGCAGCCCATCCTGCATTGGTCGCCTGGTTGATCACAATGGTCACGCCGGGCGAGGGGTTGTAGACGAGTGCCGGTGAGGGAATTGTGCCACCGTAGTACATCAAGTTGTTCGTGGAATACGCCTCCTGCGCCGTGGCGAGGTTGCGCAAATCGGAGATCATCTTGCTGACGTAGGCCTTTTCCTTGGTCGACGTGAACTTGGGGAGAGCAATGGAGCTGAGCACGGCAATGATGACGACCACCATCAGAAGTTCGATCAGGGTGAAGCCGGATTCGCCACCGGCCTTCTCTCCCCTCTCAGAGAAGAGTGCACCGAGCAACCCACGACGGCCGGCTGAGCGCCGAGCATGCAATGGGGCTTTCGTCATGGTTTCCTCCTCTCTGAGTGCGAAGGGCGGTGACGCAAGGCCACCGCCCCCCACCGTTGCGGTATCCGTCTTGTCCTGTTCTGCTTACGGACAGCGGATCACACCGTCGACGGTCGAAGCCGCACCCATGCCAACCTGCACCTGGCACTGGTTGGGCGTACCAGAAATCGACGCGTTCTGGACGGTGATGGAATAACCAGAGGCCGAACCGGCGCTAGCCGTCGACGCGTTGCCCGCAGACAACGTGAAGTTCTGGTTGGCCTGCAACTGCGCGAACGTGCCATACAGGGAGAAGTCTGAGAAGTACCCCTCCTGGGCCGTCATGAAGTTCCGGATATCGGTCTTCACGGAAGCCAGCTTGGCCTTGTCCTTCGTCGAAGCGAACTTCGGAATGGCGATGGCCGCCAGGATGCCGATGATCACGACAACGATCAACAGCTCGATGAGGGTAAAACCCTTGCGATTCGTCATGCCTTCCTCCAGTGCGAGTACCGCGAACAGTGGTGTGTGGTGAACGACTATTTCCTTCCGGTGGATGAAATTGGCAACCTCCATGCCACCCATGGTCGGAATATCTAAGTGATTGTCGTGTATGATGTTAGCGGGTTTGCCGCCAGCCAGTACCGAGCCAGGCCGGCGACGAGCCCTTGGATTTTGCAAGGGAGGACTCCGCTCCGGTGACCAACACTACGCCTCCCTCCGATCCACCTGGTCCAGCCGGGAGCACGATCCGCGCCCCCAGATGGGTGGCCCTGATCGGGCTCGTGATCCTGGCCGGCCTCCCAGCCGCGGGGATCCTGAGCCACGACTTCGTGTTCGACAGCCTCCCCATCATCAAACAGAACCCCAACGTCCATTCCCTGTTGTCCTGGTGGCGGGCCTTCGGTCAGGAGTACTGGCCGCCGCCGTTCGTGGGGCTCTACAGACCCCTGTCCATCATCACTTTCGCCCTTCAGTGGGCTGCGGGAGGCGGATCGCCCGCTCTGTTCCACGCCGTCAGCATCGTGTTGTACGTCGTGGTGACCTTGACGGTCTACCGGCTGGCAAGTGGACTCATACCGCGCCCGGCGGCCTGGGCCGTCGCCGCGCTGTTTGCCGTCCACCCGCTTCATACCGAAGCGGTCGCATCCGCAGTCAACCAGTCCGAACTCCTGGTCGCACTCATGGTGACCGGGGCCGTCGCCCTCTACCTGTCGGCCCGATCCGTGGGTTCTCTGAGGCCCGGCCCAGCGAGCATCATCCTCCTGCTCTATGCTGCGGCATGTTTCACAAAGGAACATGGCGTCGTGCTCCCCGGGTTGCTCCTGGCGGCAGAACTCACCGTGCTGCCACGGGCCGACGCCAAATCCCGCCCCGGCCTACGCGCCTTCTTCCTCATGTGCCTCGTTATCGGGTTGGGGTTCGTCGCCATCCGGAGCGAGGTCCTGCAGGGCGACCTGGTGGGCACCTTTACCGCCGAGGCCCTGGCGGGTTCGGACCTGTCGGGACGCTTCCTCACCATGCTGGCGGTGGTCCCGGAATGGACCCGCCTCCTGTTCTGGCCGGCCCACCTGCAGACCGAGTATGCTCCGCAGGAAATCGTGGCCGCGACCGGATGGGGTTGGGGCCAGACGCTGGGTGCCGTCATCCTCCTGACGGCGTTCGCGGCGGCGCTGGTGGGCTACCGCCGCAACCGGGTCGTGACGTTCTCGATGCTGTGGCTGGCGGTGACGCTGTTTCCCGTGCACAACGTGCTGATCCCAACGGGGGTGGTTCTCGCCGAGCGAACGCTGCTGCTGCCAAGTGTCGCTGCGGTCCTGCTCGTGGGGGTGGCGTTTCGAGCCCTCGGGGAGCGGTTGCGCGGCGAAGGACGGCCCTGGGTCGTGCCGGTGGCCGCCGGCGTCGTCCTCCTGCTGGGGGCGTGGCGCACTGCGGCGCGGTACCCGGCCTGGCGTGACCACTTCACGGCCTTCGATCACATGGTCGTCGATGCGCCCCTGAGCTACAAGGCCCACTTTGGGCGCGCCGACCTTCTGGCCCAGCGTGGTCGGAACGCCGAGGCAGAAGCGGAGTATCGACTGGCCATCGAGCTGTACCCCGCCTCCCCCAGGCCCTACCAGGGACTCGGCGATCTGTACCGACGGAACGGCCTGTGCTGGGGTGCTATCGAG
>JBDHIK010000009.1:0-66327 GCA_039587475.1 Gemmatimonadota bacterium | reverse complement strand
ACGGGGCAGCCTGTCCCTCGAGGACGCGCGCGCCAGACGCTTTACCATCGACTGGACCGCTGTCGACCCGCCCCGACCCTCCTTCCTCGGCACCACCGTGTTCGAGGACTATCCGCTGGAACCGCTGGTCCAGGCCATCGACTGGTCGCCGTTCTTTCACGCATGGGAGATCAAAGGTCGCTACCCGGACGTGCTCGAGGATCCGATCCAGGGAGCGGCGGCGCGCGATCTGTTCGCCGAGGCCAAGACCCTGCTGGAAGACATCGTGAGCAGGCGGCTGCTCAGGCCGCAGGGCGTGATCGGATTCTTCCCTGCCAACGCGGTGGGCGACGACATCGTGCTGTACCGGGACACCACCCGGACGGAAACACTGGCCACGGTGCACACGCTGCGGCAGCAGGCGGCCAAGAGCGATGGACGCCCCTCACTCGCGCTGGCGGACTTCGTGGCGCCGATGGAATCGGGCCTGACCGACTACCTGGGTGCCTTCGCCGTCACCACCGGCGTCGGACTGGACGACATCGTCGAACGCTTCGAGCGCGACCATGACGACTATCGCGCCATCCTGGCCAAGGCGTTGGCGGACCGGCTGGCTGAGGCATTCGCGGAGCACCTCCACCAACGGGTGCGTCAGGAGCTCTGGGGGTTTGCCCCCGAAGAATCGCTCACCAACGAAGACCTCATCCACGAGGCGTATCAGGGTATCCGCCCGGCGCCCGGATACCCCGCCTGTCCCGACCACACTGAGAAAGGTACGCTCTTCGACGTGCTCCACGCCCAGACCGGGACTGACATCCGGCTGACCGAGAGCTTCGCCATGGTGCCGGCCTCCTCGGTGGCCGGGTACTACTTCTGGCATCCTGAGGCGCGCTATTTCGGGGTGGGCAAGATCGGCCGGGACCAGATCGAAGACTACGCGGCCCGCAAGCGGATCGAGCCGGCGGCGGCGGAACGCTGGCTGGCCCCGAGCCTCAACTACGAGCCCTGAGCCCGCCGCCCCTGGCGGCGGCTCCATTGAACCATCCCGCCCGAGACGGTATGTTCCCCGCCTCTGGCTTACTGGACGATTCCCGGCTCGTTTCGAGGCTCCCACCAATGACCGACGTGGCTACGGCGACCCCGCCCCTGACGGCGCTTTCCGAAGAAGAAATCATGTTCCGCGAAGCCGTGAGGGAATTCGCCTCTTCTGAGGTCGCCCCACACGTCAGCGCCATGGACGAGGCCGCCGAGTTCCGGACGGACCTCATCACGAGCTTCTTCGAGATGGGACTGATGGGCATCGAGATTCCCGAGGAATTCGGCGGGTCCGGTGGCAACATCTTCTTGGCGATGCTCGCCATCGAAGAGCTGGCCCGGGTCGACGCCTCCGCTGCCATCTACGTCGACGTGCACAACACCCTGGTCAACAACGCCGTCCTCCGCTGGGGCAACGACGAGCAGAAGGGCCGGTACTGCCCACGGCTCGCCAGCGACATGCTCGGTGGCTTCGCCCTGTCCGAGCCGGGCAGCGGAAGTGACGCGTTTGCCCTCACGACCAAGGCCGAAGACAAAGGGGATCACTGGCAGCTGACAGGACGGAAATTCTGGATCACGAACGGCAACGAAGCCGAGCTGTTCATCGTGTTTGCCAATGCCGATTTCGATCAGGGATACAAGGGCATCACCGCCTTCCTGGTCGAGCGGGGTTTCGAGGGCTTCGCCATCGGCAAGAAGGAGCGCAAGCTTGGCATCCGGGCATCCAGTACCACCGAGTTGATTCTCGAGCAGTGCCGGGTCCCCACCGAGAACGTTCTCGGTCCCGTCGGTCAGGGCTACAAGATCGCCATGGGAACCCTCAACGAGGGCCGTATCGGCATCGGGGCTCAGATGCTCGGCGTCTCGCGTGGCGCCTTGGAGGCCGCGACCCGCTTCACCAAGGAGCGTGAGCAGTTCGGCAAGCCCATCGCGGAGTTCCAGGCCGTCCAGTTTCAACTGGCCCAGATGGACACCGAGCTGGAAGCCGCCCGTCTCATGGTGTACAACGCCGCACGGCTCAAGGACACGGGAGCTCCGTTCCTTCGCGAAGCTGCCATGGCCAAGCTCTACAGTTCCCAGGTCGCCGACCGCATTACCTCACAGTGCGTGGAACTGTTCGGTGGCTATGGCTATTCCCGCGAGTACCCGGTCGAGAAGTTCTACCGGGACGCCAAGATCGGGACGATCTACGAGGGCACGAGCAACATGCAGTTGCAGACCATTGCCAAGCAGTTGCTCGCCGATTGATCCCGGGGGAGCCGGTACCTCCAGAATGCAAGGGTCGGGACCACCCCCATTCCGGGTGGAGGGCTGTAAGTGCCCGTTTCATGGGCTCTTGGGCTTCGGAATGAACCTTGCTTCGGATATCCGGGATTGGCACACGACCCTCACGGCGACCCGGATACCGGACACCACCATGACCCTGCAAGCGCACCCCATTCGCCACCACTTGGCCATCAGCGGCTTCGCTGCGATGGTGGTCGTCGGTGCGTCACTGGTGGTGCCGGGGGTCCTGGCGGCCCAGCAACTGAGCCAGTCGGAACAGGCGCAATTGACGCGCTGGTTCCGATCCGCCCGCCAATCGGCCCCAGGGGAGTGGGGTGTCGCCATCGCCGACCAGAACGGCAACGTCCTCTGGGGAGTCGAGCCGGATGAGCCGCTCGTCCCCGCCTCCACGGTGAAGGTGCTGACGACGGGCTTTGGCCGCAGTGTCGTGGGTGGGGACGCGAGACGCGAGACACGGGTATTGGGCAGCGGTCAGGTTGACGCCATGTCGGGCGCGTGGACCGGTCGATGGGCGCTGGAACTCAACGGCGATCCGTCACTGGAGCGCGGTTCGGGACCGACGCTCGATCAACTGGCGGATCAGCTCAGGGCCTTGGGTATCAGGTCTCTCAAGGGCCGCTTGGAGGTTCGAAGCGCTGCCGGCCCCGCCGACGCGACCTTCCCGGCAGCGTGGTCCTCCCGCCATCGGGGCCGGTTGTTCGCACCCCTCGTGGGGGCCCTCACCATCAACGAGAACACCATCGCGTTCCGCATCAAGCCAGGCGCGAAAGTCGGAGCGCCCGCCGTCATGTCGTGGGAACGGCCGCGCGGCGTCCGTTCGCTGGTGCGTATCGACGCGGCGACGGTGTCCGGCCGGGCAGCCCGGCTGAAGGTACGCACGACTTCGGGTGGCGGCTGGGTGGTATCCGGCACCATCGGGTCACGGGCCCGCAGCCAGTATCTCGCCGTTCCGGCCACCAGCCCCGAAGTGGTGTTGAACGCCGCCTGGTCGAGTGCGCTGCGGCGCGCCGGGGTTCGTTGGACTTCGCGTCGCGGCCCTCAGCCGGTGGACACGACCACGCCCCGTGTGCTGGCGAGCGTCTCGTCCGCGACCTACGACTCGCTGGCCCTCGACATCAACAAGCGAAGCAACAACCTGGGTGCCGAGCTGTTGCTCCGCTGGGCGGGTGGACCCAACGGGTCTGCGAACCAGCTGACCGAGCACGTGCGCCTGGTGAGCGGGTCAGACGCCGTCAGGCTGGTGGACGGCAGTGGCTTGAGTTCTCAGGACCGGGTCGCGCCCAGCGCCTTTACCGCCTACCTGGCCCGTTTCCCCTCGACCGCCGGCGGGCGGAACTTCCCGCAACTGCTGCCGGCAGCCGGCTCGGGCACTCTGAAGGGCCTGCAGCGAGGACTGCCCGCGCGCGGAGTGGTGCGGGCCAAGACCGGAACCCTGCGTCGCGTCTCCGCGATCGTGGGATATCTCGGGCGCCGCGACGGCGTTCTGACCATCTCACTGATGTACAACGGGCCACGGCCCAACGCGGCCAGGCGGGCTCAGTGGAAACTGTTCCGGCAGCTGGGCGCCAACGGCGTGATCGTCCCTGACGATTTCGGAGAACGCGACCCGATCCAGCTCGGCGCTGAAATGAGGCCGATCGACCCCGGCTTTGAAGTCTATCTGCTGGAACGGGCCTTGAGCGGGACCATGCCGGCGCCCGACCGGGCCGCGGGTCGCTAGGTCCTTCTCAGCGTCCGCGCCGCACCTGCTGGAGCCGCTCACCGGCCGCCTGCAACAACTCCACCGACTTACAGAACGCGAATCGCACCACCGGGCGCCCCGAGGCCTCAGACCGGTAGAAGCTCGAGCCGGGAACCGGCGCCACGCCGATATCCCTGGTGAGCCAGGCGGCGAATTCCGCGTCGGGCGAGTCTGCCAGATCCGAGAAATCCGCCATGACATAGTAGGCGCCTTCCGGCGGCGAACAGCGGAAGCCTGCCGCTACGAGGGCGTCACACAGCACGTCCCGACGGTCCCGGTACTCCGCGACCAGCTGCCGGTAGAACCCGTCGTCGAGCTGCTCCAACCCGGCGGCCACGGCGTCCTGGAGCGGGGCCGGGGCTCCGACGGTCAGAAAGTCGTGCACCTTGCGGATGGCATCGGTCAGTTCCGGGTGCGCGACGATGGTGCCGATACGCCACCCCGTAATACTGAAGGTCTTGGAATACCCGCTGATGGTGACGGTCCGGTCGGCCATGCCGGGGAGGGTGGCCAGAGGAACGTGCTCTCCCTCGTAGAAGATGTGCTCGTAGATCTCATCCGTCAGCGCCAGGACATCGTGGTGAAGACACAGGTCCGCCACGCCCTCGAGCTCCTTCCTGGAAAGCACCCGGCCGGTCGGGTTGTTCGGCGTGTTGACGATGATGGCCCGGGTCCGTTCGCTGAAGGCCGCGGCCAGCCGATCGAGGTCGAGGGGGCCGTCGGCCGGCATCGGGACGAACACCGGGCGCGCGTCACACAGGATGGCATCAGGGCCGTAGTTTTCGTAGAACGGCTCGAACACGATGACCTCGTCTCCGGGATCCACAAGGGACAGCACCGTCGCGGCCATGGCTTCGGTGGCGCCACACGTCACGGTTACCTCGGCGTCGGGATCGACGGTCATGCCGTACCAGTCCTGGTACTTCCGGGCGACTGCCTGACGAAGCCGTGCGCTCCCCCAGGTGATGGCGTACTGGTTGATCTCGCCCTGAATGGCGTCGATCGCAGCCGCCTTGATGAGGTCGGGAGCGGGGAAGTCGGGGAATCCTTGCGCCAGATTGATGGCGCCGTGCTGGTTGGCCAGCCGGGTCATCCCCCGGATGACGGATTCACCGAAAGCATGGGTGCGTCGGGCAGTGCGCATGGGACAGGTGGTTTGGGTAGATGGAGCGCGTTAATATCCTGACGGCTTGAGCTCAGCGCCAGTCCCAGTCCGTCGTTGGCCTGTCATGACCACCCCAATCGAGACGGTATTCATGCCGCAGGACGCTTTTCCATTCCTTCGTGCCCTCCTCGACGCACCCGGACCGTCGGGTTTCGAGACCATCCCGTCCCGTGTCTGGCGGGACCGCGCGGCCACCTTCGCCGATGAGGTTCGTGTCGAGCCGAGCGGGAGCTCTCTGGCAACGGTCAACGGGGACGGTGCTCCCACGGTCATGTTTGCCGGACACATCGACGAAATCGGCCTCATGGTGACGTACATCGATGACGACGGGTTCCTGTTCTTCGATCCCATCGGGGGCTGGGACCACCAGGTGTTCGTCGGTCAACGGGTCCAGTTGTTGGGCCGCGACGGCCCGGTACCGGGCGTCATCGGCAAGAAGGCGATCCACCTCATGGACAACGACGAACGCGACAAGGTCACCAAGGCCAAGGACCTGTGGATCGACATCGGGGCGGCTTCGAAAGACGAGGCGGCGCGCACCATACGCGTGGGGGATGCCGGGGTGCTGGGCTGCCGCATCGAGGAGTTTCCCAATGGCCGGATCGTGAGTCGTAGTCTCGACAATCGCATTGGCGCCTACGTGGTTCTGGAGGCGCTGCGACTACTGGCGGAACGGCGGCCGGCGGCGAGCGTCACCGCGGTGGCCACGACCCAGGAAGAGATCGCTTATACGGGTGGCGGCGCCCGGACGTCGGCCTATCAGCTCGAGGCCGATGTGGCCATCGTGGTAGACGTCACCCACGCCACCGACCATCCGGGCTCGGACAAGAAGCAACATGGCGATGTCGCACTGGGGGGCGGTCCGGTCCTGTCCCGCGGATCGGCGGTGAATCCGGTCGTGTGCGAACTGCTGGCCGAAGCGGCGGAAAGCGAGGGCATCCCCTACGTCTTCCAGGCGGCGCCGCGCACCACCGGGACCGACGCCGATGCCATTTTCACCTCACATCGAGGCGTGGCGACCGGTCTCGTGTCCGTACCCAACCGCTACATGCACAGTCCCAATGAGATGGTGGTCATCGAGGACCTCGATCGGGCCGCCGCACTCCTGGCGGCTTTCGCCGGGCGTGTGACGCCGGAGTCCGACTTCACGCCCCGCTGAGTCAGGACAGGGTATCCAGAGAGCCCAGCGCACTCCGGGCAGCATCCCGGACCCGGACGTCCCGGTCCTCGGCCAGCTCCCTGAGGGCTTCGTGGGCCCCGGGACTGTCACACAGCAGCAGGCCTTCCACCGCAGCCAGTCGAAGTTCTGTCGGCTTCCGTCCGAAGAACGCCCGCCCGGGCTTGGACGACCGAACGAGGGCCTGCAACGCCTCACTGCTGCCGATACGACCGAGGGCCAGGTGGAGTTCGCGCTGGACGTCTGGGTGTGACTCCTCATCGAGCAATACCGCCAACGTCATCGACAGTGCCTTGGCCGTCTGCCCTTCGAGTGACTGCACCGCCTGGAGCCGTACGGTCGGTTCGCTGTCGTGGAGCATCTTTCGCAACGGCGCGGCGGCCTGGGTGCTGCCGGATTTCGCCAGAGCCCCCGCCACGGCCCGCCTGACCCTGGCGTCGGGGTGCTCTATGTGAACGGCGAGGCGGGGAGCGGCTTCGGCCAGCCGCAGCTCGCCACAGAGTTCAGCCACGTTGCGCAGGATGTACCACTGCTCGTCGTTCAGCCGGTTCACGATGGCGTCGGTGCCTTCCCGCATCTGCGTCAACAGCGTGAAGTACTCCCTCCTGTCCTTGATCGTGTCCGCCGAAGCCATCAGATCGAGAAGGGCCGCCGTCGCCTCGGCCCCGATGTGCTGCAGCACGGTCGACACCGACTCGCGCGTACCCTCGCCACTCAATGCTGCCAGGGCACGAATGACCGGGCGCGACCCCAGGCCACGCACGACCTGCTCGTGGCGACGGCGTTGCACCGGATCGGTGACGTTGGTCTCGTCCTGAACGATGCGAGCCATGATGCTGAGGACCTGGGGCCAATCGCCGCGCCGAATCGCTCCGTCCGCCTCGAGTTGGACCCGGCGCAGGTCGTCTCCAGCGCTGGATGTCTCCTGCCAGAAGGGGACCTGCTCGGCACCGATCTCCGGCTCAGCGGGTGCGGCATTGAATCCACCGGTCTCCGGTGGGAAAGAGTCGAAATCGATCAGGTTGTCGGCCCGGGGCAGCTCGCGTTGACCGCGCACGGTAACGAGGCGGGCCCCCTCGGGATCGAGCAGCCCGAAGAAGGCCTTGGCCGAGCGGATCTCACCACGGGGTCGAGCCAGCGTCCTCATGAGGATCATGAGGGGCGCCGCAGGAATGCCAGGCGGTATGGTCAGAAGGCCAATCCCGTGTGCGCTGAATTGGCCGTGAAGCTCCTCTCCGAACGGCGTCCCTTGCGGCAGTGCCTTGCCGTCCACGGTCAATCCACCGACATCGGCGCCGATGGCCAGGTCGTGGTCCAGTGTGCCAAGCCCGGCCAACAACTGGAGGAACGCCTGTCGCTGCAGTTCCGGATCGTCCGGAGCGGTCCGCATGAGATGGACCACGCGTGCCATCTGGGAAACCACGGAGGACGGGGCTGTCATGGCGCCTCCACTGGCAGGGCGGCGACGGCACGGGCAACGTCGGCCAGCCGGTTGACGGTCGGCGGGAAGCCCAGTGCCCGCGAAACCGCCATGGCCACGGGGGGCTCGATGTCCCAGGCCTCATCCAGCAGCCCGGCGAGTGACCCGTCGGCCAACACTCGACCCTCGCTCAGGAGGATCCCGCGGTCGAGGGCTTCGATGGCGAACCCGACGTCATGTGTTGCAGCGACCACGGCTGTTCCCTTCGCACGGTGTTGTCCCACGACCCGGCACACGCGTTCCCTGCCCATACGATCCAGCCCTGCCGTGGGCTCATCCAGCAACAGGAGTCTCGGGCCGGCGACCAGAACCGACCCGAGCCCGACCAGCCTCTGGGTGGGCAGAGGGAGGTCATAGGGGTGGGAGCCCGCCACCTCGGTCAGCCCGAGTTGCCCCAGGACATCGGCGACCGCCCCTGACACGCGGCTCTCTTCCCATCCGAGAGCCCTGGGCCCGAACGCAACCTCCAACTGCACGGTCCGTTCCACCAATTGGGCCCTAGGATCCTGAAACAGAAAACCTACCGCAGCAGCCAGATCTTCCGGCTGGCGACCACGGGTAGACGCCCCGGCAACCGTCACCTCACCGCGGTCCGGCTGCTCGAGCGCCATGGCGAGCCGAGCCGCAGTGGTCTTGCCGGCGCCATTGGGACCGAGCAGGGCCACTCCCTCACCGGCGTCTACCGAGAGGGTGAGATCGTCGATCGCTGGACGGCCGCCGTACCCAAAATGCACCCTGTCGAAGCACAGAACGGTCACCGGCGCCACCTCGCCACCGCTTCCGGCACCGTAATGGGGTACGGGGCACAGAATTCCGAAGCCGGCCGGATAGCGCCTGCGCGACGGGCCAGATCCGCCAGTGTCGTCGAGCCGCGGCACACCTGCCACACTGCGTCACCGCTGAGGATCGTCGAGGGGGCGTCGTCGAGGATCGTTGATCCCTCCGACAAGACGATCATACGGTCCGCGACCCCGGCCATGGCATCGGCATCTTCGCTGGCGACCAGGACTACAGCACCCGAGGAGGCGGCTTCGCGCAACAGCACATGCAACATGGCCTTCCCGGAAACGTCCAGGGCTGATGCCGGCTCATCGAGAATCCAGATGCGCGGCTCCAGCGCCATCATGGCCGCGAGGACAACCCGCTGCAGCTGCCCCCCGGACAATTCAGCGGGGTGTCGGTCCGCCAGTTGGGCCACTCCCGCCCGTTCCAGGGCCTGACCGACCGCATTCCAGATGCGCTCCCGGGGCCAGCCCAAATTGGCGGGGGCAAAAGCCACTTCCTGAGACACCGTTTCCGCCACATGGGAAAGTTGTGCCTCGGGAGAGGCGGTGACGTAGGCAATGTCCCCTTGCAACGCTGGATCGGTCGCCGGATCGACGCCGAGCACCGTGACGCGACCACTCAGAACACCACTGGTGTGTCGTGGGGCCAGACCGGATGCCACCAGAAGGAGCGTGGTCGCCCCGGCGCCCAGGTCACCGAACACCCAAGTGACTTCACCGGGTCTGATCGAGACGCTCACGTCCCTCAGGGCCGGTACTCTGGCCTCCGGGTAGCGGAAGCTGACCCCCTCGAACACGACGCTCATGAGGCCAGCCTCCAGACGACGGCCGCCACGACCGAGGACCACCCCAGCCAGCGCGCCAGTCGATCGGCGAATCGGTCCTGAACGACGTGGAGGGGCGTTCGCCTGACGGGAGCCCTGATGGATCTGGTCTCCAACGCCAGAGCGCGTTCCTCCGCTTCGGCGAGTGCGCCGAAGGCCAGGGGAAGGGCCAACGCCTTGAGCCCCCTTCCTTTGGTCAGCCAGTTCCCGGTCAACCGCAGCCCCCGGGTCCGCTGCGCTTCACGGATGTGGTGTACCTGCGACACGAACCGGGGCACGGCCATGATGGTGGCGACCAGGAGATAGGAGTACTGAAAGGGCCAGCCCCGCTCCGAGGCAGCGTCGACGAAGCGGGGAACACTGAAGCCGCGGTACATGGCCAGCGTCGCCGTGACGATGGCCCCGAGCCTGGCGGCCTGGCCCAGGGCCATGGCGGTCCCTTCACGCGACAGCGAAAGAGACCCGAGCGACCAGGAAGGGTCCGCTCCAAGCACCCCGTGCAGCAGAAACAGAAAGAACCAGAGCGGCAGACAGATCAACGCCCCGTGCCACGGCGCCGAGAGCGCCCCCGTGATCAACGCTGCCAGCACGACCCCGCCATACAGCCAGAGCGGGCCCGCAGGGGCAGGGAGCAGGAAGGCCAGAAGAGTGATCGCGATGGTGAGGCTCGGTCCCGTGAACGGGTGTGCCCTCGCCATTGGGGATGTCGGCGACAGACTCACGACCGGATCGCGCGACCCGCTTCCGGGAAGCGCGCCACCATCCGGAGGGGGAGTCCTCGCAGCGCCATGCCTACTATCGCAAAGGCGATCGACTTGTCCACGATGTCCGTCGCCAGGCTGGATGCCGTCACGGCCACACTCAACGGCAACCCCGTCGAGGTGAGGAGCGTGGTGATCGCGGTCACTCCCCCTGCCGTCACTCCCCGGAAGACGAAGTACGAGATGACGGCAGAAAGAGCCCCTGCGACCACCCCCACCGACGCGCCCAGGCCGAGGGAGACGGGAAGAGACCGGAACATCCTGGCCCGGGCGCCAGCGAGAGCCAGGAGAGCGATGATGATCTGCACCGGGGCGAAGGCCAGCCACACGTAGCCACCGATCATCGCCGTGATGACCTGGCTCAGGACTCCCGTCGTCACGCCGACGACGGGGCCGGCCAGCGCCGAGGCCAGGATGGTACCGGTCGCGTCCAGATAGACCGGCAGGTTGAATTCGGCCACGATCCGGCCCACGGCTACGTTGAGGGCCACGGCAACGGGAATCAGGGCGAGTTGGCGCGGCGACACCGTACCTCCGGCAAGAGCAAGGAGTCGTGGGCGGCAGCAGAGACCCAGTTAGATTACCGATTCTCCGGCACTGGTCTTCAGTCGACCATGGTGCCCCCAACGTCTTACACCATAATGTCTTATGAAAAAATTTGCTACGCTGGCCAGCCTGCTGTGCGCGACCGTCACCGTTCCCGGGCTGGCGGCCCAGACGCCGGCAGCCGACCAGATGATGGAGGACGTACGGTTCCTTTCTGATGATCGCCTCGGGGGCCGCCTGACCGGCACCCCGGGGGCAGATAGCGCGGCCGCCTACCTGGCCCGGCGTTTCGAGCAGGTCGGCCTGCAACCGGCACAGCACGGCTGGTTGCAGCCCTTCGAGATTGCCGAGGACGCTGCCATCGTCCAGCAGGCGGGGCTGGGCGGCACCACGGGCTACAACGTCGTCGGCATCCTGCCCGGAAGCAGTCCCGAGTTACGCAACGAAGTCGTGATCGTCGGGGCGCACTACGACCATCTCGGGTTGGGCAATTTCGGAGCTCTCGATCCGGACAGTGCCGGCCTGGTCCACAACGGCGCCGACGACAACGCCTCCGGAACGGCGGCCCTGGTTCATGTCGCCCGCCGGCTGCGCGGGGATCCGCCGAAGCGGACCGTGGTGTTCATCGCCTTCGGCGCCGAGGAAGTTGGCCTGCTCGGGTCTGCGTCGTACGTGCGCAACCCGTCCTACCCACTGAGTCGGGCAATCGCCATGGTGAACATGGATATGGTGGGACGCCTGCGGAACAACCGTCTCATCGTGTTCGGAGCCGAGACGGCCGAGGAGTTCCCCGCTCTGCTCGACTCGCTCAACTGGTATGCCGGGTTCGACCTCAAGGCCAGTGGTGACGGGTACGGCCCCAGTGATCACGCCTCGTTCTACGGGGCCGGGATGCCGGTGCTCCACGTCTTCACCGATCTGCACGAGGACTATCACCGGGCCACGGACGAAATACACAAGATCAGCCACGAGGGCCTCCTCAGGGTCGCGGACTTCTCCGCCGCCATCGTCGAGGCACTGGCCAATCGAACCGAGCCCCTCTCCTTCGTCGCCGCGCCGCGCCCAACGGCTTCCAGCGGGTCGTCGGCTTCATCGGGGTACGGCAGTGATCTGGGGTCCATTCCCGACATGACGGGCGGCAGTACTCGAGGAGTGCGGCTCTCCGGAGTTCGCAGGGACGGCCCTGCAGACCGGGGAGGCATCCGCGCGGACGATGTGATTACCCGGATCGGTAGCTTCGAGATCGCCACGCTTCAGGACATGGCGAACGCACTTCGGTCCTACAAACCGGGAGACGAGGTGGAGATCGTGGTTCTCCGTGGCGGAGTCGAGCACCGGACCACGGTCACGCTTGGGCGCCGCGGATGAGCGCCATTCTCGATGCTCGTCCCATCGTGGCCGCATTGCGTGCCGCGTTCACGCAGGAGGTCGAGCGAGCAGGGCTTCTCCAGCAAGCCGCGGACCGTATTCAGGCCGCCGGAGCTCCGTATACGTCGGTGTACCTCTACATGCTGAACGGCGAGATGCTGGTCCTCGAGGCCTACGCAGGCCGGCCGACCGATCACACGACCATCCCGGTCGGCAAGGGCGTCTGCGGCGCGGCGGTTGCCACAGGCAATGACCAGAACGTGGGCGACGTCCGTGGCCGGGACGACTACCTCGCCTGCAACCTGGACACCCGGTCCGAACTCGTCGTCCTCATCCGCCGTGGCGAAGTGATTCTGGGACAGATCGACGTGGACAGCGACGAGACGGATCCGTTCACGCCCGACGAGGAAGCGGCCGTACGCGAGGTGGCCGACGCCCTGGCCGTACTCCTCTGACCGGCCCGACGCAGCCATGACGACAACCGCGGAAACCACGAGGACCTTACGCGGGGCCGCACTGTTCGAGCGCCGCATCGGCGAGGGCCCGGTGACCGTGGTGCTGCACGGCGGCCCGGGAGCGCACCACGATTACCTGTTGCCAGGGTTCGACACGCTTGCGACCGGCCGCACGCTGGTGTACTACGACCAGCGCGGCGGCGGGCGCTCCCCGGTCGATCGTTCGGTACCGGTCGGATGGCGCGAGCAGGTGGCCGATCTCGAAGGGCTGCGGGAATTGTGGGGCAAGACCCGCCTGACCCTGGTGGGTTACTCCTGGGGTGGGCTTCTGGCGATGCTGTATGCGATCGAATACCCCGGACGCGTGGAACGGCTGGCCCTCGTCTCACCGGCTCCCGCGACCCGCGCCGCACGGGAGGAATTCGAGCAACGCTTTCAGGAGCGGAACCTGGCGCCCGCGCTCCAGGAACAGCGAAACACGCTTCGCCGGAGCAGCCTGCGCGCAGACGACCCCGAGGCGTATCAGCAGAAGATCTTCGAGTTGTCCGTGGTCCCCTACTTTCACGATCCGTCCAAGGTGGCCGGTCTCACGCCGTTTCGGGTCACGGCTCGCACCCAACAGGAAGTGTGGTCCAGCCTCGGCGATTATGACCTGCTGCCGTCTCTGCAGGAACTCTCCTGCCCCGCCGTCGTGCTCCACGGCGACGACGACCCCATTCCGGTATCGTCGGCCCGGAGCACCGCCGCCGCCCTCGATGCTTCGTGCCATGTGTTGCCGAACTGCGGTCACGTCCCCTATGTCGAGGCGCTCGATGAGTTCGCCCGCGTCCTCAACACCTTCTTGCCGCGAACATCATGAGCGCCCGACCCCATCCCTTCACGATGGTGTTCGGCCACATGGCCGGCGAAATCCTTCCGGGGCTTCGTACGACCCTCGAGGCAGCCGCGGTGGACGAGGCCGACCGAGACGCCTTCCTCCTACACCGGGAAGTTGCACAACTGATTCGGGACCTGGAGCCCGAGGAAGGCCTGGGAGAGGGAGTGGCGCAACTGGCAGCCCTGGTGCACCACGCCTACCTGTACTGGCGACACGGTGAACGGACCATTCGCCTGAATCACGACGCGGCGACCGGACTCCTGAAGCAGGGCGGACACTCGGCGTCCTCGAGTGCGGCGTCAGACTCCTGGTACCTGCAACTCCCCCGACAGCTCGTGTGGGGACGCCTGGGCGACGAAGAACCATACCAACCGTGCGACGGGTGCTTCGCCACTACAGGGGCCAAGGGCTTCCGCGTGCTCGGGGTCTTCGGCGTACACCCGGACCGCATGGGGTATTCCATCGTCGAAGTGGCTGGCGTCCCTGACGACCACCAGCAGGCCGATTCAGGACTCCGGTTTTCCCCGCAGATGGACGGAGCGGAGAACGCCGGCTTGTACTCCATCAACACGGCGGAGGATCTCCTGGTGCTTGCGGCACGCTCCGCCGTGAGCGTGGCCCGCCTGCAGACCGATGCGGCCTCCCGGGAGATCGTCCTCCCGTGACCAGGACCGCCGACCACCGGGACGTGGCCCAGGTCCTGGAACGGATCGCCGCGTATCTCGAACTCAAAGGCACCGACGGTCACCGGATTCGCGCCTTCCGTGCCTCGGCGCGCGCCCTGGATGGCTTGCCCAAACCCCTGCGGGAGGCGCTCGAAGACGGTACGCTCGAAGCGACGACGGGCATCGGGCCCGGGACCGTGCAGGTCGTTCGCGACGTCGTGGAGACGGGCCAATCGTCGTTACTCGAGGAGCTCCGCGAGGAGATCCCCCCCGGCCTGGTGGAGATGCTGGCGATCAGCGGACTGGGACCGGCCAAGATCCGGCTGATCCACGACACCCTCGACATCGACAGCCTTCCAGAACTGGAGGCAGCCGCTCACGACGGACGATTGGCCGGGTTGCCGCACTTCGGCGAGAAGACCGCACGGAACATCCTGAAGGGCATCGCCAATCTTCGGAAGGCCGAGCAGCACCGCCTGCTGCATCACGCCGTGGAAGAGGCGCGGCACCTCACCGCTGCACTCGAGCGCATCCCGGGCGTCCTGGCGACTCACGTGGCCGGAGATACCCGCCGCTGCATGGAACTGGTCGAGGACCTGGTCATCGTGCTGGTCGCCGACGTGCCCCCGGCGGATGTGTTCGAGCGCGTGGCCGAGTTGCCCGGCGTGATCGAATACGCCGGCCGGGACGAGAGGGTCGTCACGCTCCGATTCGCCGGCGGTACCACCGCGCAGGTGGTGGTCACCACCCCGGTCAACGTAGGCACGGTCCTGATCCAGGCCACCGGCAGTCGGGCCCACATCGAAGAACTCACCGGTCACGCCCGGGCGCTCGGCTACACGTTGCACGGCGCCGCCCTGTGGCAGGACAGCACTTTCGTCGCGACGCCCAACGAAGCAGCCGTGTACGCGGCACTGGGTCTGGACGCCATTCCCCCAGAGCTACGTGAGGGCCGGGGTGAGATCGCTGCTGCCGCAGCCCACACGCTCCCCCGCCTGGTGCGCCGCGAAGACCTGGCGGGGGTGCTCCACTGCCACTCGAGCATGTCGGACGGCTCCAGTTCCATCGAAACCATGGCCCGGGCGGCTGGTGCCGCCGGCTACCAGTACATCGGGATCACCGATCATTCGCAGTCGGCCACGCTGGCCGGCGGCCTGACCCCCGACATGATTCTGGAGCAAGGCCAAGAGATCGACGAACTCAATGAACGGTTGGAGGACATTCAGATCCTCAAGGGCATCGAGGCCGACATTCTGATCGACGGGTCCTTGGATTATGATCCCAAGATCCTCGCCCGTCTCGACTTCGTCATCGGGTCGATCCATTCGCGGTTCAATCTGGGCCGCACCGCCATGACCGACCGGCTCCTCGCGGCAATGGACAACCCCTATCTCAACATCATCGGTCACCCGACGGGGCGGCTGCTCATGGCCAGGAACCCCTATCCGCTGGATTTCGAAGCCGTGCTGACCCGTGCCGCCGAACGTGGTGTGGCCCTGGAGATCAACGCCGATCCTCATCGACTGGATCTCGATTGGCGCCTGGCGGCGATGGCCCGGGAAGCGGGAGTGTCCATCACCATCGGTGCCGACGCCCACGGCGCCAGCGGGCTGGACAACGTCGCCCTGGGAATCGGCATGGCCCGGAAATCATGGCTCGAGGCGTCTCAGGTAATCAACTGCCAGCCCGCGGAGGCCTTCCTGGAGTGGTCGGCGGCACGGAGGCCGACTGGTGCCGCGTAACGACTCGCCTGCCCCGGACCCCGAGAGGAAACGCCGGGCCCGTACCGTGCTCGGCCGACTCAAGAAGGCCTATCCCGAGGCGACCTGTGCTCTGACGCATGAGGATGCCTACCAGTTGCTGGTGGCGACCATCCTGTCGGCGCAATGCACCGACGCGCGGGTCAACATGGTGACACCAGCGTTGTTCGCGCGCTACCCGGACCCGGACTCGCTGGCAGCCGCCCGGCAGGACGCATTGGAGGACATCATCCGGTCGACGGGGTTTTTCCGAAACAAGGCCCGGAACCTCATCAGCATGGGACAGGCCGTGGTGGCGGACCACGACGGGAAGGTGCCCGAGACCATGGAGGCCTTGCAGGCCCTTCCCGGGGTCGGGCGCAAGACCGCCAACGTCGTCCTGGGCAACGCGTTCGGCAAGAACGTCGGCGTCGTCGTCGACACCCATGTCGGTCGCTTGGCGCGACTGCTGGGGCTGACGGACAACAAGGATCCCGTAAAGGTGGAGCGGGACCTCATGCCTCTGTTCCCGCAGAACGACTGGGCGCTCCTGGCCCACCTTCTGATCAGCCATGGCCGAGCCGTCTGCGTCGCCCGCCGTCCGGACTGCGGTCGGTGTGTCCTTGCCGACCGCTGCCCTTCGGCCCAGCTTCCCGGGTAATCTCCCCTCCGTTCAGTGAGGCCGGATGCACATCGATTTCGCGGTCCTGGCCGACTACGCCCTGATCGATCAACGCGGCAAGCTGTCGATCCTGGGCATGTTCCAGCACGTCTGGGTCCCGAGCTTCCCGGCCGCTCTTCCCCGAACCCATCTGGTCATGCGGGTCCGGGGTACCAGGACCGAAATCGGGACCCACGCCATCCAGATTCGTTTCGTCGACGAGAGCGGCAATGAGCACTTGCGCGGTGGAGGGACGGTTGAATTCGGCGAACCGCCGGCTGGAGTGACCGAGATGGAAGCGGGCGCCGTGCTGGTGTTCGACGTACCGCTGCCACAGGCGGGCCGCTACGGGTTCGAAATCACGCTGGGAGAGATGCCACCGACCCGCGTCCCGCTGGCTGCGGGACTGGCGCCCTCCGTGCAAACCAAGGCGTGATGTGTATATTCGCCTCAACCCACCAGCGGCAGCATATTGGCTGGGTCTATCCTCATTCCACTCAGGAGTTCCTCATGACCAAGTCTGGTTTGTGGGGCGCGGGAATCGCGCTTGTCGCTGTTGCGGCGTTATGGCCGTCCACAGCATCGGCACAGGGGTTCGGCGTGTACGAACACGGCGCCTGCGTCATGGGTCGGGCCGGCGCTACCGTGGCCAATCCCTGCCTCGACGGTTCCTCGATGTTCTTCAACCCGGCGGGCATCGCGCACCTGGAGAACCGGGTCGTCAACGCGGGCGTCACGCTCATCTCCGCCGGCGGCGACTTCACCCACCAGTCAACGTTGGAGAAAGACGAACTCAACCGAACCGCGATTCCCGTTCCGACGTTCTTCCTAGGCTGGCCCATCAACGAGCGGCTGGCGGTGGGACTCGGCGCGTTCGCCCCGTACGGGCTGGAGACCGAGTGGCCCGAGACGTCCCAAGGCCGGTTCCTGGGATACAACAGCAAGGTGGCCGCCCTGTACGTGCAGCCGACAGTCGCCTACGAGCTGAATGACTGGCTGTCCATCGGCGGAGGCATCGACATCAACTTCGTGAGCGTCACGCTGAAGCAGCATCTCGATCTCTCCGAGCAGGACATCTTCGGCCTCCAGGCCAGTGCCGTCGGCATCCCCAACCGTACCGATTTCGCGGACGCGCAGCTCACGGGACACGGCACCACCTACGGCTTCAACATCGGGGCCATCGCCAAAGCGGCGGACTGGATCAGCTTCGGCCTCCGCTACATGTCACGGCAGAAAGCCGACATCACCGGTGGGGAAGTGAAGATCAGCCAGATCAACACCGGGCTCGTGATCCCGGCTGATTTGGACGTCGATGGCGACGGGAACCCCGACATCCTGGCCGGCACGCCAGTCGATGCGCTCGTGGCCCCCTCGTTCGCACCCGGGGGAACCCTCAGCGACCAGAGCGCAAGCACCGCCCTCCGTTTTCCAGAGCAATTGGTGTTGGGAACCTCGATCGAACTCAGCGACCATATCACGGTGCTGGCAGACTACCAGTACACCAACTGGGCCGTGTTCGAATCGCTTCCCATCCAATTCGAGAGAATCGGCACCGTCACCCTACAGGAGAACTTCAGGGAGACCCACGCGCTCCGGCTGGGCGGCGAATACGCCTTCAGCCCCGAAACTCAGCTGCGGCTGGGCTGGTTGACCCACGGAGCGGCCGCGCCGCCGGAAACGGTGACGCCCAACCTCCCCGAGGGGCCTCGGACCGAGTTCACCGTCGGATTCGGTACCAGGATCTACAAGGGCCTTCGGGCCGACTTCGCCTACCAGTACATCGATCAAGCCGACCGGCGCGGTCGGTCCACCGACGGCGGCACCGACACGCCGACCGCAGGCGTGAACGACGGACTGTACACATTCGATGCCCATCTGTTCGGGCTCTCACTCATCTACCAGTTCTAACCGGGAGACAACGCGATGAGAAAACTCAGCTTGCTTGCCGTACTCGCGCTGGCCCTCCCGTGGGCCACGTCGTGCTACGTCGACGAACAACTCGGCGCCAAGCCACTCCCCAATACCGGCGAACTGATGCGGCGCTACATCTCCATCGGCAACAGTCTCACCGCCGGACTCCAGTCGGGCGGCATCAACGACAGCCTCCAGAACGAGGCCTACCCGGTGCTGTTCGCCCGGTCGGCGGGAACATCGTTTGCGGTCCCATCGCTGGAAATGCCTGGTTGTCCCGGTCCGCTCAACAACAATGTTCTGCTGACACGCGTGGGAGGAGGGACATCTACGGATTGTGAGCTCCGAACTCACCAACCGCTGCCGCCGTTCTTCAACAACCTGGCGGTCCCGGGGGCCCACGCGATCGACCCGCTGGACAACCTCGATGTGGAATCCAATGCCAACGCACTGACCATGTTCATCCTGGGCGGCAAGACGCAGGTCCAGGCGATGACCGATGCCGCCCCGACGTTCGTGTCGGCGTGGATCGGCGCCAACGACGTCCTGGGCGCCCTGACCAGCTCGACCAACCCGGGGGACCCGTCGCAGATCACCTCGCAGGCGGACTTCGAGACGCGAATACGGTCTCTCTATGACGCCATCGACGCCACCGGCGCCGGCGCGGCAGTCATCTCCGTGCCAGACGTGACGTTGATCCCGTTTGCGTCGGCGGCGTTCATCTACTGGTGTGGCAGCGTCAGCGCGGGCGGCGCCTGCGGCCCTCCACAATTCCCTCCGTCGTTCGCGGTTGACCCTAGTTGTGCACTGGGCGCGCCCGAGGCGAATGCCCTGGTGCCGTGGACCATCGGCGTGGGGTTGATCACCGCTGGGGGGACGCTCGATTGCACCAACGACGCAATGGTGGCCAGCACTTCCGAGGTGGCTGGCATGGTCGCCGCAGTCAACGGCTACAACACGTTCCTAGCGGCGGAAGCCGGGGCCCGAGGCTACGGGTATTTCGACATTAACCCGTCCCTTCTCGACGCGGTCGTGAGCGGCGACATCCCGGCGTTCCCGGACATTTCCGGGGCCCCGATGGGGCAGTCCATCACCTTCGGACCGTTGTTCAGCCTCGATGGTGTTCATCCGAGCACGGAAACCCACCGTCTTGTGGCCGACTCGATCATCTCCACGGTCAACCGGACCTTCAACACGACCATTCCGTTCGTGCAGTAGGAACGGGCGTACCGTCAGCCACGAAAGCCGCCCCCATGCGGGGGCGGCTTTCCTTTTTCACGATGGGACGCATTGCATCCCGCGCCCGACTCGTGCAACCTCAGGAGGACGAATCCACCCAGGAGCCGACCGACGATGACATGGACCCGTGAACGCGCCCTCACCCTGATGCACGAGTACACGCAATCCGAGTCGCTGCGAAAACACATGTACGCGGTGGAGGTAGCCATGCGGGCCATGGCGGAGGCCGCCGGTGAGGACCCGGAGGCCTGGGGCATCGTCGGCCTGCTGCACGACTTCGACTACGAGCGCTGGCCCAATGACGAGCACCACCCCGACCGGGAGCACCCCGCCGAGGGGGTCCGTGTGCTTGCGGCTGAGGGCCTTCCGGAGCCGTGGCAGGAAGCCATCATGGGGCACGCCGCCTACACCGGCGTGCCCCGGACCACTCCGATGGCGAGAGCGCTCTTCGCCGTCGACGAGTTGTGCGGTTTCCTGGTCGCCTGCGCCCTGGTGCGCCCCAGCAGGAGCCTGGCGGACCTGCAGCTGAAGAGCGTCAAGAAGAAGCTCAAGGACAAGGCGTTCGCCAAGGGGGTCAGCCGCGAGGACATTCGCGTGGGCGTCGAGGAACTGGGAGTCCCGCTCGACGAGCACATCGACTTCGTCCTGACCGCCCTCCGGCCCGAGGAGGCCCGGCTCGGTCTGGGCCAAACGACAGCGGAATGACGGCCACGCGGACCGGAGGCGACGAGGCCTCCCTGGTTCGCCGGGCCATGAGTCGTGCCGCCCAGTCCCGGCCGGTCCCCGGCAACGACGTGCAGTTGCTGCAAGACGGACCGGTCGCGTTCGAGGCCATGCTGGAGGCCATCGCCGGGGCTCGCTCCTGGGTGCACTTCGAGAACTACATCATCCGGAGCGACAAGACCGGATGGCGTTTCGCCCGGGCATTGGCCGACCGGGCACGAGCCGGCCTGCCGGTCCGGGTGCTGTACGACTGGCTGGGATGTTTATCGACGTCACGAGCGCTGTGGAGGCACCTCAGGGACCACGGCGTGGAGGTGCGAGCTTTCAATCCCCCTCGTGTGGTCGACGTATTCGCCAACATGACTCGCGACCACCGCAAACTGGTGGTGGTCGACGGAAGGGTGGCAATCCTCGGAGGCATCTGCATCGGCGACGAGTGGGCCGGGCGGCCGGACCGGGGCACCATGCCCTGGCGGGACACCGCCGCACAGGTTTCCGGGCCGGCCGCCGCCGCCCTGGATCAGGCGTTCGGGACCATGTGGGGCCTGGCTGGGACACCCCTCCCGGACGAGGAACGCCCCCTGGAAAACGCCGAAGCGGGAACGGTCGACGTCCAGGTCGTGTCGGGCCGCCCCGGCCGGGGCCGTATCTTCCGATTGCTCGACCTCCTGGCCGCCGGCGCGACCGATCGCATCTGGATCACCGACGCCTATCTGGTCGTGCCCCGTCGCCTGCTCTATGCCCTGCGAAATGCCGCCAAGGAAGGCGTCGATGTCCGGCTCCTGGTACCGAGCACCAGCGACGTCCCCGTGGTAAGGAACCTGACGCGCATCGGCTACCGCGGTCTGTTGCGCGCCGGTATCCGGATCTTCGAATGGCGGGGAGCCATGCTGCACGCCAAGACGCAGGTCGCCGACGGCCGCTGGACCCGGGTCGGATCCAGCAACCTCAACGCGGCCAGCCTGTTAGGGAACTACGAGCTCGACGTCTTGGTGGACGACCGAGCCGTCGCCGCGGCCATGGAGCATCAGTTCCGGCGAGACCTGTCCCGTTCGGCCGACTTCAGCCGCGTGGCGTCCCGACGCTTCCGGGACCGACGGGGGAGTGGCCCGGTCGCCTGACCGAGGACACCCCTGTCACTCCACCAGGGCCCCATCGAGCCGGACTCCGGGAGCGGCGCCGCCGGGCCGTCCTGGCCCTACGGACGGTATCGGCGGGGGCCCGGAGGTCCACGTTCCTGCCAGCTGCCTTGATCCTGGTTACGCTGGCCACCCTGTTCCTGGCGCTCCCCACCTTCATGGCCTACCTGTTCGGCGGACTTCTGGTCTGGTTGGCCGCGGCCGCCGGGATCGAGGCGTTCCGGCGCCGCGGCCCCGTAGCGGAGCCCGGAGTCCAAGGCTCAACGAAACGGCCACTCGACTCGTAATAGCATGGGTGTATCGTCGGACATCGGATGGCCCTTCGGGGTGGATTCCGGGTCCGGGCAAGGCCACATTCTCTGTTCCCGAACGGGCCAGGCCGGATCGACGGCGCAACCCTGAACTACGAGTCACCAAAGGCACCTCATGACAACCAGATCCCTGGCAGACACCGCTGAACGCATGGCCATGCTCCCGGCCGACGTGCCGCGCGATGCCGTCATCGTGACCCGCAACCTCCATCGATCGTACGACATGGGCGGCGAAATCGTCCGTGCCCTCGACGGCGTGGATATGACCGTCCGCAAGAACGAGTTCCTGGCGATCATGGGACCGTCCGGATCGGGGAAATCCACCCTCATGAACATGATCGGTTGCCTCGATACGCCGACCGATGGCGAGTACTGGCTCAATGGGCACCGCGTGTCGGAGCTGAAAGACGACGAGCTGGCCCGGATTCGGAACAAAGAGATCGGATTCGTGTTCCAGACGTTCAACCTCCTTCCTCGTGCGACAGCACTCCACAACGTCGAGTTGCCCCTCATCTACGCCGGGATGAGTTCCAAGGAACGGCGCCGATCGGCCGAAGAAGCGCTCGACAGGGTCGGCCTGACGGACCGGATGGATCACCGCCCGAACGAGCTATCGGGCGGTCAGCGCCAGCGCGTGGCGGTGGCCCGGGCGCTGGTCAACAACCCCAGCATCCTGCTGGCGGACGAGCCCACGGGGAACCTCGACAGCGCCACCGGCGAGGAGATCATGGGCTTGTTCTCGGACCTCCATCAGTCCGGGCAGACCATCATCCTCGTGACCCACGAGGACTTCATTGCCCGGATCGCCGAGCGGCAAGTTCACCTCCGGGACGGCAAGATCGAGCGCGACTTTGCCCGGGTGGAGACCTCGTGAAGCGGCGCTGGTGGCTCCTGGCACTCGGCGCCGTGGCTTGTGAGGAGCCCGAGGTCGTCCAGGTCTATCAGGCGGTGGCCGTCGAGGGTCGGGACATCGTGGTCACGGCCCAGGCGGCTGGCATCATCGAACCCGACACGGCGGTCGAGGTCAAGTCCAAAGCTTCGGGAGAGATTCTGGAGATCATGGTGGAGACCGGAGAGGTCGTGGAACGGGGTGCGCTGCTGGTCCGCATCGACCAGCGCGTGCCGCGCAATTCTCTGCTCCAGTCCGAGGCCGGACTCGAGGTGGCCCAGGCCCGCCTGGCCAACGCCGAGGCGCAGAAGCGCCGGTCGGATGAACTCTACAAGACCCAGTCGATCACCCAAACCGAGTACGAGGCGACGCTGCTCGACTACGCCAACGCGAAAGCGTCATTGGTGCAGGCCCAGGTCAACGCGGAGACCGACCGGATCGCCATGGAGGACACCGATGTTCGGGCGCCGATCGGCGGCACCATCATCGCCAAGAACGTCGAACGTGGCCAGGTCATTTCGTCACCAACTCGGGACGTCTCGGGCGGCACCGTCTTGCTGACAATGGCCGACCTGAACCTGGTACAGGTCCGGACGCTCGTGGACGAAACGGACATCGGGAAGATCCGGGCGGGACTGCCGGCCACGGTCACCGTCGCCGCGTACCCCAATCAGCCGTTCGAAGGCGAGGTTCTCAAGATCGAACCGCTGGCCGAGACCCAGCAGAACGTGACCATGTTTCCCGTGCTGGTCAGGATTCGCAATACCGATGGGCTCCTGCGTCCGGGGATGAACGCCGAGGTCGAGATCAGTATCGGTCGCCGGGAGGGCGTGTTGGCCGTGCCCAACGCCGCGCTCCGAACCGACCGCGATGTGGCCTCTGCCGCCGAGGTCCTGGGGTTGACCATGGAAGCCGTCCGGGAACAACTGGCACGACCCGCGCAGGCCGTTCACTCGGAGACCGCCCCTGCGGAGAATGATGCCGCCACTCCGGAACCAGTTGGTGACACGCTCACCCTCGGCAACGGCCGGACCGTGGTACTCCCCGCTGGCATCACCGCCGAGCAGGCCCGGGCGATCATGCAGAAACGCCGGGCAGGAGAGGAACTCACCGAGGAGGAGCAGGCCATGGGGCAGCGGCTGTTCCAAGCGTTCCGCGATGGCGGCGCTGGGCGCGGCAGACCCCCGACGCCTCGGGCCGATCCGGCGCCCGGGCTGGCGATGGACTATGTCGTGTTCGTCCTGAAGGACGGCCGGCCGACGGCGGCCCGGATTCGTACCGGCCTGACCGACCTCGACTACAGCGAGGTCCTTACCGGCCTGACCGCCGCCGATTCGGTGCTGCTGCTGCCAAACGTGACGCAACCGGCGTCCTGAGGCCGCAGGGAGGACCACACATGCTGTTTGGTGAAATCATCGCAGTCGCGCTTCGGGCCATCAGGGCCAATCTCCTCAGGTCGTTTCTCACCATGCTGGGCATCATCATCGGCGTGGCCGCCGTGATTACCATGGTGGCCCTGGGATCCGGGGCGCAGCGCGCCATCGAGGAACAGATCGAGACCATGGGCGCCCGGTTACTCACGGTGTATGCCGGCCAGTCGTTTCGGCACGGCGTTGCGTCCGGTAACCGGGTGAGCCTGCGGACGCGCGACGCAGAGGCTCTCCGCGCCGGCGCCACCCAACTCAGCGCGGTGGTCCCCGAAATCCGTAGCTCGATGCAGGTGAAGTTGGGCGGTAAGAACGTCAACGTCGACATCACGGGAACGACCCCCAACTTCCCCGAGGTCCGCAACTTCCAGATCGCCCACGGACGCATGTTCACGCTGGGAGACGACGAGGCCCGGAAGCGGATCGCCGTCCTGGGCCATGCCCTCCCGACGATGCTCGGCTCCAATCCACGGGCGTTGATCGGTCAGACGATCAGCATCCGGGGCATTCCTTTCGAGATCGTTGGCGTCTTCGCCGAGCGGGGCTCCGAGGGCTCGTGGTCCAATCCCGACGAACAGGTCGTCATTCCGATACAGACAGCCCAGCACCGGGTATTCGGCAGCGACCGCCTGCGATCCATCAGTGTGGAGGTCGCCGAGGGCGTGCCGCTGGAGCAGGGCATGGTCGACATCGAACGCATCATGCGCCGTGAGCACAAGATCCCTCCAGGTGGAGAGAACGACTTCCGCATTCGTGGCCGACAGGAGATCCTGGCCACCAGGCAGGAAGCCACGCAGGTGTTCACCTATCTGCTCGCCAGCATCGCCGGTGTGAGCCTTCTGGTCGGCGGCATCGGCATCATGAACATCATGCTGGTGTCCGTCACGGAACGCACTCGGGAGATCGGCATCCGGAAGGCCCTCGGAGCGACCCGAGTCGCCATTCTCACGCAGTTCCTGGTGGAGGCCCTGACCCTCTGTCTTCTGGGCGGTTCCATCGGCATCGTGCTCGGCGGCGGCGGCGCGATCGCGCTGTCGTACTTCGCGGGCTGGAACACGATGGTGTCCCCCGGAGCGGCCCTCCTGGCTTTCGGCTTCAGCGGCGCCATCGGTGTGTTCTTCGGATTGTGGCCGGCACGGCGCGCGGCCCTCCTCGATCCCATCGAGGCGCTGCGCTTCGAGTAGGCCGTCACGGTCCCTTGCCGCCCCGCCGGTGGTCCGCCATGATAGGCGGAACCACAACCGGATCATCGATGCCCACATCCTACTTCGCCGGGACCGGCTACTGCGTCCCCGACCGCGTCGTCACCAATGATGACCTGGCGGCCCTCATGGACACGTCCGACGAGTGGATCCGGACACGCACCGGCATCGAGGAACGGCGCTGGGTCAGCGATGGGCAAAGCGGGGTTGAACTCGCTCTTGGTGCCGCCGAGCAGGCTCTGAGCGCAGCGGGTATGGCGCCGACCGACATCGACGCCATCGTCTTCGCCACCAGCACCCCTGACCATTTCTGTCCCGGCAACGGCACGCTGCTCCAGGATGCGCTGCAGGCAGGGCCCATCCCCGCCATCGACGTCCGGACCCAGTGCAGCGGCTTCATCTACGGCTTGTCGGTTGCGGACGCCTGGATCCGGGCTGGGAACTACCAACGGGTTCTGGTGGTGGGACAGGAAATCCAGTCAACCGGTATGCAGGTCAGCACGGAAGGCCGGGACACGGCCGTCATCTTTGCCGATGGCGCCGGCGCGGCCGTGCTCCAGTTGGACCCGTCCGAAACCCGCGGCATCCTGGCGTTCGATCTGCACTCGGATGGCAGTCAGGCACGGGAACTCTGGGTCGAGAGCCCTTCGTCCAAGGCCCACCCACGGATCGGCCATGACGATATCGATCGTGGGGCGCACTACCTGTGCATGAACGGGAAGGAGGTCTTTCGCCATGCTGTGGCGGCCATGCCGGAATCGGCCCTGGCGGCCCTCAAGATGGCCGGGCTCGCGCTGGAGGACGTTCGACTGGTCATCCCCCACCAGGCCAACCTGAGGATCTCCGACATGGTGCAGCGCAGGCTGGGCCTGCGCGACGACCAGATCTTCAACAACATCCAGCGCTTCGGAAACACCACGGCCGCCACCATTCCCATCGCCCTGGACGAATGCGTCCGCGCCAATCGAATCTCTACGGGCGACATCATCGTCCTGACCGCATTCGGGTCGGGGTTCCTGTGGGGCTCGGCGGTTATCCGCTGGTAACGGGGCCGGGACCAAGGCTGAATCTTTCCACCAGGACGTTCCGTACTGGAACACACAAACGAGCAGCCAGGAGACACTATGTCCTTCGCCATCAGCCTGATGCTCCTCGCATCCGCGGGGCTCGTCGGCTTCATCATCGCCAAGACCTTCGTCCGGCGCCGCCTGCGCTTCGTCGATGCGATCTACTCTCCGCTGGCCCCGATGACGGTGGGTCTGCTAGCGGCAGCTGTCGCGTGGCCGCTGGCTATCCTCCCGATCATCACGGCCACCACGGCAGTCATTTTCGGTATTGGGGCCGGAATGGGGACGGCGAGCGGGGTGCGTGCCCTCAAGCAGGGCGAAGTCTAGCGGGTTTCGATAGGGCCGGTCACACCGCTATGTTCCCGCCATGTCGACCATTCAATGTGTACGGTGTGGCACGGAGGGGAGCCAAATGGCCTTTCGGCCATTTGGCAACGACATCGGTCAGCGTGCCTTCGATACCATCTGCGCGGAGTGCTGGAGCCAGTGGCTGCAGCACCAGCAGGCCCTCATCAATCACTATGCCCTGAACGTCCAGGATCCGAAGGCCAAGGAATTCCTCTTCGCCAGCATGGAGCGGTATCTCTTCGAGGGTGACGACGGGCTCCCCACCGCCTGACCGCTAGCCGAGTCTTCGAGAGGCCAACCCCAGGAACCGCCGACTGCGGCGAAGCGCCCGCTCCCGGACGCGGCGCCGTTCTCTGTGTGCCACCTTGCGCCAGGTCTTGCGGAGCGACTTGGGCACCTCCTCGAGGTTCTGCAGCCGGTCGCTGTAGACCTGAACATCATGGCCCCATCCCAGCACGTGCCCCAGCCGCGCGGCTCGTCGTCGGAGGCGGCCATTCCCCTCAGGCGCCCAGGTGCTGATGAAGTCCATCTGGTAGGTGATGTCCTTTACCCGTTTTCTGAGGGAGTGAAAACGCCCTCCGGCTGGCGAGCGTTCCGCCCGGCGAAGCGCTCTCTTGTACCGCTTCACGCTGCCCGCCAACACCTTGCCAGCCGGAGGGGTTGCTGCCATGTCGAGCGGGGTCGTCTGCCATTCGGCCGCCTGGGCGCGCAGGTCCCGACCGACCTGGTCCAGCAGCTCCTCCGGAGGCGCCGCCCGATACGTTGACTCACGCGAACGGACCAGAGCCTCGAGCACCACATCGTCGTCGGGCGCCGGTGGTTGCTTTTCCAGGCTGCGCAGCCTGGAGTGGGTGGTCACCAGCACATCGGCGTCCCGGGCCGCCGACAGCAGGCGTCCTCGCTCGCCAAACCATTCCATATGGCGCCGGTAGTCCTCCTCCTCCATCGCCACCCGCATGAGACGCAGCATCGCACGGATGCGTTTGATCCGTTTGCGGGTGTTGTGGACACGCTCCGCTGCCGGCACCTGGAGATCTGTGGCCTCGGCCGCGGCCGTGTCGACCTGCAGAGCCAACATGGCCTGAACGTCCCGGGCCAGCATGTTCCCGTCCTCGGACATACCCATTCCAGTCGTGTGAGTGCTTGCCGCATTGAAGGTATCCGTAGACACCGGATGTGCGAGGGGGTCGAACGGAGGCGGGGACCGGATGGAAGACCGGACTACGGTTTCAGCGTGCCTTCGACCGTCTGGCGTTTCTGGTTGCGCATGATGGTCAGACGGAACGTCTCCTCGCTTTCGTAACTACGCAGAATACGATGGAGGTGGACAGGACTGGTGGACGGCCGCCCGTCTACGGCCAGCACGACATCGCCGCCCTGCAACCGTAGCCCTGAGCTCTCGGGAACACGGATGACGAGCACGCCCTCCGAGGTGCCGAAATAACGGCCCAGGTCCGGGTTCATCGGCGCCAGCTCGAGGTCGAACAGCGCACCGGAGAAGAACATGTTCTGGGAGGGCGCCAGAAATCTGGTCCGAACCCGGGGCCCTGATCGCAGGACATCGACGACCAGGGAATCAGCACCAAACTCTACACCCAACTCACCGTCGGCACTCCGCCATTCGCGAACGAGCGACGGCCAGGACTCCGTGACCACGGAGACCTGGAGGCGGCTGCCGTCTCTCCGCAGGATGACCGGGACCGTATCTTCAGGCTCCAGGCGCGCTGCCAGGGCGATCAAGGTCAGCCCCGGAGCAGAGGAGCCTTCTTCCACCACGACCCCCTCATCACGGTCGAGAAGCGACTCCCCGTCGATGGAGACGACGACATCGCCGCTCCGAATCCCCGCCTTGTCGGCCGGGCCGTTGGGCGAGACGGAGTTGATGAGCGCTCCGTACTGGTCGGTTTCGCCGGCGCGCAGATTCACCGTCAAACCGAGATGGGCCCTGCGCAAGGTCACGAACCCGGTCATCAGCGGATTGACCGAGTCGACCCGGACTTGCACCTTGACCCTCTCCCGCGCCTGTCCGAAGCCCGGGGTCACGAAACCGGCCGCGGTGGCCAGGAACGCTGTCGTCACAAAGAGGGTTCTCACGTCACAGTCCCGCGTTGGTTGCTCTTGTGAGATGCACACTCACCAGCGCGTCCATCAATCCGACCCGTTGCCGCCACAGTCGGAGGACCGCATCGTCCTGGCGCTGTCGCATCTCTGCCAATTGCAGTCGCCGATCCACTTCGGCGATTTCCGTCTCGAGTCCGGAAATCACGAGCGCCGTTCGACCGTCGGTCACCCGATGCTCCGGTCGGTACTGGCCGAGTGCGTTTTCCAGCACCTGCGACTGCGCTATTGCGGTAGCGATCGCCTCCTGAGCTTCGGCCTCTCCGACCGAGGGCGTCCAACTCCCTGCCAGATAGAAGAGCGCCACGGAGGCCGCGAGTGCGAAACCGCCGATCCCGCTCACCGTCATGCGGCGCGTCCGGCGCCGCGCCACCAGCTGGGCGCGCACCTGGGGCCAGCGGTTCCGGGGAGGCCTCAGCATCGGCAACGCCTTCAGCTGGGCCGTACGCTGGTGCAATCGGTCGAGTTCTGCCCGGCACGCGGCGCATGACTCGAGGTGCCCATTGGCCTGCTGGGTTCCCGGCGAAGATACCGGATCTCGGGCGGAGAGCAGTTGTTCCATGGTCAGGTGCGTCATGCCGGAACCTCCTCTCCAAGCCAGCGGCGAAGACGGGCATGGGCCCGGGCCAGTTGCGACTTGGAGAAGCTCACGGACTTCCCCATCATCTCGCCGATCTCGCTATGGGTGTACCCTTCGACGTCGTGCAACCAGACGACGGCACGGGACATCTCCGGCAACCGTTCCAATGCCGCCTCGAGGTCCATGCGAAGGTGCCCTTCGTCTCGCCTGCTGGGCATGAACTCGTCGTGCAGCTCGTCCGCATCCCGGTACTTGTTGCGACGTAGCCGCATGAGGGCCTTGCTGCTGGCAATGGTGCGGATCCAGGCCCACAGGCTGCCGTCGCCGCGGTAGCGGCGGATGCTCTTGGCCACCTCCAGGAACGTGTCCTGAAGGACGTCCTCCGCATCCTCCACCGTACGGCAAATGCGCCGGGCCAAATTGTAGACCGGAACCTGGAAGGCCTCGAAGATCTGCTCGATGGCCTCCGGGTCCCCGGCACGGGCCCGGTTCACGACGGCGTCGGCATTTGCCAACGGAAAGCTCTCCAACGCAAGTACCCTTGTCATGGCTGCATTAAATGATGCCCAACCCCCCCCGGCGGTCGCAATCCCGGGGCGGGCCATCATCGGCGGCGAGACCCAGTCGAGGCCCTACTGGCTGTCAACCGGGTAACATCATACATCACAACCAGTTAGATAGTCGGATCACGGCTCTGCCGGCCGGCTCGCGCCGGAGTCGATCAGGCGACCACGAAATTGACCAGCCGCCCGGGCACATAGATCCGCTTCCGCACCGTCTTGCCCTCGGTGAAGCGAGCGGCGGCCGGATCGGCCATGGCGGCCTCGATGACCGTCGATTCCACAGCGTCCCGGGGCACGGTGACGCGGGAGCGCGTCTTGCCGTTCACCTGGATGACGATCTCCATGCGGGATTCCACCAGGAGGCTGTCGTCCCAGGAAGGCCAGGGTGCCTCGAAGACCGAGCTGGCGTTCCCCAGGCGTTCCCAGCACTCCTCGGCAAAGTGTGGGCAGAACGGCGCCATCATGACCACGAGGTCGGCCACGATGCGGCGATCGGCGACGCCCTGGTCGCGGAGCACGTTCAGCAGTTCCATGAGGGCCGCAATGGCGGTGTTGTACTTGAGGCCTTCGATATCGTGGCTCACCTGTGACTTGGTCTGGTGCCACTTGACCATCACCGTCTCCGGTATGGCCGACTCGGCATCGGCGCCCTGAGCGACGATCTCCGAGACCAGCTTCCAGACCCGATCGAGGAAGCGTCGCGGCCCGCTGATGCCCTCGTCACGGAAGTCGCCACCTTCCTGAAAGGGGCCAAGGAACATCAGATAGAGTCGGAACGTGTCGGCTCCCCACTTGCCGATGTACTCGTCGGGCACGACGATGTTGCCGCGCGACTTCGACATCTTGGCGCCGTCCTTCACGATCATGCCGTGGGCCCGGAACGTTCGGAACGGTTCCTCGAATTCGACGTGGCCAAGGTCGTGGAGCACCATGGCCAGAAAACGCGAATAGAGGAGATGCAGGACGGCGTGTTCGTTACCGCCGATGTAGTTCGTGACCGGACACCAGGTGCGGGTCCGCTCCGCGTCGAAAGGCCGGTCATCGAACTCGGCACTCGGGTAGCGCAGGTAGTACCAGCCCGAGTCGAGGAACGTGTCCGAGACGTCGGTATCGCGCCGGGCCTGGGCCCCGCATTGCGGACAGTCCACGAAATACCACGCTTCGTTCCGAGCCAGCGGTGACACGCCGCTATCATCGGGGCGGAAGTCCTCCAGCGGTGGCAACAAGACCGGAAGGTCTTCCTCCGGCACCGGCACGGACCCGCAGGCGTCACACTCGACCATGGGGATCGGCGGGCCCCAGTATCGTTGCCGGGAGATACACCAGTCGTAGAGGCGGTACTGCACCATGCCGGCGCCGGCGCCCTCTGCTTCGAGCCAGGCGATGATGGCAGGGATGGCCTCGGACTCATGGAGTCCATCGAGGTGGTCGGAAGCCATCAGGGTGCCATCCTCGTCGATGACGCGAACCACCTCCAGCCCGAATCGCTCGGCGAACTCCAGATCCCGCTCGTCATGGGCCGGAACGGCCATGATGGCCCCGGTACCGTAGTCCATCAGGACGTAGTCCGCGATCCACACCGGAATGTTCTCCGCGGTGGCCGGATTACGGGCGTAGCCACCCGTGAACACCCCTGTCTTCTCCCGGTCCCCGATTCGCCGTGACACCAGATCCTGGGCAGCGGCGTCCTCGACATAGGCCCGAACCGCAGGGCCCTGTGCCTCCGTGGTGAGACGCTCCACGAGGGGGTGTTCCGGCGCCAGCACCATGAACGTGGCCCCGAAGATCGTATCGGGCCTGGTGGTGAACACGCGAATCGGCTGGCCGGCCTCTGTGGGAAACTCGATCTCGGCGCCTTCGGAGCGGCCAATCCAGTTTCGCTGCGCCGTGGTCGTACTGTCCGACCAATCCATGAGGGTCTTGTCGTCCAGATGGGACAGCAATCGTTCCGCGTAGTCGGTGATGCGGAAGTACCATTGCTTCAAGGTACGTTGTTCGACCTTGGTCTCGGGATGCCGCTCGCAATAACCGCCGATGACCTGCTCATTGGCCAGCACGGTCTTGCACTCAGGACACCAGTTGACACTCCCGAGCTTCTTGTAGGCCTTTCCCGCCTTGAACAGCTGCAGAAACAGCCACTGGGTCCATTTGTAGTAGCGGGGATCCGTGGTGGCGACTTCCTGCCGCCAGTCGAACATGCCACCCATCCGCCGGAGTTGGCGCCGGAAATTCTCGATGTTCCGGGGGATCAGGTCCCCTGGGTGTACCCCCATCTTGATGGCGAAATTCTCGCTATGGATCCCGAAGGCGTCGTACCCGATGGGCTCGAAGACATCGTACCCCTGCAGCCGCTTGAACCGTCCGTAGACGTCCACTCCGGTGAAGGCGAACATGTTGCCCACGTGGAGCCCTTCCGCGGACGGGTACGGAAACATCATGAGATTGAAGAACGGTCGTTCCGGATGGTCGAGGTCCACCTCGTTGGTCCGATGTTCCGACCAACGGGCCTGCCACTTGGCCTCGAGCGCTTCTGGAGCGTAGGCGTCCTGAGAAATGGTCTGGGAGGTGTCCATGAGCCTGCCGACTGGGCCGGTCCCTTTGCATGGAGCGACCGGGGGTATCTACATTAGATGGCGCTGAGCGGCTGCCCGAACCGGGCCGCGAACGAACAGGGGAATGTACCCGAAATCGGGCAGACCTCCACCCCGAGCCGGTCCCGGCTCGTGTCGATGACCAGAGAGAGCCATGAGCGACCTGCGCACTGCGCTGACCAGACGGTACCACTGGGGGGGAATGACCGCGATCCTGCTCCTCGGAGCGGTCACCTACCTCAGTCTGGGCGCTCTGGCCCCGCGCAGCCCGCGATGGCAGGTCACGGGGATCATCATCGGGTATGCGCTGCTGGTGCACCTGGTCCTCGGTCGCTGGTTGCGTCGTCGGGTGATCGGTCCTGCGGCCCTGGCCCAGGACGTGGCGGTCCACGTATCGACGGGAAACCTGGTGGACCCCGGCGGACAATCCGACTGGGGCCAGGACTCCAGCGCGCTGGTCGATGCAGTCGGTACCATGGTCGGGGCGTTGCAGCGCCTGGTCGGGGCCATTCAGGGGGCTTCCACCGAGGCCGCTGCACTGGCCCAGCAGATTGCCGCTTCGACCCAGCAGATGACCGCCTCTACGACCGAGGTCGCCGGCACCACGGCGGAATTGACGAGCCGGGCGAGCGCTCAGGCGGATATGATCCGGTCGGCCGCCGAGGATGCCTCCAAGATCCTCGAAATCGCCGAAGGACTGGACCACGGTTCCACCGAAGCCGCCGACCGCAACAAAGTGCTTGCGGGCATGGCCCAGGACCACAAGGCCAAGCTGGATGAAAGCTCCGCCGGATTGACGCGCCTCGCCGAGGAAGCCGACCGCGGAGTCGCCGAGGCAGACGCGCTTTCGGGATCGTCGAAGGAAATCGAGAAGTTCGTCATCCAGGCCCGGACCATCGCCAAGCGGACCCACATGCTGGCGCTCAATGCGGCCATTGAGGCCGCCCGGGCGGGTGAAGAGGGACGTGGGTTCAGCGTCGTGGCCGACGAAATCCGCCAGTTGGCGAGCCAGGCCGCCCAGGCCGCGAGCGTGACCGCAGAGACGGTGCTCGATGTGCAGGAACGGGTCATCACCGCTCGGGAGCGGCTCCTGAAGCTGGCGGACGGTGGCATTGCGGCTCGGGATGCGGCCCACGGCGCTGCGGAGGGACTGGAGCAACTGAGCGACCAGGCGGTCGCCTCCGATGAGTGGACCCAGGCCATCTCCGGATCTGCCGATCGGGTGCGGTCACTGGTTGCGGGGATCGCCACGCGGCTTCAGGAGGTTTCTCACGGCACCGAGGACGTGGCCGCTGCCGCGCAGCAGATCGCCGCGGCCGCGCAGCAACTCAACGCCTCAACAGAGGAAGTCGCCGGCTCCGCCGGACATCTGGCGGGCGCCGCGGACAAGTTGACGGCAGCGGCAGGCGGGTTTCGGATTGCCGGGAACGGTACCGGTGGGACCAGCGGCTAGCCGCCCAACGGGATGGCGATCGCCAGGGATACCACCAGATCGCTCTGAAACTGCGACCCGGTCGACTGATCGGACGTGAGTCCCGTCAGCTCGACCGCGTAGAGATAGCTCTCTACCTCCAGACGTCCCTGCACCTTCCCCAAGGCAAGCCGCAGGCCTGCGGCGACGTTGGCCCCCACATCGGACGTCCCGCTGAAGCTCTGATAGAACTCGCCATTCCTCACGATCAGCGCCCCGCCTCCCGCCAGGTAGGGACGGACCCGCGATTCTGGCTGTCCCAGGAGCCACACGCCTCGCGCGGTGACGAAGAAGAGCGACGAGGGGCCGCCGGCCGCACCGGCAGTGGCGGCAACGTCGCTTGGCGTGTAGGTCACCGCCGCTTCGAAACTGAGCGAGTTCCCGGGCGCCACGCTCACCCGTGCCCCGACGGCCGGCGCCGTGGACTGCTTCGCCGTGGTGCCGTCGCTCAGCTCGATCACGTTGGTCAGCGGGGCGTACAGGCCTATGACCGGCGTGACTTCCAATCGAGTCTGCCCTGTCGCCGGCGTCAGGCCGCCGGCGACCAGAGAGACGACCGCGACAAGCATCACGAGTCTGGTCATTGTCGGTACCTCCCGGGCGGGTGCGAACGGGGGCCCACCAGAGTCCCCCAGGGCCTTGAATGGTGGGGATTGGCCTCCGCTGGCGCCGTGAGGCAGATCACGCGCGGCGGGACAGGCCCGGGTCAGAGAGGGATGGAGAGGGCGAAGGAGAAGACGAAATCTCCCTGGAGTTTCGACCCGGTCGTCTCTCCCGTGGAGAGCGTGATGGACGTGTTGTAGATGTAGCTCTCGACTTCGAGTCGAATCCTGAACCCCGACCCCAACCGGAACAGGGCACCGAGCCCAAAATTTCCAGCGAGATCCGTCAGCCCGCTGGCGCCCTCGTAGGCATCGCCTCCCCGGGCAACCACGGCCGGCCCGCCGGCGGCGTAGACATTGATGGGAGCCCAGGCGGAATTGAGGATGTAGATGAGGCGCAGTTGGCCCAGCCAGAGGTCCGCCCGCCTGCTCACGGTCCCGGACGTGGTCGTGAATTCCACCTTGCTCGGCGCGTAGGTGAGGGCACCCTCAACTCCGAGTCGGCCGGAACTGCTGTAGGTCAGTCGCAACCCGGCGGCAAACGAGGTTCCCTGGGTGGCGGTTCCCAGCCCCCCCGACTCCTCGTACACGTTGCCCGTGGCGAGGTACGTCCCCACCAGTGGGGTCATCATCACCTGGGCCGCGGCCGGCGCCGCAGCGCCCGCGGTCAGCCCGAGAGCGATGAGGCCAGCGCGCACGGATGGGCACAGCCGCGAAATCATCACGGATGGGTCACTGAAGGGTCAGGGCGATCATGAACTGGAACACCGTGAATTCGACCCCCTGGGCGTTCTGCACGTCCCCGATGTTGCCTCCATAGAAGCTCGCGACCGGACTGACTGCTACGCCGCTCCCGACCGGGAAGTCGAACCCCACGCCCAGCAGGTAGCCGAGTCCGGTGTCGTCCACGAACACGGAGGTGGGAAACCGGAGGTCGCCCCTGGCGTATGCCAGCCCGACACCACCTTTGACGAACAGCCCCAGCGAGGCCGCCGGGTACCACTGGAGTATCGCGTTGAGCCCTCCCAACCGCAGAGGGTCGTTGTTGATCGTCTTGACCCACCCGTCCACTTCGAGCCCGATCAGCAACGAGGAGGACAGGGTCCCGCCCATGACCAGGAAGCCGCTGAAGGAGCCTTCCCGGGAAATATCCCCGCAGTTGCTGCACCCCAGTTTGGCGGTCCCGTAGCCGCCGCCCACCGAACCCCAGAATCCCTGGCGAGCCGGCTGTTGGGCGTGGGCGGTCGCGGAAAGGAAGCCCGCTGCAGCCAGGCACAGCACCACCCCCACGATCCGATCGCGTATCGCTGCCATGTCCAGGGCGCCCTAGTGGAACGTGACCGCGCCCATGAACTGGAGCACGTTGAACTTGACGTTGTTGAACGAGCCGACACTGCCGATGTTGCCGCCGATGAATTGAGCG
This sequence comes from Gemmatimonadota bacterium, assembly GCA_039587475.1. Lineage (GTDB taxonomy): Bacteria > Gemmatimonadota > Gemmatimonadetes > Gemmatimonadales > GWC2-71-9 > N074bin45. The sequence continues at coordinate 30,178 of JBDHIK010000009.1, read as the reverse complement.
ATGGCGGTCACCGACAAGTCACGCTGAAGCCGGATGTCGTAACCAAGCCCGAGCTGATAGCCGACCCCGCCTTCGCTGAGGCTGACGATACCGGAACTCTGGGTTGCCTGGTCGCCATACAGATAGCCCCACCCCACACCGCCCTTGACGAAGAAGCCCTCGCGGGTGGACGGATACCAGGTCAGGACCCCGTTCACGGTCCCCATGGACCGGTTGTCGTTGCTACTGGTGACCTTGCTCCAGCCGGTGACCTCGAGCCCAAGCAGAATGGACTGACTCAGCGCCCCACCGACATTGAGAGACCCGGTCAGATCCCCGGCGCGGGACGCGTCGCCACACTGATCGCAGCTGACGTCTGCCGAGCCATAGCCGACGCCCACGCTGGCATAGAGGCCTTCATGGCGATGCGGGTATTGCGCCGCGGCCGCCTGAGCGACCAACGATAAGGACAGGACCAGGAGGCTGAATCGACGCACAGACATGGGAACTCCGGAAAGGTGAGGACGCATACTCGTGACGAGCTAGAAGAACGTAACCCCGATCATGGCCTGAATCACGTTCGATCTGGGGCGGCTGGTGGCGCCCTCACTGGAATAGAGGCCGCCCATCCAGGCGAGCGTCCCGGTGATGGCCCAGTCATCGTCATCCATGTAATCGTAGCCGCCACCGATGACCCACCCGAAGCCATCCACGGAAGCAAACGCATCCGACGTGCCGGACGGATAGAAGGCCTCCGCATGGGAATAGCCGGCCCCGCCCTTGAGAAAGAAGCCCGAAGAAGGTGCCGGATAGACCTGGACGTAGGCCATGACATTGCTGATCCACTGGCTGGTATTGTCGCGGCTGTTCCACCAGGCGTCGACCTCCCCACCCACGATGACCGAGTTGCTCAGGCCACCCCCGAGGGCAAGGGACATGGTGACACCGCTGATCCGGTCGGCGGAGCACTGCTCGCAAGAGAACTTCCCGGAACCGAAGCCGAGGTTCGCGGAGACGAAGAACCCACCTCGTTCGACGTCAAAGTTCTGGGCGCGGGCGTCCGTCGCCACGAGGGCCACCAGTGCCGTCACCACCATGATGCACCTCACCGGCATACTCCCTTGTCTAACCCCAAGTGTGATGGTCATGCGGGACCGAGGTTAGAAGAATCCCACCGTGACGAGCGCTTGCAGAACACTGGTGTTGACCCCCGTGGCCTGATCGACGTCTCCCAGCGACCCGCCATAGAATCCCACGAGAGGCGTGACACTGAGGTAGGCGCCGATCCGGAAATCATACCCGGCGGCGGCCATGTAGCCGACCCCGGTTGCACTACTGGACTCGAACCCGGTGAGCGTGGCGACCGTGACTTGAGCGCCCGAAAAGCCCAGGCCGCCTTTCAGAAAGAAAGGGCCATTGGAGACCGGATACCACTGCCCGAAGGCGGTCACGGTCCCGATCCAGGTGTCCTCGAAGTTGGACTCGGAGCGGTAGAACAGGTCGAGCTCTGCACCGAGGATCAACGGCTGGTCGATGGCGGTCCCGATGGCGAACAACCCCGAAATACCGCCGGCGCGATCCCCCGCACACTGACTGCAGCTGATCCGGCCCGATCCGAACCCGATGCCGATCGAAGAATAGAAACCGTCGCGGATGTGGGAATACTGCCCGAAGGCATCACCGGTCCAGAAGACCGCGAGACTCAAACCAAGCACCACCACACGGAGTCGATGTCCCGTGGTGGTTGCCTGACGCATCCGACGTTCCATGGCAGCGCTCCTAGTCGACGGGTTCGAGGCGGGGGTTGGGCCGATACTCCCGGCCCACCTTGGCGCACGGTTGACCGTCCCGAAGAACAATATCACCGGTGAAGTCAAAACGCCCCTTGAAGAGAGACGATCCAACCCCGTAGGCGTCCACCGGCACCCCTTCGCTTTCGAAGAGCCGAATCTTCTCCTCCGAGAATCCACCGGAAACGACGATTTTCACGTGGGTATGGCCCGCGGCGTCCAGGCCCTCTCGCACGTTCCGCACCAGCTGCGGGCACACACCGGTCGGCGGAAACCTGCCCATCTGTGACTGCACCGATGCATCGACCAGCAGCTCACTGGTATCCAGACGCACCCCGAACAGCCTGTCGCCCAGAGCCTCGGCGACCGCGAGGGATGTGCGTACGCAATCGTTCTCGAAGTCGACCAGCGAGATGATTTGGACCCCTTCAGGAGCAAAGGCGGCGAAACGCTGTGTCGCCAGCACCGTGTCGCCACCGTAGGCGGCGATCAGTGCATGCGGAACCGTTCCCACCCCCTCGTTGCCCCACCAGGACGCCTGCGCGTCGGTCGATACGCCGATTGCGCCGGCGATGTGTGCCGCGTACCCGTCGCCCGTCTGCACCAACCAATGGTCGTGCCGCGCGGGGAAGAACATCACTTCCTTGGGGAAAGCCGCCTCAACGACTCGACGGGTGTTGGTGCCGACCTTGGTGCGCCGGGCCAGTACGCCGAGAAACAAGGTCTCGAGGTGTGCGAAGGCATCGTACGGCCCTTCGATCTCGAGCACCGGCTCCCACGGGCTGACTTCGTCACCGTCGTACAGGGCTCTCACGGTGAGATCGGACCATGGCACCGCACACAGCTGGAGGATCGCAATCGCTTCGTCGATGCCGCCCAGAAACGCCTGGGTCTTGCCGAAGACCTGCATGGTCACCGTGGGCCTGAATCCATCCGCAATCAGGATCTCGCGCGCGCGGACGAAGTACTTGTCGGTGTAGTAGCCGGCGCGCATCTTCTCGACCGGCAGGTGGAAGATGTCGGGGTCCAGGCGTTTACGCCGAGGCATCACGACGCCCCGTCGGGTCCGCGTCGACCGAGTCGAACTCGGCGCCGAAGTGGTCCGCCTTCAGGCGGCGCAACTGCTGGCGCATGCGGCGCACGTGGCGCGACTCCGGATGGCGATCGATCAAACGACGCATTTCCGCCATGGCCTTTCCGGGATCCTGGAGGCGATAGTCGTAGATGTCGACGAGGGCCAGCCCGACGCGGACGTCCTCGCCCGGCGGCAGATCCTCGGCCTGGCGACGCAGGTCCTCGAGTTCCCCGGCCGCCATGAGGGGAGCCTCGAGGGGGCCGGCCAGAAGTGCGGCCCGGCGCAGGGTGGCCTCGATGGGGTTGGCGCCGGTCCTGATCCGACCCAGATAGGCTTCCGCGGCCTCATGGTACCGGCCCCGAACCACCAGCGCCTCCATTTGGGAGAAACCACCACCGGCACGCACCAACCCGACATTGGAGAACAACCGGGCGCCGCCCTCGATGACCGGCTCGAGAATCCCGCCAACGACCCCCATGAAGAGGCCGTAGAGGGCCCACAGCCCGCCGGCCAGCAACAACGCGCGCGGGGCCACCCCCGTCACGGCCATCAGCAACGCCGCGACGGTCCCTCCAAGCAGCAACGCCCCCACGATGAATCGCAGGAGCCTGAAGGGGTCGTCAGCGAACTGAACCCGCGCTGACATCGAACGGAGCAAGGGGTGTAATCGCAGGCCCCAATTATATTTGGCGTATCTGGGCGCGGCAAGTTGACAGCACCGCCGCGGGGGTCTAAATCCCTGTCGAGTTCCGTGTTCCCATACTGAGGAGTGTTCGTGTCCGATTCCGTGTCCCGTCGTCGGTTTCTCGGCGTGTCCGGCGCCGCCGTGACGGCGTTGACCGTTCCCGGCGCGGCTGGAGCGGCGGCCTCGACCCCCGCCATTCATCTTCGCAAGGCGGCCCGGCCGGCGGCCGTCAGTTCGGCAAACGGAATCCGGGGCGTCGCCCGGGCGGTCGAGTTGATGGCCAGCGGCAGCGACACGCTCGACGCCGCGGTCGAAGGCGTGAAGATCCAGGAGCTGGACCCAGAAGATACGTCCGTGGGATATGGCGGCCTGCCCAACGAGGCGGGGGTGGTGCAGCTCGATGCGTCCTGTATGCACGGGCCCACGCGCCGGGCGGGAGCGGTCGGAGCGCTTGAGGGCATCAAGACCCCAAGTGAGATCGCCCGGCTCGTCCTGCTCTATACCGACCACATCATGCTGGTGGGTGAGGGCGCCAAGCGTTTTGCCCTCTCCTACGGCTATCAGGAAGAAGACCTGATGACCCCCAGGTCGAGGGAGATCTGGTTGCGCTGGCGGGCCAATCGCGGACCGTCGGACGACTGGCTCGACGTGCCCGACGATGATCCCATGCGCCAGCGCCCCACCGGCACAATCAACATGAATGTGGTGAACAGCGCCGGCGACGTGTCGTCGGTGACGACCACGAGCGGACTGGCATGGAAGATCCCTGGCCGCGTCGGGGATTCTCCGATCATCGGGGCAGGGCAGTACACGGACAACGACGTCGGTGCAGCGGGATCGACTGGCCGGGGCGAGTCCAACATCATGACGTGCGGGGCGTTCCTGACCGTGGAGTTCATGCGGCAAGGGATGGCCCCCACCGATGCCTGTGTGGCGACCCTCCGGCGGGTCATCGCCGGCACCGAACCGCGATTGCTGGACCCAGACGGCCGTCCCCAGTTCGACCTGCAGTTCTATGCGGTCAACAAGATCGGTGACGTCGGCGGCGCCGGGCTCTATCCGGGGCGGTATGCTGCGCACGACGGCAGCGACGCCGCGTTGCAGGATCTGGCCTTCCTGTATGAGCGAGGCGCATGAAGCGTCTCGCCACCGTCCTGGCCGCACTTGCCGTCCTCACCCCACGTTGGGCCGCGGCGCAGGACTGGGGGGTGAGTTGGCTACCCGTACTGGTTCCCTCAGCGAACGAGTTTCCATTCATCGCGCTGGGGCTCGACTACTCCAAGATGGCGCCCTATGAGGCCCCCTACCCCTCGGATGGGGCGTTCGTTGCCGGGGCGGGGGCCACCTTCAAGGGAAGCTGGTTCATCAACACCCGCTTCCGGGCCCCTGGTCTGATCCCCAAGTGGCGCTTCGACGTGCACGCGCGCGCCATCCAGCAGAACCGGTTCGGCTACTACGGCATAGGCAACGCCACGACCTTCGACCCCGCCGTGGCGGGGGCCAGCCCGGACTTCTACCGGGTTCGCTGGAATCAGTACTCCGGCCAGGTTGAGGTCAGCCGGGAGATCATCGGTCCCCTGCGCGCCAGTCTGGCGGGGCGCTGGCAACGTACCGAGTTCCGGCCGCTTTCCGCGGCCTCGCAGTTCGCCCTCGACGCCCAGGGCCAAACCGTGGTGAACGACGATGCCAGCGCGCGGCTCAGCGTCATGGTGGACACCCGGGACACCGAATACAACACCCAGCGTGGGGTGTTCCTGGAGGTGGGCGCCAAAGCCGGCACGGGCGGGGACGGGTACACCTGGGTGTATGGATCCCTTTCGGGATTCCTGTCCCCCCGCGAGGGCACCGTCATCGGAGTACGACTGGCCGGTGCCGCAGCCGGCGGAACGCCGCCGCTGTCGCAACGATTCGAATTCAATACCTGGGAACGGGACCGGCTCAGCTACGGTGGCCGGTTCACCAACCGTGGCTTCCCCGATCCGCGGTTCGGCGGTGAAAGCGTGGCCATGGGGAACGTCGACCTGCGCCACGACCTCCTCAACCTTGGAGACCTCGGCGCCATCACGCTCATGCTGTTTGGGGATGCCGGCCGGGTCTACGAGATGGAAGCCTTCACCCTCAGCGACCTCCACTGGGGGGCCGGCGGGGGCTTCGCCCTCCGCGTCCTCCGCTCGAACGTCTGGACCTTCAACTTCAGCGGCGGCAGTGAGGGGTTTCGCTTCCTCTTTGGATCGGGCTGGATGTTCTAGGCGGCGGTCGGCGCCTGCAGGTCCAGACCCACCAGATCCGCAATCTCCCGTATCGTGGTGTCGCCACGATCCCGGGCGTACCAGCGCCGCACCTGGGGGTACAGTTCCTTCTTCTCCAGGGTCTGACGGTATTCCATGACCCAGCTCTGAAGTTCTTCGGGCCGCGGACCCCAATGGCCGATTTCCTCGAAGGCTTCGTCCAGGACGATGACCACGGGGATGGCTCTGGCGCCATTGGTGAGATAGCGATCCATGACATCCGGGTGTTCGTCACGGCGGAGCAGCCGTAGCTCGAGCCCGGGCGTCCGGTCGGCCCATTTGGCCAGCACCGGGATGGTGTTGGAGGCGTCGCCACACCAGTCCTCCGCGATCACCAGCAAGCGGCGCGCGGCCACCCCCGGCGGCAGCTGGGTCCCAACCCAGTCCGGGACCCGGGCGATGCGGTGAATCCCCTCCCACAATCCCCGGTGCGCCGTGCTGTCGGCGACGAATCGATCAAAGGACTGCGCCTGGTCCCACAGTGTCACAAAGTCCATCGGTCTTCCCTGTCAATCTGTCGTGTCGTGCTTCCGCGACCAGAATGACCGGACGGTCAGGAAAGTTCCCTGATGTCGACGCCGCGTTCGCGCAGGCCCTCCACGTAGGCCTGGAACGGTACCGCCTCATCCGGCGTGTTCACCCCCGGGGCGATGGCCCCGGTGGCCTGCAGCTGCCCGGTGATCGACAGGGAATAGCCGGTCGTCTGCATCATGGCACTGATGCCGTGCTCGGCATCGTATCGGTCCAGGAGTTGCCACCTGGTGGTGGCAGGCTGGCCGTCCTTGGTCCCACTGACTTCGACGTGCAACGCCACCAGATCATGGCCCTCGGGCTTCGTGAGATGCGGACTGACGGCCGCGATGAAGAGATCGCGTGGCACCACCGCGGTCCCCTTCACATCGATGGGTGTGTTGTCGAGCAGTCCCAGGTCCCGGATGGCCCGCATGAGCGCCATGTGTCCGGGGTAGCGAAGTGTCTTGTACTCCATGACGTCCACTTTGCCTTCGTATTGCCATGGCAGCAGGCTGATACCGCCCGCGGTGTGGAACGCTTCCAGCCGCCCGACCGGTTCCGGAAAGTCGACGAATTCCTGTTCGCTGAGGGCGTCCACCTCGACTCGTTTCCCGCCCCGCAGCACCCAGGATGGGGTCGTGTAGTAGTCGAGCGCGCCTTCGAGTGAATACACGATCTGGTAGTTGAGTGGTGGCTCGGGTTCCTGCGGCAGCCCGCCCACGAAGATCTTCACGCGATCGGCTGTGTCGAGGCGCCGGATGCCCTCGGCGGCGAGGATGTTGACCATGCCTGGTGCCAGCCCACAGTCTGGGACGATCGACACTCCGGCCGCCCTGGCATCCGGATCGAGCTTCTTCTGCTCGAACACGATTTCGGTGTTTCCACCAAGGTCGCAGAAATGGCAGGAGGCCCCGACGGCCAGTTCCGCCATGGGACCGTTGAAGTAATACGGAAAGGCACTCATCGCGGCATCGTGATCGACCATCAGGCTTCGGATCGTCTCGTGGTCACGGGCATCTGCCACCGTCGTTCGCAAGCGGTCACCGCCACCCGCCAGGAAGTCGGGGAGCGACTCCGGGTTGACGTCGGCGATCGTGACGCGTTCTACGTCGGGATTCTGCAAGAGATCGTAGGCACACGCCGACCCCTGGTGTCCGGCGCCGAGGACGAGCAGCTTCATAATTGGTGGTACTCCCGGAAAAGGCAGTGAAAAGCGCCCGAATCTACCCCGGGTTGGTGGGTGGTTTCAACCATGCGAATCTGGGCGTACCTTGGGGAGATCGTGGAACACCAACCATCCCCACAACGAGGTCCGCGCCGGGACGCCGGGGCGACTCGGCAGCGCCTGCAACGGGCCGCACTGGAGTTGTTCACTTCTGCCGGGTATCGGGGGACGACCACCCCAGCCCTGGCACAGCGCGCGGGCGTTGCTGAGGGGACGATCTATCGCCACTTCACCGGGAAGCGGCATCTGTACAACGTGGTCTACCAGGCGACACAAGGCTGGGCCATTGACCTGGTTGGCGAACTCGACCGTGGGGACACACGGGATGCCCGGGACCGTCTGGACCGGATCGCCCGTCGCCTGACGGAGTCGGCCGCCAGAGACCCTGCCGCCGTCCACATGCTGCTGGCCCGACCCACGACCGACCTGCTGGATGAAACCAGCGAGGACGCCGCCCGCCGCTTTCGTGCGGCGGTCGAGCGCATCGTGGCCGAGGGAAAAGCGGCGGGGGCGGTGCGACCGGGGCCGGCCGACTTGTGGGCGACCGTGTGGCTGGAGGTCGTGGCCCTGGCCCTGCACCGGATCGCCCGTCGTGAGTGGCCGGCAGAGTCTGCGCTCACCCGACACACGATCGATGCCGCCTGGTCCGCCATCGGCACTGACGACCGCGTGGACGAACCGCCAACCTAAGCGACGGCCGGCGGCGCCATCCCCTCAGGGACCTTCCAGCGACGGTGCACCCAATAGTAGTGTTCGGGCGCGCTCCGTATGGCCGCCTCCAGGCGCTCGACATGATACTCCGTGAGCGCTCGCACGGCTTCCTCTTCGGAAAGTGAGCGGTCGGGGAACACTGGCGCATCGGCCCGCACCACATGACGGCCTCCCTCGTCCCGATAGATGAACCCGGTGATCAGGGGAACATCGAATTTCCAGGCCAGGTATGCCGGGCCTCGGAAGACCCATGCCGGTCGGCCCAGGAAGGAGCACAGGAGGCCCTCCGGGCCGGCGTTCTGATCTGCCAGCATCGCAACGCACTGGCCCTCACGCAAAGCCCGAAGCATGTCCCGGGTCGCGTCGGGCCCGATAGTGCCTACCCCAAGTGTCTCGCGAATCCGGCGCTGCATCGCATCCACCCGGGCGTTGCGTTGCGCCTTGGCGACAAAGCTGATGGGCATGCCTTCCGCCGCCATGCGGGCCCCGAGGTACTCGAAGTTCCCGAAATGCCCGGACACGAAGATGGCCCCCCGCCCGCTGTCACGAACGATGTCGAGGTGTTCCTGCCCATCCACCCTGACCGTGGCCAGAATGTCGGCGCGCGAGAGATCCGGCACGGCGAGCAATTCGACCAGGGTCATGCCGAGCGTACGATAGAAACGACGCGCGACTTCCCGCTGTTGGGTGCTATCGAGCTCGGCGCCAAAGGCGTGTCGCAGGTTCTCGAGAACGACGCGGCGTCGGATCGGGACGACCCGCCAGACGAACGACCCGAGGCCGCGGCCCAGCGGCAGCAGCCAGCGCCGTGGCAGGAACCGGACAAGGAGATACAACAGAGCCAGCGCAAGGAACTCGAGCCAGCGGCGCAGGGACGTAGCGATCGACATCACACACCCCTCACTGTCCGATGGGCACGAGCGACACGGTAGCGTCACGCGGGCGGGCCGGTGGGTCGGACCAACGCAGCGTCCTGGCGCGCCCGCCGGCCAGGGGCCGTATCACCAGATCCGTCCCCGCGAAGTAGGCGAGTGAGTCCTCGCCCCAGCGGAGGGGCCCCGTGATGTCCTCGGGCAGGGGCACTTCTTCGCCCTCCCGTGGGCGCGTGCACAACCCCGCCCCTGTTCGGCACGGGGCCACCTCGGCGAAGGCCGGGTCCCCCAGAATGACTCGGAAGGCCGAATCCGCGGCGGCGCTGTCCGTCACCGGAGCTACCCGAGGCGCGGCAGGAGGCACGGCCGCTTCCAGGATCCCGGCCGAGGTACGGACGTAGACGTGCGTCTCTGCGGGGTGCCACGTGACGGCCTGCAATCTCAACCCAGGTCCCGCTTCGACCAACACGCGTTCCGCACCATTCAGCAGGTTCATGACGACCAGGCGGACGTCGGTCGAATCGGTTGCGGACCGCGCGCGAAAGAAGGCCAACATGCCGCCGGACGGCGACAGCGCCGGGACACTCTCATGCAGCCTGGTATAGGTAACGGGATAGATCGGGCCGCCGTTGGTGCTGACGGCGAACAGGTCTCCGAGGTCGTCTTCGCCGACGGCGGCGAAGACGACGAAGGATTCATGGCCGACCGCGATCCGGTTCTGCAGAGGAGACAGCGTCATGCGACAGGCCAGGCTACCGAGCACCGCCAGAACCGCCATACGCACGGACGACGTCATTCGATGAGAATCCGTTGCTCGGCGGACACGAAGAGGACGTCGTGCAGGCTGGGGTGCCTCAGGAATAGCTCTGCGCCGCGCTCGGCCAGGCGGTCTTCCGTGAACCCGAACACGACGAGGTCGGCGTGCGCGGACCGACTGGCCACGAGCTCGTCGAAGTCCACGGCCTGGTCCGTCGGCAAGATTCGCAAGTTCTTCCGGCTGATCGGGAGCCGGCCAGAGTCGATCATCTCGTTGAGTTGTACCCGGCGCTCCGACGCTTCCGACTGCGGGACGGCGGCGAAGATACGGATTTCCGCGTTCTGCCAATCCCGGTGACCGAGGAGGATGTAGGCCAGCATCGTGATGAGATTGGCGTTTTCGTAGTCGTGCCAGGTCAGCCAGATGTGGAGCGTCGACCGACTGCCGAAGAAGTGCTCACCATGTCGCAGCACCAGACTGTTCATTCGGGTGGCACCGGCCAGCCGGCAACCTTCTTCGATCTCCTGCAGTACTTCAGACCCGTCATCGCTGCGACACTCGAACAGAATGGAATTGTTGTCCATGCCGGTGACGCCGGGAAGCTGCAGTGCCTGGGCCAGCGCGGAGCGGATGGAAGGCGAGATGATCGTGTCGACGTAGATGGCGCTTCGACGGGCTTGGGTAATGTCGACGAGCTGACGCCGGAGCTTGCGGCTCTCCCGGAAGGTCTCGTCCGTCAGGTCGCCGAGGATGTGGTGGATGTAGCTCCCGAAGCCATAGCGACGGCACAACCAGCTCAGCATCTGCATCGGCGCCGATCGGGAAAATGTCCTGCCGTTCACCATGATGACACTGGGCCGCCACTCTTGGGCGTGCCGTAACGTGCTGCTGGCTTGCAGCTTGATCTGGGAGTAGCGCGTCGCCTGGGTCATGGCGCCCTGAAACAGCGCCGCAATGTCGTCGGACCCCCGCCCCAACCGGATGGCGTAGTACAGCCCGACCATCACCGCCAAGGCGACCAGCGCGTAGAACGGCTGAATCTGGAACATCAGGAACAGCGACATCACCGCACCCAGCAGACTGAGATACCACTTGGACCGGAAGGTGGGCCGGTAGCTGGGGCGGGACGCGAAGTGTTCCAGGGCACTGATCAGACACAACGCGCCGTAGGTCACCATGAAGAACATGGTGATGATCCGGGCGACGGAGTCCACATTGCCGACGAGCACGGTGGTGATGGCGATGACGGCGGTGGCCAGCGTCGCGGCACGGGGTTCGTTGTTCTGGCCGACACCGGACGCCATGACCCGATTGACCTTCGGCGTCGGGAAGATCCGGTCGGCGCCGAGCGCCTGCAGAATGCGTGGTGCCACCAGGATCGAGCCGATCGCCGACGACAGCGTGGCCGCGGCAAGACCAATGGGAATGATCGGACCCCAGACGGCGATCTGGGACATGACCAGCGGATCGTCCACCAGCGCACCGATCGGAGCTGAACGAGCCAACTTGAAGGCCACCAGGAGATAGATCACCAACCCGGCCACCGTAGCGCTGATGACCCCCAGGGGGATGGACTTGCGTGGGTTGGCCAAGTCGCCGGACAGGCCGACACCAGCCGTCATCCCCGTGAACGCGGGGAAGACGATAGCGAACACCAGGATGAAGGAATCCGCGTTGGCGACCTTGTCGAACGGGCGAAATTCCAGCACCGTGGTGCTCTCGATCGGTGAGCCCAGGAAGAACATGGCCAGCGACATCACGAGGATCGCCGCTACGGCCCACAGCGCCCGCACACCGATCTCGGCTCCTCGGCTCACGACGAGGAAGCCCAGGAGGACGGTGGCCGGTACGGAGACCATGCGGGGATCGAAGGTGACCGGAAGGGTGGACTCCAGCAGGGGCGCCAGGGGCCGGAAGGCCTCGGCAAAGGCGATCATGTAGAACGCCACCGAAATCGCGCGCGACAAATACAGCGATACGCCGATCGCACCACCGATCGACGTCCCGAACGATCGGGATATGATGAAGTACTCTCCGCCTCCTTCGACACGACGATTGGTGGAGATTTCGGCGATGGCAAGGGCGGTGGGGATGGTGACGAGATGGCCGATCACCACGATCATCAGGGTGCCGACCAGCCCCACGTGCCCGACCGCATAGCCGAACCGCAGGAACAGAATGGCGCCCAGGATGGTACTGAGGGTGGCCAGAAAGACCGGAGCGGTCCCGAAGGCGTGCCCTGACGGCTCGCTGGTTGCGGTGGGTTCAGTCCCGGTCGTCGCCGTCACGTGGGTCAGCCTCCGAGGTCCGAGGCGCTGGTCGAGCCGGCGTAGACCCCTCGTGTGGCCGTGCCCGGGTCGGGCAGATGGTCACGACTGGCCAGGGCCTGCTGCTCTGCCTGGTCGACCTCGGCCTGCACCTCGGCCTCCATCTCTTCCAGCAGCTCTGGGGGCATGCCGCGCCCGATCAGGTATTCCTCGTACAGCCCGATGGGATCACGACGGCCCCAACGTTCGAACAACTCCGCGGGAAACGTCTCCCGGGCTTCCTTCTCGTCGTGGGTAGCATGACCCCCCATGCGGAACGTGTTTGCCACCAGCATGACCGGTCCGCGCCCCGCTCGGCACCGCTCCACCGCCAGGGCGGTGGCCGCATACGCATCGAGCACGTGATTGCCATCGAACGTACCGCCCGCCATCCCGTAGGCTCCGGGAAGCGTCGACAAGTCTCCCCCGAGGTGATGCTGCTCCAGGCGAGTCCCCAGGGCCACCTGGTTGTTCTGGATGATGTAGACAACGGGGAGCCTCAGTACGGCGGCCAGGTTGAGACCCTCATGGGTGGCTGCCGCCTTGGTGGAGCCATCCCCGATCCAGTTGACGACCACGCCCGTCTCGCCACGGAACCTCGTGGCCAAGGCCAGTCCCGCCGACACGGGGACCATGAGACCGATGGGCGACACGGGCTGCAGCACGTTGTGGGGAAAACTGCCTGCGTGCAGGTCCTTGCCTCCGGACGGCGAATCCGCCGTGGCAAGGTAGGCGCGAAACATGTCGGCCAGCGGCATGCCCATGTCGCTACAGGCAGAAGCATTCCGGATCATCGGAGCGACGAAGTCGCTCTGCGGATCGAGCGAGAAGACCGGCCCAACGGTCGCGGCTTCCTCTCCCGTCCCGAGCCACGCTTTGCTGATGGTCCCCAGACGGACCCAGCGCTTGAGCGTGACGTCATGGAGCCGAGCCCGCACGAGTCGCCGATAGATCTCAAGCAACTGATCGGTCTTGAGGCGGGCGAGGACGGCCTGCCGGTCGACGTCGCGTTCGATAACGTCGACGTACTCGGCGTTCAAGGCCGGGTCGGGCGACCAGGTGAGGTACTCTGGCGGATCGTAGGCAGCGAATCGTTTCATCAGAGCAGCTGTTCAGGCGTGGGGACGGTGTCCGGTTCGGTCCAACGGGGCCAGGGCCTCGGCAAAAGCGTCCATGGTGGGATACCGCCCCGCGGGGTCGCGCGTCAAGGCCTTGGCGATGGCCGCCTCCAACGACTCGGGGGCATCGGGAAGAAACGTTCTCAGCCGCCGTGGTCGTCCCTGGAGCCTGGCGAGCATCACGTCCTGCGCCGTGTCCCCGGAAAACGGCAACTGGCCGGTCAACAGCTCGAACGCCAACACACCGAGCGCAAAGACGTCGCTTCGCGCGTCAAGGGCCTTGCCCCGGACCTGTTCCGGGCTGAGAAACTCGGGCGTCCCCAGGACGATGCCGGTCGCCGTGAGTTTGCGAACGTCCGGCCCGGCTTCGAACTCCTTGGCCAGTCCGAAGTCCATCACGACGGCGCGGATCCGTTGCGGTGTAGACGCGTCGGGGACCAGCATCACGTTTTCGGGTTTCAGATCGCGGTGGAGGACCTGATGCCCGTGGGCGTGCGACAGGCCGTGGCCGATCTGCCGGACCAGGCCAAGGCCGACGCCCATGGGCATGGGGCCCTCGCGCAATTCCCGCTCGCACAGGGTCTCGCCATCGAGATAGGGCATGACCAGGTAGTGGAGGCCGTCGGGACTCAGCCCGACCCCGAGGATGGGGCAGACATTCGGGTGGTTCAGGCGTTGCGCCAGTTGCGCCTCACGCTGGAGGCGAGCCGCAGCGGCCGGATCCCGCACCAGCCGCGAGCTGAGGACCTTGATGGCCAGCCGGGCATCCGAACCGACTTCCCGAGCGGCGTACACCCGCGCCATGCCTCCTTCCCCGACCTGCTCCAGAATCTCAAAACGGTTGTCGAACGTCCTGCCGCTCAAGGCCGCCGCGGGATCATCCTGGGGAGCCGGCCCCGGAGGAAGCGTTCTCGAGCGCCCCCGCAGTCCACCACCGGCACCAGGGCGCGAGCCGACATCGACGAGTGGGGATCCGTCGCGAACACAGTATCGGGCGGGAGGGGCGAACGTGGATTTGCAGCGGGGGCAGCGGCGCGTCGTCAATCCCGATACCGGTTGCGGCCGTCGTTCTTTGCTTTGTAGAGATTCTCGTCCGCGACGCGAAGCATGTCGTTCCCGTCCACGACCCGCTCCTCGGGGTACGTCGCCACGCCAATCGATGTCGTGATGTTGACGGGCTGTCCTGGTTCCCCGAATTCGTGGCTCTGGACACGACGGATGATGCGCTCGGCAAAAATCCGGGCGCCGGTCACGCCGGTCTCGGGCAGCAACACCACGAATTCCTCACCGCCATACCGTGCCACGATGTCGACGGCGCGCTGCTCACGCCGCAGGAGGTTCGCGACCTGCCGGAGAATGCGGTCACCGATCAGGTGCCCGTGGGTGTCGTTCACCCTCTTGAAGTTGTCGATGTCGATCATCAGACAAGCGAGCACGGTATCGTAGCGTTGGGCCCGGTCCATCTCCTGAGACAGCTTTTCGAGCAGGGCGCGACGATTGAACGTCTCGGTCAGCGGATCGGTCTCGGCCAACCGACGCATCTGCTCCTGGCCCATCACAGCATTCTCGAGGTCGTAGGCCTTCTCGAGTGCCGCCACGGCCGCATCGATGACCTGGCTCGCGAACCGGGCGTCCTGATCGTTGAGTGGTGCGGCTTCGGCCGTGGTGCGCAGGAAGAACACGCCTGCCGGCATGTCGCGGAGACTGAAGGGGATGGCGATGACCGACCGGGTCGGCACCATCACACCCTCTGCCTCCCATTCGGCACGGACATCCCGATACAACGGGTCGCTGAGGACGTCACGCACGTGCACCATCTGGTCGCTCTGAATGGCTTTCTGGATTTCGGGGTAGCGCCGCAGCTCGACCTGCAGGTTGCGCAGCATCGGGTTTTCGTTGGCAGCCACGACCGCCCCGACCTCGTCGCCCGGATTGGCGATGATGATGGAGCATTTCGAAATCCGTATCCCCCGAGCGACGCGGCGCACCAGAATCTGGTAGATCTCGTCGGGCTTGAGAGACGCGGTGACTTCCTGGAGAATGTCGACCATCTCGTTCCGGGAGTCGGCCTCGGCCCGCGCCTGGTTCAACTCGCGGCCGACCCGTAGGTGGGCCTTGACCCTGGCCAGGAGCTCCCGGACCCGGAACGGCTTCGCAATGAAGTCGGAGGCCCCGAGACCGAGCGACTTCACGGTCGCCTCTTCGGGCTGCATCGAGGAGATCATGAGGACCGGGAGGTCGCGCAATACCGGCTCAGCTCTGACCCGTTCAAGGAGCTGCAGCCCATCCACCTTGGGCATCATGATGTCGAGGAGCAAGAGATCGAACGGATCGGCCAGGAGGCGATCCATGACACCCTCGCCACCGGGTACGGTCACGACCTCGTATCCGTTGTCCTTGAGAATCCAGGACAGCGTCCGCGACAAGGCCTGATCGTCATCCGCGACCAGGATCTTGGGCGCCAGGCTCACCTACGCCACCAGCGTCTGGAACACTTCGTCATCCACGTTACCCCCACTGATGATCGCCACGGTTGTCCCACCCACTTCGATGTCGCCGGCCAGGAGTGCGGCGCTCGTCGCCGCCCCGGAAGGCTCGACCCGGAGACCCTGACGATGCAGCAACCGGACGGCCTCGACGAGGTCCTCGTCGGTCACCTGAACGACCCGATGGAGCACCGGGGCGATGATCGGAAACGTCAATTCCCCGATCGATAGGGGCAGTAGCCCATCGGCCAAGCTCGTTGCATTCTGCAAAGATACGGGGCGTCCCGCCGCCAGTGCCGCACCGAGTTTGGCGGCCCCAACGGGTTCCACAGCCACCACTTGGACCTCGGGGGCCAGGGCGGCAACGACGGTGCAGGCTCCTGCAAGAAGGCCGCCACCCCCGACCGGAACGACCAGGGTCCGCAGGTCCGGGACGGCGGCCAGAATTTCGAGGGTACAGGTGGCCTGACCGGCAATCACATCAGGGTGGTCGAAGGGCGGCACGATCGTGAGCCCCTGCTCCTGGGCCATCTGTTCCGCCACCTGGCGACGGCTGGCGGAGGTGCTTCCCCCCGAGACGACCTCCCCCCCCCAGCGCTTGACGCCTTCGACCTTGATACGAGGCGCGTGATCCGGCATGGCGACGACCGCCCGGCAACCGAGGCGATGCCCGGCGTACGCGACGGCCTGCCCGTGATTGCCACTGGAATAGGTGATGACCCCGGCGGCGCGGGCGTCAGGGGAAAGCGCGGCGATGGCATTGCAGGCCCCGCGCATCTTGAAGGCGCCGACCGGCTGCTCCTGCTCACACTTCAGGAGCGTGTTGGCGCCCGTCGCTTCCGACAGTTCGGGGGCGGCCACCAGAGGTGTATGGACCGCCACGCCGGCCAAACGGTCCGCGGCCCGGCGTACATCGTCGATGGAGACGACACCGTGTGACGTCACTGGGCGGTCAGGCCGGTCACCCCTCATCGCCGGTGGTGGCGGGTACGGCGTCTGCCTCCGTCGCGGTCCCGTTCTCGGTCACCACCCGGGCCACGTCGACGACCGCGTCACCGGCGTCGAGGTTCATGACCTTGACTCCCTGGGTGTTGCGGCCGATGACCCGAATCCCGTCCACGGGCAGGCGAATAATGACCCCCTTGCGAGTGATCATCATCAGCTCGTCCTGGGGCTGGACCTCCTTCAGGGCGATGATCCGTCCGGTCTTCTCGGTCTTCTTGAGGGTGATGATCCCTTTGCCGCCCCGACGTTGCACGCGGTACTCGGAGAGCTCAGAGCGTTTCCCGAGGCCCTTCTCCGACACCACGAGCAGGGTTGCGTCCCGCTTGGCAACGACCATGTCGATGACCCGATCGCCTGAAGACAGCGCGATGCCCTTGACGCCGGCTGCCGCCCGCCCCATCTCGCGCACGTCGCTCTGGTGGAACCTGGTGCTCATCCCGTTACTGGTGGCCAGGACGATGTCGCTGTTTTCGTCACACAGCTGGACGTCGATGAGCTCGTCCTTGGAATCGATGTTGATGGCGTTGATGCCCGTCGACCGGACGTTTCGGTAGGCTGACAACACCGTTCGTTTCACCGTGCCGCCCCGGGTGGCGAACATCAGCCACTGGTCGTCACTGAACTCCCGCACTGCGACCGTGGCCGCGATGCGCTCGTCCTGGCGAATGTTGATGCAGTGCACCACCGGCTTGCCACGAGCCGCACGCCCCCCTTGCGGGATCTCGTGGACCTTGAGCCAGTAGACCTGACCCTTCTCACTGAAGAACATCAGGTAGTCGTGGGTGCTGGCAATGAAGAGGTGCTCGACCCAATCGTCTTCCTTGGTCCCCATGCCGGCGAGGCCACGCCCGCCACGTCGTTGCCGGCGATACGTCGACACCGGAATGCGCTTGACGTACCCGGTGTGCGAGATGGTGATCACCATGTCCTCTTCAGCGATCAGATCCTCCACGGAGAATTCGCCTTGATCCGCGATGATTTCGGTGCGCCGCTCGTCGCCGAAGCGCTCCACCGTCTCGTTCATCTCGGATAGCAGGATCGCCATTCGCTTGGGCTTGGACCGCAGAATGCCCTTGAGCTGCTTGATGGTGGCGCGCACCTCCTTCAATTCCGCGTCGAGCTTTTCGATCTCCAGTCCGGTGAGCTTGGCGAGGCGCATGTTGAGGATGGCATCGCTCTGCTTCTCGGTGAACCCGAAGCGTTTGCGGAGTTTCTTGTCCGCCGTCACGGTGTCCGACGAGCCCCGAATGATCTTGATGACCTCGTCGATGTTGTCGACAGCGATCTTGAGACCATCGAGAATGTGCTCGCGTGCTTCAGCGGCATTGAGATCGAACTGGGTCCGCCGGACAATGATGTCGTGCCGGTGATCGACGAACCGCTGCAGCAGCACCTTCAGGTTCATCACCTTGGGGACACCCCGGTCGAGCGCCAGCATGATCACCCCGAAGGTGGTCTGCATCGACGTGTGCTTGTACAGCTGGTTCAGCACCACGTTGGGAATGGCATCCCGTTTGAGCTCGATGACCATGCGGATGCCATCCTTGTCGGTCTCGTCCCGCACACCGCTGATGCCCTCGATCCGCTTGGCGATCGCCAGCTCGGCGATGTTTCGAACCAGGTTCTCCTTGTTGACCTGGTAGGGGACCTCCGTCACGACGATGGCCGACTTGCCGGTGGATTCCTTCTCCTCGATCTGGGCCCGGGCCCGCACCACGACGCGGCCACGCCCGGTCTCGTAAGCTTCCTTGATCCCACTCGACCCGTAGATGAACCCGCCCGTCGGAAAGTCCGGACCGGTGATCACCTTTCGTAGCTGATCGATGGTGACGTCCGGGTCCTCGACGATGAGCTCGATGGCCTTACCCACTTCCCGCAGGTTGTGCGGCGGGATATTGGTCGCCATCCCCACGGCGATCCCGCTCGAGCCGTTGACCAGGAGGTTGGGAAGCCGAGACGGCAGGACCGTCGGCTCCAGCAGCCGGTCGTCGAAGTTGGGCTGGTAGTCGACAGTCTCCTTGTCGATGTCCTCGAGCATGGTCAACGCCACCCGGGTCAGCCGAGCCTCGGTGTACCGGTATGCGGCCGCCGAGTCCCCGTCGATCGACCCGAAGTTCCCCTGCCCGTCCACCAAGGGGTACCGCAACGAGAAATCCTGAACCATCCGGACCAGGGCGTCGTAGACCGAGCTGTCCCCATGGGGGTGGTACTTGCCGAGGACATCGCCCACGACCGTAGCGGACTTCTTGAAAGGCCGCCCTGGCGTCAAGCCCAATTCGTTCATGGCGTACAGGATGCGCCGGTGGACCGGCTTCAACCCGTCGCGCACGTCCGGCAGAGCGCGAGACACGATGACGCTCATCGAGTAGTTGATGAACGATTGCTGCATCTCGTCTTGGATGAGCCTGGGAAGGATCCGCTCGCGTGAATTCGGTGCCGTCATGGAATCCCGGGGGAAAGGCGCCTGAGCGCGCTGGGGAGGTGGTATGGAGACCGCGAAATATAGTCGAGTCGGTGGCCTGGAGGCAACCGCTCGCGAGTGCTTCAAGTTGTTGTGGGATAACTTCTTACGTGACCGGTGACCGAGTGCGGCGCAGGCCTGCCAAGAAGGTCGGCATGACGAACAGCGCGCCGACCGTCCCGGCCACCACGCCACCGCTGGTCGCCAGGGCGATGGCGCCGAACAGGCTGGTGGCATCCGTGCCGATCGCCAGGGGCAGCAGGCTGGCCAGCGTGGTGAATGTCACCAGGAGAATCATCCCGGCCCGGTCCCGGCACGCTGACAGCAGGTCGACACTCGACAGGGCGCGGCGGCCCTGTGTCTGGCCGCGCCGGCGTCGCTCGAGCGCGGCATCCACCAACAGAATCGACTGGTTCACGGCCAGTCCGACGACCAGAATGACTCCGACCGCCGCTTCACGGGTGAAGGCGGCTTCGGCCAGCCAGAAGGCTGCCGCCACTCCTGACAGGGCCAGGGGCAGGCTGAGAAACACCATGGCAGCCGCCCAGATCGAATCGAACACCATGGCCACCACCAACAGGACAAGGGCAACACCCATGGCGAACACCAGCCACAACCCCTGTTCGCTCCCGTCCGTCACGAAACCGAACTGTAGATTCTCGACCGAGAAGCCGGCCGGCGGCTCCACGGAAGCCATGAAGGCGTCGTGAGTCCGTTCCGCCAGTTTGCTGGGCCCACGGAATCCGTAGCTGAGAATGCGAACGTACTGTTGATCCTCGCGCCGGATGGTCGAGAGCGCCTCCCGCTCCCCCACGCCGGCGAGATCACCAATGCGGACCGGCGCCCCGCCGTCGTTGGACAGCAAAGCCGACTGAAGTTCCCTCATGGTCCGGTCTCTGGCCCCGCGGGTCTTGACCGTGACCGGAAACTCCTCACCATCGATGTCCACGACCTGCTGACCAGCGGCGCCACCGATCTCCCTGGCGATGGCGCCGGCGAGTTCGGTCGCCGTCACCCCGTAGCGCCCCAGGGCGGCCCGATCGGGGTCGAGAGTCACCTCGTAGGCCTTCTCCCGCGAGAAAAAGCCGGCTGCGTTGATGTCCACATCGCGTACCCGGGAGATCCGTTCCAGTCGCTCCTTGAGGTCAAGGGCCAGTCGTTCCACCCCGGCAAACGAGTAGCCCCTGATCCGGATCCGGAAGGCGATACTGCCACCGCCGCCGAAGCCGCTCGAGAAGCCCGGACCGTCCCCCTGGACGTTGACCGTGGCACCACCGACGAAGACGGCCCGC
The DNA here is from genome assembly GCA_039587475.1 of Gemmatimonadota bacterium. Lineage (GTDB taxonomy): Bacteria > Gemmatimonadota > Gemmatimonadetes > Gemmatimonadales > GWC2-71-9 > N074bin45. Next base: position 9,615 of record JBDHIK010000009.1, on the reverse strand, counting down.
TGCGTCAGAACCTCCTGGAGCGCCTGGGGCAACCCGCTGAAGGAGTCCTCGCGCCGGAACCACACCTGCATCTGGCCGCCCCCGAAGGCCGTCCCTCCGCGGGCCACGACGCGTTCGACCCCGGGTGCACCCACCGCCAGTGCTTCGAATTCCCGCATGCTCAGATCCACGCTGACGGGATCGCTCCCGCGCGGAAAGCCGAGGAAGACCGAGAGGGATGTGCGGCGCGCGCCAAAGCCGCCCCAGTCGACGCGAGGCACCCGGGTGACGAACCCCCACACCAGCAATGCCAGCACCGAGACCGTGGCGGCGACGGTGAGCCAGCGCCAGCGGAGCAAACGGATCATGACGCGACGGTACAGCCTATCCAGTCGCGGCCAGCTGGACGTGGCGACTCCATGCCCGGCACCCAGCGCGGGGATCATGACCACCGCCGAGAGAACCGAACAGGCCAGGGCCAGGGAGAACGCGGCCGCGAACGGCATGAAGGCGGCGCGCGCGTCACCCTGGAGATAGAGGAACGGCAGCAGGACGACCGCGGTGGTCAGTGTGGCACCGGCCAGAGCAGGAAAGATGCGCCCCCCGGCCGCCGCACGGCCTTCAATGGTGTCGGGCGCATGGCGCAGCCGTTCGACCACCACGAGACCATTCTGGACCAGAATCCCGATACCCATTCCCAGTCCGGCAAGCGTCAGCAGGTTGGCTGGAATGTCGAGCAGGTAAAGCCCGAGCGCGGTACCGGCCACGGCCAGAGCGGCGTTCCCCAGCACCAGCACGACCGACTTGGCGTTCCTCAGGGACACGGCCAGCACCAGCGCCACCAGAACGAAGGCGAGACCTCCACGCCGGAACAGGTCTGCCAGTTGCCGTGCCAGGTCGACGCTGCCGTCGCCGACCACCTGCAGGCGGACGCCGGACGGTAGCCCGACTTCGATTTCGGCCAACGTCTCCCGCACGGCCTCCGCGGTCTTGATGGCATCCGCGCCCGGGAGTCGGGAGACGCTCATGGAGACGGCTGGACGGCCGTCCACGCGAAAGAAGAACCCTCGGGCATCTTCTTCCTGACGCACGGTCGCAACGTCGCTCAGGCGGTAGGTCAGGCCTCCAGCCCCACGGAGTGGGAGAGCCTCCAGATCAGCGAGGGCCTCAGGTTGGTCGCGCAACACCACGCGTCGCTCGGTGGCTCCAGCCCGCTGGTGTCCGAGTGAGGAAACGAGCCGCGAGTCTCTGATGGCGCTGTTGATGTCACTGGGCGAGATCCCGAGTTGCCGCAGGCGCCTCGGGTCGAAGGTCACGGAGACGCCCAGCTCGGCCCCGCCCTCGGCCTGGACCCCGGCGACCCCGTCCACGGCCGCCAGGCGCGGCACGATGCTCTCGTCCGCCAGGCGCTCGAGCGCGCCGGGTGTGTACGGCCCGGAGATGGTATAGAAGAGGAGCGGCTCCTCGTCGAGTTCCTGGGGGACATAGTTGGACACGCGCGGCGGATCAGCGCCCGGCGGAAACTCCTCCCTCAGGAGTTCCAACCGCTCCAGAATGGCCAACCGTGCCATGCGCACATCGGCGTCGCTTTGCAGTTCCACCGTCAACTGCGCCCGGCCCTCGCTCGACGTGGAGACCGTTCGCCGCACGCCCCGCACGCCCTGGATCGCCGCTTCGATCGGGGCCGTGACGTACATCTCCACCAACTCGGCGGAACTGCCGCGCCAGGCGGACTCCACTCGCAGTTGCGGCAGCTCGACTTCGGTCCGTGTCGCCATCGGGAGCCGGGTGAACGACACGGCACCGGCCAGCAGCACACCCGCCCCTGCGGCCCAGACGACGGCTGGACGATGCGCGGCCCACCGGATCATGACGCCTCCGCCTCGACTGCCAGCGTGCGCCGCGACGATCGCCGATCCTTGAACGACTCGACGACATAGTAGGCGGTCGGCATCAGGAAGAAGGTGACGACCAGAGCACTGGCGGCACCTCCGATGACGCTCGCGGCCAATGGGCGGTACAGTTGACCGCCGCTTCCCATGCCCAGCACCAACGGCAGTACCCCGGCGATGGTCGTCAGAGACGTAATGACCACGGGTCGGAGCCGCTGCCTGCCGCCACGAAGAATGGCGTCGGTCAGCGAATGCCCCCGACTCCGGAAGGAACGGATGGCGGCCAACTTCACTACGGCGTCATTGTCGGCGATGCCGATCATGACGATCAAGCCCATGAGGGAAACGGCGTTGATGCTCTGGCCGGTGAACCACAACAGCAGGATCCCACCGCCGGCAGCGAGCGGTACGGTCAGCATGACGACGAGTGGCGTCGTGAACGAGGCAAACTCGCCGGCCAGCACGAGGAACACGAGCGCCACGGACAGCATCGCGACCACGCCGAACTCGGAAAGAGTCCGCCGTTGTTCGATGTCGGCTCCGGTCAGCACCCAGGTGACACCCGGAGGCACGTCCATCTCGGCCAGGGCCGCCTCGACGTCCACCGAGGCGCGCGCCGTGCCACCCGAGCGGACCAGGGCCTCGACGACGGACACGGGGCGCTGGTTGACTCGCACGACCTCGATGGGGGCCCGCACCTCCTGCACGTCCACCAGACGGCCCACGGGAATACCCCCGACCGTGGTGGACAGGGCCGCCGTCAGGTCCTCGTTGGCCGAGCCGGCCAGGCGCACCGTGATGGGCGTCCGGCGATCGGTCTCGCGCAGCTCGCTGGCCTCCACACCACCGAGCCCACCCGCGAGCGCCTCGGCGACGGCATCGAGCGAGAGGTTACGCTGGGCGATTCGCTCGCGGTGAAACGAGACCTCCACGATCGGTTGGCTCCCCGCGTAGGCATTTCGCACATCCGTGAGCGTGGGCACGGCACTCAAGCGGTCCTGGACCTGGCTGGCCCATGCCTCGGCGATCTCCGGGCGCGGGGCCGAAATCTCGACCCTGAGGGCTCGCCCTTCCCGGCCGATCAGGCTGCCGAACTCCGATTGCCCGGCCAGGTCCAGGGCCAGGCCCCCAGCGGCCAGGTCGGGCACTGCCTCGCGCAACCGATCCGCGAACAACGTCGCCTCGGCCAGGTCGGGCACCGGGGCGATGACCTGCGCCGTGTGGGCACCCCCGGGGTCGGCCCCGGCGAGGACCTCCTCGTCGGTGGCTTCGCCGATCCGGCTGTAGATCCCTGACGATCCCATGGCGCGGGCCGCGTCCTCTATCCGGGCCACCTGGCGCGTGGTCTCCTCGATCGTGGTCCCCTCCGGGAGCGTCAGGCGTGCAACCACCAGCCCTTCATCGACCTGTGGCAGGATTTCCCGGGGCAGCCGCAGTGCCACGCTGGTGACAACGACGATGGCAATCAGGCCACTGGCGAACACCACGGGCGGATGCCGAAGGCTCCAGGCGATGCCTGCCTCGTAGGAATCACCGAAGCGCGCGCCCATCGACTCCAGCCGGCGACGGAACCATCCAGGTTCCCTCGGTGCCGGGGTGATGGGAACCGTTCGACGATGACGGCGACCGGCCAGAATCACGGGGAGCAGGGTGATCGCCAGAACCAGCGAGGCACCAAGGGAGATCACCACACTGAGGCTCAGGTCTCGGAACAGCGCCGCGGCCAGCCCCCGCACGAAGACGATGGGCCCGAACACCAGCATGGTCGTCAGGGTCCCGGCGATGAGGGGGCCCATGACCTCTTCGGTGGCCCTCGTGGTGGCCACGTCGGGAGCCTGCCGTTGCTCCCGATAGCGACCGGTGGCCTCCGTCACCACGATGGCGTTGTCCACCAACAGTCCCACCCCAAGGGCCAGTCCACCGAGCGACAGAATGTTGATCGTGACGTCGAACACCTGGAGCAGCACCAGGGCAACCAGTACCGACAGCGGCACGATGAGACCGATGGCGAGCGAACTGCGCAGATCGCCGAGGAACAACAGGATGACGATCAGGGCCAGCGCGCCCCCCACGAAGATCTCGCGCGCCAGATTGGCGAGCGCGGCGGTGACGAACTCGGCCTGCGCTGCCACCACGGACAGTTGCACGTCCGGGAACTCATCGCCCAGAACCTCGATCGAGCGGTACAGCTCACGGGTGACCCCCACCGTATTGGCCCCGGCATCCTTATAGACGACCAACCCGGTCGCCGGAGCGCCGTCCAACCGCGTCAGCGTTCTCGGATCTGCAGTGGCCAGCCGCACCTCGGCGATGTCCTTCAGGGTGATGCCGCTCCCGCGTGGACCCACAGGAGTGTTGGCGATTTCCTCGACCGACCCCAGTTCCGTCAGGGTCCGAACCGAGAACCTGAACTGGCCCCGCCGAATGGTGCCGCCTTGCGCCGTCGCGTTGGCATTGCGAATGGCGGTGGCGATGTCCGGCGGAGACAGCCCCAGGCTCCGCATCCGGTTGGGGTCCACGTCGACACGGATCTCATCGAGGGGCGCGCCCACCACCGCGACGCTGGCCACGCCCTCGAGCTGCTCGAACCGCCTGGCATGGACCTCCTCGGCGGTTCTGGCGATGGACCGGAGGTCGCCGGGTCCGGTCAGACCAATGACGGCAATGGGTCGCTCGCCTGGGTCGCTGGTCAGCAGGGTCGGCCGAGACGCCCGCTCCGGCAGCAAGCTGCGGACATTGTCGAGCCGCTCGCGCACGGTGAGGACCGTGGAGGCCATGTCGGTACCCCACGCGAATCGCGCCAGCGTGGTGACCTGCTCGTTCCGGCTGATGGACCGCAGTTCGACCAGGCCGGGGGTGGCCGACAACGCTTCTTCGATCGGTTCCGCCACGAAGCGTGACGCCTCGGTGGCGGCTGCCCCGGGATAATCGGTCCGTACCGTGAGGACGGGGAGCGTCACGTCGGGCAGCAGTGCCACCGGGAGCCGGCCCAGGGATACTGACCCGATCAGCACCAGGGCCAGAACGGCGGCGATGGTGGTGACCGGCCGGCGGACGGAAGAGGCCGTGAGGGACACTCAGCGACCAGCCGAAACAGGCCCGTGAGGACGATCGTGGGCAGCGCGGCGCATCAGCGGTCGGCTGGTGACGCCAAGAGTCGCACCGGCGCGTCGTGGGTCAGGGTCAGATGACCTTCGACCAGCACCACGTCTCCTTCGGCGAGCGGATACTCCCCGGTGGATTCATCTGCGAGAATCTCTGTCTCGACGCCGTTCGACCGACCCGGCTGGACGTACTCCCATTGGGCGCGTCCGTCGCGGACCACGAAGACCAGTGGCCGGCCGTCCCGTTCGATCACCGCCGCGGCCGGGACGATCCTCCTGCCGGTGAGTCTGACGGCTTCCAGTGCCACGTCGGCGTACATCCCTGGCCTGAGGGCGCCGCCGCCCCGCAGGCGGACCATGACGCGGCCGGCCCGAGTGGTACTGTCCACCAGGGGAAGAACGGCTGTGATGCGGCCGGCCCGCGGGTCGTCGGGTCTGGCCGCGGTGGTCACGACGGCTACCCCGCCTTCATTGATCAGGGGGAGGTCGTGCTCCAGCACTGATGCTTCCACCCACAGATTGGTGACGTCCACCAGGGTCACCAGTTCCTCCCCGTTGGTCACCCGTTCTCCGGGACTGACCTCGACGCGATCGATGACGCCGTCGAACGGGGCCACGACAGTGGCCTGCCGTCGCTGTAGCACCAGCTGGTCGAAGCGCGCCTGCGCAGCCGCAAGACCGGACCGGGCAGCCGCGTTCTTCCGTTTCTCGTCGGAGGGCGCGATGCCGCTGACGATGGAGTCGGTGATGAGCAGGTCGCGATACTGAAGATCCGCCTGGTCGATGGCGGCTTGAGCCTCCTGCATCGACAACACGAACGGGAGTGAGTCCATCTGGACCAGGGTCTGGCCCTTGGTGACCCTGCTACCGGGCCTGACGAGGACGTCATCGATCGTCCCCAGCGTCTCGGCCCGAAGCGTGGCAACCGCGTCGGACCGAACCTGCCCGGTCGTCGAGACGGAGAGCACCAAGTCCCCATGGCGCACCGGGGCACCGACGACGGGAAGCGCCAGGGATCGCCGCTCGGCTGGTCCCGTCGAGTCGACGGCCGTGGCACCCTCCCCCTCGACGTCCGGAGGCGTACACCCCGACGTCCCGGCGAGAAGCGCCCCGAGCGCCAACAGCCACCAGCGTGCCCGCAATCTCATGTGTTCTCCCCACGACGAGGTCCGAGATCGGCGCGTCATCCGTGAGGCGCGATCACAGGGGAGATGCTTCGTCAGGGGGGAGGGTCGCAAGGGCCCAAATGGAAATGGACCGGAGGGGTGATTCCCATGCGGTCGGTGGCGGCGTGGACTGGACCCATGCCCGGGTGGTCCACTACGCAACGAGACCTGCGCCGGAGGAGTGCGGCCCCTCCCTGACACAGGCCTCGTTGGGGACCCGGGTAGTCCTCCCCGGGATCCATCTATGTCAAAACGGGTGTGGGCGTGGCCTTGGCGGCCTAGTGCGCCGCCGTCCCTCCCCGCGTGTTGCGCTGTCGTTTCAGGACCGGTCGGGCCAGGTAGACCGTGCCCTTGGTCCGGCCGAACACCCGGAGGTCGACCGGCCGGGTGACCTGGCCGATCTTCTTTCCATCGACAACCACCGTGTAGGTGGGCTCGCGGGTATTCTGTGTGTACATGACCATCACTCCTCGAACTCCTGCGGTCTGGCGGCATCTTTGGTGGCCGGCGCCCGCGCTTGCGGTACCTTCACCTACTGAGATGCCATCAGCGGGAAAAGGGTTGCACGATTCACGCGGCTCAGGCCGCCGCACCGCGTTGACGCCTCCCCGACGCAGCGAGAAACCCGCACGGGGACGCTCGCAGCACCGACGCTCGGAACCCTCGACCCTGCCCACGCAACCATTCCAGGCATGCCCGTGTCAGTAGGGGTGCAATGACCCGATCGATCACCGGAGGGACGGCTGAGGACCGGCAACTCGTGGCCGAGGTCCTGGCCGGAGACGCCGCGGCGGAGCGGCGACTGTATGACGCCCATGTGGACCGCGTCTACCGTCTGGCCTACCGGCTATCGGGGGACCCGGACCTGGCCCAGGAATTCACGCAGGAGGCATTCATCAGAGCGTTCGACCGGTTGGAGACGTTCCGTGGCGATGCCAGGCTGTCGACCTGGCTGTGTTCCGTGGCCACGTCGGTCGTTTTCAACGGCCTCCGGAAGATCAAGCGCTTCCGCCAGCGGGAGGTCGGCCTCGACGCCGCGGCGCCCCAGGCAGCTCCACGGCGCGAGGCCGATCCGGACCTGAAGGAGCGGCTCCATGCCGCCATCGACGATCTCCCCCGCGGCTACCGCGCCGTCTTCGTGATGCACGACATCGAGGGCTACACCCACGATGAGATCGGCACCGCGCTCGGTATCCGACCGGGAACATCGAAGGCCCAACTTTCACGGGCACGTGGCAAGCTGCGGCAGTCCCTGGCCGCGTTTGCAGGAGGAATGGCAGGATGAAGGACGATCAGATGGACCGACCGTTGGATGAGTGGATCACCGATGCGGCCCAGTCGTATCACGAGCCGCCAGAACCACCGAAGGAAGCGATGTGGCAGGCCCTCCAGAATCACCGCCGGGCTCGCCACGTGATCCCCTTGAGGCGTGGCCGGTGGGTCGTCTGGTCCACCGCCGCCGCGGCGGCGGTGGCCGTCCTGGCCATTGGGATTGCCATCGGCATGGGCCTGCAGACGGACGGTGCGGGCAACCCTGTCGTCGCCGTCGATCCGGGGCCGGTGACGGGAGACGACCGAACGGCCAGTACGGCACTCGCCATCACCACGGCGAACCACCTGGCGCAGACCGAGACCTTCCTGTCGCTGTTCCGGGACGAGGTTCGGAGCGGCGATCGGTCGGACCTGGCCAGCGCCACCGCGCGGCACCTCCTCGCCACCAACCGGCTCATCAGCGACACGCCGGTCACCGCGGATCCCGCACTCAGGGCGCTGCTCGCGGACCTCGAGTTGGTCCTGGCTCAGATCGCCCAGTTGAGCGGCGACTCGTGGGAAGGCGAAACCGATCTCATTACTGACGGCCTCGAGCAGAGCGCCGTCTTGACCCGACTCCAGGGTCTGGTACCCGCCGGCTCGGCGCGGACCGGCTCGAGTCTATAGGAGACACCGATGTCCACACGCATGATCATCGCCCTCTGCACCACCACCCTGGCCGCCGCCACCGCGGTCGCCCAGGACGTCAAGGCTCCAGATCACCAGGCCTCGCTCGACGCGACCCAGCCCGGCTTCCACGACGCCCGGCCGGTCATGGCCCTGGGCGACCTGGACCGCCCCACGGCGCGACCGGCCATCACCCCGGCGAATGATGTCGTGGTGGTCCCGTCGTGGGCACCGCTGTCGGCCATCGGCCCCGAGGACTCTCTGTTCAGCGCGGGGCGGGAGGCCTTGAACCGCAATCGGTTCCGCGAAGCGGCCCAGCTGTTCCAGCAACTGCGTACCGAGTACCCGCAGTCGGAGTTCGTTCCCAGCGCCATCTACTGGGAGGCGTTCTCACGGTACCGCATCGGCGGCACCGACAACCTGCGAGCGGCGCGGCGGCTCCTCGCCGAGCACCTGACCGAGTACCCGACGGCGAGGACCCACGGTGACGCCCAGGCGCTCGCCACCCGGATCGACGGTGCCCTCGCGGAAGTCGGCGATTCTCGCGCGGCCAGAAACCTCCAGACCGAACTGCAGAGCCAGGATTGCCCCGACGGCGAGAACGACGTGCGGATCGCTGCGCTGAACGCGCTCATGAACAGCAACCCTGAGCGGGCGTTGCCGATCCTCAAGCGTGTCTTGCAACGCAGGGATCCCTGCTCGGCCGAAATGCGCAAGGCGGCCTTGTTCGTCGTTTCGCAACAGGGTAACGGGGAGACGACGGCCATCCTGATGGACGTGGTGTCGAACGACCCGGATCCCGAGATCCGTGGTGACGCCGTGTTCTGGCTGTCACAGAGCGCGACCCCGGAGGCCGTGCCCCTGCTCGATTCGCTGTTGCGCCACTCTTCCGACCCGGAGATCCGCGAGAAGGCCCTCTTCGCGCTGGCTCAGCAGGGCGGTGCCGCGAGCGCCGCGAGGATGCGAGCGGTCATTGCCGACCCGACCATGCCGACCGAATTGCGCGCCAACGCCATCTTCTGGCTGGGGCAGAACGACGATGGCGAGACCGGACCCTACCTTCGCGAGTTGTACGCAACGCTCCAGGACGAGGAACTGCGGGAACAGGTGTTGTTCGCCATCTCCCAGTCGAACGATCCGGCCACCGGCAAATGGTTGATCGACATCGCGCGCGACCAGAGCCAGCCGATCGAGTTGCGGAAGAACGCCTTGTTCTGGGCCGGGCAGAGTGGCGTCGGCATCGCGGACCTGCTCACGTTGTGGGACGCCGGACTCGACCTCGAAATGAAGGAACAGCTCGTCTTCGTCTACTCACAGAGTGAGGAGCCTGAAGCACTCGACAAGCTGTTCGAGATCGCCCGGACGGAGACCAACCAGGAACTGCGCGAGAATGCCATCTTCTGGCTGGGACAATCCGATGACCCGCGCGTCACCAGCTTCCTGGAAGAACTCATCAGCAACTAATGGCGGGGGCGCGCGGGAAGGATTTCCCTCGCGCCCGGCCTCTTCAGCCAAAGGGCGGTTCCCATGAGACAC
>JBDHIK010000091.1:0-11964 GCA_039587475.1 Gemmatimonadota bacterium | reverse complement strand
GAAACCGTCGTACGCCGATTGGATGGTTTGGGCGATGGCCGGCCGGTCGATGCCTAACCGATTGGCCTGGGCCTCGGACATGAGCGGCACAACGACCTTCTCCTGTTCCCGCCACTCGTCCCTGATGCCCTGGCCACCCTCCTGACGCAGAATGTCTCTGGCCTGGGCCGCCAGCTCGCGCAACACCACCCGATCGGGCCCGCTGATCCGCAGCTGTATTCGTCCGCCTTCACCCGGCCCGAGCAGGAACTTCTTGACGTTTACCGTGGCCATGGGGACGATGGTTTCGAGGGCCTCCTGGAGCGGGGGAATCAGCTGGTCGACCATCGGCCAATCTTCGACCGAGACGAACACTGCCCCATAACTGGCACCGCCGTCCTGTGGGGTATAGGTCAGCAGCAGCCGAAGGTCGCCGCCGCCGATTGCCGTGGCGACATCGGTCACCCCCTCCAGCCCCATGACATGTTCCTCGATCTTGGCCAGCTGCCGTTCGGTCTCGCGGATGTGCGTCCCGGACGGGAAGTACACCTCCATGAAGAACTGGGGCCGCGTGGACCCTGGGAAAAACATCTGCTTCACCGAGCCGAAAGCGATGAGCGAGCCGATGAAGACCGCTATCACCACAGCCGCAGTGACGTAGCGAAACCGCAAGCAGGTCTCCAACAGCTTCTTGTACAGCTGATAGGGCTTGGCGGCGTAAGGATCGGCAGCCTTGCCTTCGCCGGCGCCGGGCTTGGCCTTGAGTAGCATGACACCGACCAACGGTGTGGTCGTCACCGCCGTCACCCAGCTGAGGCCCAGTGACATCAAGATCACGGTGAACAGTGAGCGAGTGTATTCACCGGTAGAGTCCTGCGATGTCCCGATGGCGGCGAACGCCATGATGGCCACCGCCGTGGCACCCAGGAGCGGCGTGGAGTTCTGGTTCACGACCTCCTTGGCGGCCTTCACCTTGTCCATGCCACCCTCGATGCGCACCTGCATCCCGTCGATCACCACGATGGCGTTGTCGACCAACATGCCGAGCGCGATGATCAGGGCGCCGAGCGAGATGCGTTCCAACATCACATCGTACGCACCCATGAGAATGAACGTGGCCGAGATGGTCAGCACCAGGATGCCGCCGATGATCAGGCCGCTCTTGAGGCCCATGAACAGCAGCAGGATCACGACGACGATGATCACCGCCTCGATCAGGTTGACCAGGAACCCGCTGATCGACTCACGCACCGTCTCGGACTGGAGACCCACGATGCCGAAGTCCATGCCCAACGGGATCTGTCTCTGCAACGTGCGGAGTCGCTCTTCGATCTGCTCGCCCATGACGACGACGTTCCCGCCCTGACGGGTCGAGATGCCGATGGCCACGGCCGGCTGGCCGTTGAAGCGCATCAATTGTCGTGGTGGATCGGCGTACCCGCGTTTGATGGTGGCGACGTCACGCAGGAACACCGATTCGCCACCCGTCGCGCTACGGATGAGCAGGTCGCCGAACTGTTGTTCGGAGGTGAAGTACCCCGTCGGGTTGATGGGTAGGTACTCGGGTCCGACTTCCAATCGCCCGGCGTTGACCGCCACGTTCTTGGCCGCCAGCGCATCGAAGATCTCCTGTTGAGAGATCTCCAGGGCCGCCATGCGTGTGCGGGACATTTCCACGAAGACCGCTTCCTGCTCGACGCCCCAGAGTACGACCTTCTTCACTTCGGAGAGTGGCACCAGTTCGCGTCGCACCAGCTTGGCCGCTTCCCGCAGATCGGCATTGCTGTATCCCTCGCCGAACAGGGCCACATAGACGCCGTACACGTCGCCGAAATCATCGTTCACCTGGGAGGGGCCGGCTCCCGGCGGTAGCTGTGACTGGTAGTCGTTGACCTTGCGCCGCAACTCGTCCCACACCTGCGGCAGGCCGTCTGCGTCGTACTCATCCTTGATGGTGACCCGGACGATCGAGACGCCCCTCCGGGACCAGGATTCGACCCTGAGCAGTTGGCCGAGTTCCTGGGTGGCCTGTTCGATCAGGTCGCTGACTTCCTCTTCGACTTCTGCCGCCGATGCTCCTGGATAGGGAGTGACGATCTGGGCGTTCTTGATGGTGAACTCTGGGTCTTCCAGACGATTCAGGTTGCCGAACGTCTTAAATCCGGCGACCAAAGCCACCACGGTCAGGGTCCAGGTGACGACCCGCTTCTCGAGGGCGAAATCAACGAGGCTCATCGAGGCCCGCCCCTCAGTTCTCTGCCATGGGTCGCACCGTCATCCCGTCGCGGATCTGGCTGACAGCGGCAATGGCTATCCTCTCGCCGGCCGTGACACCGCCCAACACCTGAATACGGTCCGGCGCGACCACTTGCCCGACGTCGACGGTGCGCAGTCGGGCCGTTTCGTCGTTCTCCAAGACCCAGACCGAGGAGGCGCCCGACTCCGACACGAACACCGCTGTGGCCGGCACCAGGAAGGCCTGGTCTTCCTGACTGAGCTCGTCCAATTCTTGGCGAGCCCAGACTTCGGCCGTCATCCCCGGGAGCACGTTGAGCTCTTCCGGCTGCTCCATGGCGAACGTGACCGCGAAGGTTTGGGTCCGGGCGTCCGACTCGGCCGCCACTTCCTGGAGCCGAAGTGGGAACTCCGAGCCTGGGACCGCCGCGAACGTCGCCGCCAGTTCCAGTCCTTCCCGCCCGGTCGTCAGGGCCAGGATCCGTTCCGGAACGTTGATCACGATCTCCACCGTGTCCACGCTCTGAAGGCTCAGGATGACCTCCTTGGCTTGCACGTCTTCGAAGTTTTCGATGAAGCGGCGACCGATGAGGCCTGAGAACGGGGCCCGCATCGTAGTGTAGGAGACATTCTTGCCAGCCTGGTCCATGCGAGCCTTGCTGACGTCTCGACGGGCGCGGTGGCCCTCGAGCTCGGCCAGCGAGACCGCTTCCCGCTCATAGAGACGTTTGTAGCGTTGGTAGTTGGCCTCAGACTGGTCGTAGGTCGCCCGGGCCTCCAGGAACGTGAGGTCGTAGTCCGTCGGATCCAGGCGGGCCAGCAGTTGCCCACGCTCCACGTAGTCTCCCTCGTTGATGGGCAATGCGATGACACTCCCCGGCACCCGGAACGCAAGGTCGGCCCGGTCGCTCGCTTGCACCGTGCCCGGGAAACTGAGCCCCCGGCGCTCCGCCGACCCCAAGACCATCGTCGCCACCGGTCGCACCACGTGGGTCGGTGGAGCCTCGGGGCCGCCTCCACATCCAGCGGCGCCTATCAGGAGTGACAGTATCACCATCCGTGGGAATCGCTCCATGCTACGCATCATCACTATCCTGTCGGTGCCGCTCATTGAGGCGGCGGTGGGTTCAGTGAGGCCCCGGTGGGGTTCTCGAGCGCGGCCCGCAATTGCTCGCCGAACTCGGCTGACGCTTCGGGAGACTGATCTCCCTCGAACCAGGCGATGGACCGCTCGAACGCGTTGAGGTCGATCAGGAACAGGTAGTTGGCCGCTGCCGCGCCCTGCTCGGCGGTGAAGGTCTCGTTCTGCGCCGAGACGAGGTCGGTCACGTTGACCAGTCCTTGCGCGTACCGGTCTTGCACGACGACGAGGTTGCGGCGTGCGCGATCGGCCTGGATCTGCGTGAACCGGATATTGGGGAACGAGGCTTCCAAGCGGCGGATCGCTGCCCGGGTGCGGCGTTCGACCAACTGGCTCGTCAACAGCTGTTGCTGTGTCAATCGTTCGAGTTGGGACTTGGTCTGCCCCACCGAATGCGCCCGCTCGGCGCCAAGGAAGAGCGGGTAGGTCGCCTGCACCGAAAAGACCGGGATGGTCCGGGAGGCGCCCGTCAGGTCAGGTTCGCGCCACGGCTGGTACCGGTAATCGAGGTTCATCGAGAACGCGGGGAGGAACCAGCGTCGTTGGCGCTGGCCCACCTGAATGCTCTGGGCTTCGCGCCGACGATCGACGGCCTTGACCTCCGGGGCGTTGAGGACCGCGAAGTCGACCATCAACTCCCGGAATGTGCGTAACTCCTGCTGTGTGGTCATCAGCTCGCTGAGGTTGACACCGGCAAACAGGAACTCGGTGGTGTCCACTTGGATCTCCCGAGCCCGCCACCGGCTGGTCTGATCGACCCCGAGGATCTGATTGAGGGCAATGCGCTGTTCCTCCAGCAACGTCTGACTCTGCAAGACCTCACCCCGCCCCTTGGCCACCTCGGCCTCCCAGCGGAACACCTCGTCGGGCCCTGAATACCCGACGTCGAGGCGATGTCGCGCCAGTCCGAGGTTCTCGAGGCTGAGCCGGAGGTTGTCCACGGTGACGCGGTACAGGAGGCGGGCCAGCACCAAGTCAAGGAACGCCTCGCCGGCATTCCCGATCACGTCCAGTCGCCGTGTCTCGCGGTTTTGCTGACTGCTCTCCTCCAATCGTTTGGCCGAGCGATAGTTGCTCACCAATTGGTCGTCGTAGATCATCTGGCTCGCCTGGAAATCCAGGTTCACCGCCTGCTCCGCGATGAGCCCGTCCAGCGCTTGTGGGTCGAGGGCCCGGTAGTTGGGCACGGCCACGATCTGGGGGAGAAGGGGGCTCAGGGCGATTTGGCGGTTCTTGCGGGAGGTCTCGACCTCCGCGGTCACGATGGCCAACGTCACGTTGGTTTCCTGCACCATCCGTTGGGCGTCGGCCAGGGCGAGCGGGGCCTCCGCCAGTTGCATGGCGTCCTCGTGGATGATGGTGGCCTGGACCAGGGTGCTGATCCTCGGCGAGTACCCGATCTGAGCGGCGGTGGCGCCGTTCAGGTAGAGGTCGGGATCTACGCCGAGGAAGACGCTCAACTCCGTGGTGTGGCGTCCGCGGACGAGCTCACTGAGGTTGAGCGCGGCCCGCCTTGCCTTTTGTGTCCGCATGTCGGGGGAGCGCGTCAAGAGGGCTCCCCGCTCCACATCCGGTAGCCCCTCGAGACTGAACGTGCCCACCTGATAACTGTTGATCATCTCGATGACGCCTTGCCGCTGCACGGGTGCCAAACGCGGTGTGGGACCCAGGAGCACCGCGTCGACACCAACGGGGACGCTGTCCGGGAGTTCGCCGGCGTCAATCGGCCACACGACAATGGTGGCGCCGTTCGCCGCATGGAGACCTGTGATGTCGTCCGCCAGCTGTCCCAGCCCAGCGGCGTACTCCATTCCGACAGCCAACGCGACGGTGTCAACGGCGTACATCGTCTCGAGTTCCCGAAGGTCACTGCCGACCCGAAGCGGGTGAATCGTGATGACGAGGTTGCTGTCGACCGCCCGGTCATTCGTCGAGTCGTGGATGTCGAACAGGTCGGGGCGCTGCACGAACGTCGTCACGACCGGTTTGGTGCGTTCCGCCTGCCCTGCGGCCTGACTGACGAGGGCACCCACCGCGAGGACGATCTCCACTTCGGGATCCGTCAGCGCCGCGGACAGCGCCGGCGCAAACTGTGCCGGATCCCATCCAGCGTTGAAGGCCGGATCCCGCTTGAAGACGACCGTGTGCCGCCGGAGAAGGCGTTGGAGTTCTTCCTCGATCATGGGTACGACGTCGTCACCCGGTGAGGGGCCTTCTTCCACGATACCGATGACGACCCGCGGCCCGCCGCCCGGCTCCTGGGCTTCAATCGCGTGCGGGAGCACGAGCACCAACGCTCCCATGAACAACAACCTGCGCATCAACAGCTCCTTCCACGAAGCACACCACTGCGGGGACGACCGAGTCACTCGGCTGCCACCGGCAAGGATCGCTTTAAGATGACGAATCCGACCGCACCGGCAATGACGGACGCCACCAGGACGCCCAGCTTGGCCTGCCCGATCAAGGCCTCATCCTGGAACGCCAGATTACTGATGAAGATCGACATGGTGAACCCGACCCCTGCGAGCGCGCCCAGGCCGACAATACGGGCCCACGTCAAGTCGGGAGGGCGCTGGCCCAAGCCAACCTTGACGGCCAACCAGATGAAGAGGGCAATGCCCAGAGGCTTGCCGAGTACGAGGCCTAGGATCACGCCCAGGCTGAGCATGCTGGGGAACCCGGCCATGGTGTCTCCCCCCAACGGCACGCCAGCCATGAACAACGCAAACAGCGGCAGGATCAGGAACGCCTGGACGGGGTGCAGGAGATGTTCCAGGCTGATGCCGGCCGGCCGCATGTCCTCGACGGCCAGGTACATGTCGTCAAGGGCATGGAGTTGTTCCTTGTCGGCCACCATGCTGTCGCGGGTCAGTTCCGCCTCCTCGAGCTCAGTCAGCCGTCGTTTGGTGCGATCGAGGAACTCACGCGGCTCGAGAGCCGCCTTGACGGGCACCACCAGCGCCAACAGCACGCCCGCAATGGTGGCGTGGACACCGGAGGCCAGTACCGCCGCCCACACGCCGATGGCCAGAATGAGGTACACCGAGGTGCTCCGCACTCCGCGACGCCCCGCCACGGCGATGAGCACCAACAGGACGACGCCCACCCCCAGGGCCATGAGGGACACCTGCTCGGTGTAGAATAGTGCGATCACCAAGACGGCGCCGAGATCGTCGGCAATGGCGAGCGCGGTGAGGAACACCTTGAGGCCGACCGGGACCCGATTGCCCAGAAGCGCAAGGATGCCCAACGCGAAGGCGATGTCGGTGGCCATCGGGATTCCCCAGCCGCTGGCCCCTTCCCCACCGATGTTGACGGCCGCGTACAGCGCGGCGGGCACCACCATCCCCCCGATCGCCGCACTCACCGGGAGGACAGCCTGCTGGAAGGACGACAGCTGGCCGACCACCAATTCCCGCTTGATTTCCAGGCCGACGACGAAGAAGAAGATCACCATCAATCCGTCGCCGATCCAGTGACTCAGCGACAAGCGGAAAACCTGGTCGCCCCAGGAAACGCCGATGTAGGTCTTGGCGAGCCCGAAATAGCTGTCGGCCCACGGGGAGTTGGCCCACACCAGCGCGATGATGGCGCAGAACAGGAGCACCACCCCTCCGGCGGCCTCCCACCGGAAGAACTGCTGGAACATCCCTACGTCTCGCCCGTTGCTGTCGGGTGTGGCCATGTGACTCTTCGATTCCTTCTCGTGCGTGGCGGGGCTTGGGCAATCCGCGTGGGGACCTGCGAGGCGGTTGCTACTTTACCGCCCATTCCAGCCAAATGGAAGGGGGGCCGTCACTTGAGCCTCTTGTGAAGGCACCGCCCCGGTTGCTCCTGGGCGAGGGTGCCGTACATTACGGGCCAGCCATGGATCGTCCTCAGTCCGCAATCGTGCTCACCCCCAACTCCAGAGGCTCGTGACCAGCACGGCCCCCACCGCACAGCTCACCGCCGACCGCCAGCCGGACGGTTCTTTGGTCGTGCGCCTTGCCGGCGCCTGGTCGCTCCAGGGGGGGCAGCCTCTGGCGGATGCCCTGTTGCGCGAGGTGGATGGCTCAGGTGGGAGCGTGGGGTTCGACGCCTCCGGCCTCGAAGATTGGGACACGTCTGCGCTGACGGTCGTGCTCCAGGTCTCCTCGGCAGCGAAGGTGGCCGGTGCCGCCGTGGACCTCGGAGGCTTGCCAGAAGGCCTGCAGCGCCTGGTGCGCCTGGCGGAAGCCGTGCCCGAGAAGACCGACGCCAGGGACGAGGCCGAGGAGTACGGCGTGGTCGACTGGATCGGGCTCACGACCCTGTCCGCCAAGGCGTCCGCCGGGGAGACGATCGATTTCCTGGGACAATCCGTCATTGCCGTCGCCAAGTTCTTCCGGGGCCGGGCCCGGTACCGGCGGTCGGACCTGGTGCTGCTGCTGCAGCAAGCGGGTGTTGAGGCCCTGGGCATCGTCACCCTGGTTGCCTTCCTCCTCGGGTTGATTCTGGCCTTCGTGAGCGCCATCCAGCTGCAGCAGTTCGGTGCCGCGATCTACGTGGCGGACCTGGTCGGCATCGCCATGGTGCGGGACATGGGAGCGCTGATCACCGCCATTGTCATGGCCGGCCGGAGCGGGGCCGCGTACGCCGCGCAGTTGGGAACGATGAAGGTCAACGAGGAGATCGACGCGCTGGTCACCATGGGCATCGATCCCATGGAGTTCCTGGTTCTGCCCCGGATGGTGGCCCTCGTGGCCATGATGCCGCTCCTCACGTTGTTTGCGGACGCGGTGGGGATCATCGGTGGCATGCTCGTGGGGGTCAGCATGCTGGACCTTTCCTTCACGGCCTACATCCAGCAGACCGTCGGCGCCATCAGTACCACACACTTGCTGGGGGGCCTGTTCAAGGGGGCCACGTACGGGGTCCTCATCGCGGTGGCGGGTTGCCTGCGTGGCACCCAATCCGGTCGAAGCGCCGGTGCAGTCGGCAGCGCCGCCACGTCGGCCGTCGTGACCGGAGTGGTCTGGATCATTGCGGCCGCCGGCGTGTTTTCGTTCGTGTTCTACCTCCTGGGGTGGTAGCCTGATGCCTGACGCCAATGGCAGCCCGGTGATTTCGGTCCGGAACATGACCATGGCGTTTGGAGACTTCGTGCTCCAGCGCGACCTCACGTTCGACGTCCACCCCGGCGACATCTTCGCCGTCATGGGCGGTAGCGGCTGTGGCAAGAGCACGCTGTTGCGGCACCTGATCGGTCTCCTCCTTCCGTCGACCGGGCAGATCTTCTACGGAGACATGGATTTCACCGGCGCCAGTCCGGAAGACCGGAACGCCATGCTCAGGCGCTTCGGCGTGCTCTATCAGGGAGGTGCCCTGTGGAGTTCCATGACGCTGGCCGAGAACATCGGCCTGCCGCTGGGCGAGTTCACCGATCTGTCGCCCGAGGCGATCCGGGACGTCGCTGCCGTCAAGCTCGCGCTCGTCGGCCTGGGCGGCTTCGAGAACTACTACCCGTCGGACATCAGTGGCGGCATGCGCAAGCGGGCCGGCCTGGCCCGGGCCATGGCCCTGGATCCGTACATTCTGTTCATCGACGAGCCTTCGGCGGGCCTCGATCCCATCAGTTCCCGGCTGCTCGACGAATTGATCGTGGAGTTGCGGGACAGCCTCAATACCACGGTCGTCATTGTGACCCATGAACTGCCGAGTATCTTTGCTATCGCCAACAACAGCATCTTCCTCGATGCCGAGACGAGAACCATGATCGCCAGCGGCCCACCGACCGAGCTGCGTGACCGCTCCGACAACCCGACCGTGCGTCGGTTTCTGACGCGAGGAGGCGACGATGGCTAAGGCCAGTCCCAAACTCGTCGGCGCCTTCGTGCTGGTCGCGATCGCCCTCCTCGTGTCGAGCATCGTCGTGTTTGCCTCGGGGCAGCTCTTCAGCAAGACCCACGACTTCATTCTGTTCTTCGATGGCAACGTGGCCGGGCTTCGTGTCGGGGCGCCGGTCAAGTTCCGCGGCGTGGAGATCGGCGCGGTCCGCGACGTCCGCATCGACATCGCCAACGTCAGTACGCGCGACCGCACGGCGGATGGCACCGGTCCGGGCATTCCGGTCATCTTCTTCATCGATGAGAAGCGCCTGACGCAGCGTGGTGCGACCGCCGTGATGATCAGCAACCCCGATTCCATTGAGCGCCTCATCGACCTGGGTTTCCGAGCCGAGTTGAAGGTCGAGAGCTTCGTGACGGGGCGGCGCTACATCGAACTGGACATCTACACGGACGCCGAGGACAATCGGCTCAACGATCCCCTGGTGCCGTACCAAGAGATCCCCACGGTGGTCACCGGCCTCAATCTCACGGCCATCCAGGACGACGTCACACGCGTCCTGCGGGAGATCGGCGACCTGAAGCTGGCGAGCACGCTGCAGGCCATCCAGGAGACCTTCGACAGTCTGACGGCCGTCGTTGCGTCGCCCGGGCTCCGGACGGCGCTCAACGATCTCCCCGAGGTGGTCGTGCGCATGGACTCCACCCTCGCGGCCTTCACCCGGTTGGCCCAGGACCTCGACACCACGATGGTGCCGGTGCAGCACGCTTTGCTGGCCACCAGCGATCAGGTGCAGGAGACGCTGCGGGCCGCGGAAGCGAGCTTTGGCACCGTCAGGGATCTGGTCGATCCCGAATCGCCCCTTGCGGTGCAACTGAGCCTCCTGATGCGGGATCTGGCGGCTTCTGCCCGGGCCACGACCGCGCTCACGGAATACCTGCAACGCAACCCCTCCTCCATCCTTCGCGGCAAACCCGAGGAAAAATGATGCGTACTCCGCTCGCTCGTTTGGCCCCCCTGGTCGCCCTGGGACTGATGGCGGTGGGGTGTGCCTTGTCTCCCAAGGATGATCCGACCCAGTTCTACGTCCTGGCCTCCCAGGGGGATGCCGCGCCGGACCGCACCAGTGAACTGCGGCTCGGGCTGGGGCCTATCGGCCTGCCCGCCTACCTGCGGCGTCCCCAGATGGTAACGCGCCAGACCGAGTTCGAAGTCCACGTGTCGGAAACCAATCGGTGGGCCGAAACGCTCGAGGCCGGCTTCAGCCGGGTCCTCAGGGAGGAACTGCAGCGTGCCACGGGTGCGGCGCGTGTGCGGACGTTCCCCTGGAGCAGTAGCAGGAGCGTGGACTACGCGATCGAAGTGGACGTCACCCGGTTCGAAGGCAGCAGCACCGGAGAGGTCGACCTTCGGGCCGTCTGGCGCGTGGTGGATGGAGAGACCCGGCAGGTCGTGGTGCGACGGGAGTCCAGTCTGACGCAGCAGGCCGGGGGCGGCACGCCCGAGGACTTGGTGGCGGCTCAGAGTCGGGTCATCGCCGACCTCGCGTCGGAGATTGCCGCAGCGATTCCGCCCGGGGCGTAACCCCGAACCACGTGGATCGAAGCTGGCATTCTACCCCTGAATTACGCCCGCAGGGCCACAAATATGCCCTGTCGCTCATCAGCCTGGCAACCCCGTTCGAGGGGCCCTGGGAACCATAACGGTGCCCCCACCACAGGCGCTGCCCTGCTCGTCTGGCGAGCAGGTGGTCGGGGCACCCCAGCAGGGCGTAGTCGGTCGGTCAGTTTCCTCCGGCAGCGCCAGGTGGGAAGGCCGCGAGGACGTTGACGACGACTTCGTTCAGCCTCTCCTGCCCCGTCGACGGATCCTGATGGTCTTTGAGTTCGGCCTGTGCCGAGCCGCGCCAGATGAGCTCCTGTTTTTGCCCATCGATGATGTCGATGAGCAGGGTGCCTTCGTCCCACTCGTTCACATACGTGGTCGACGTCCCCATGCCCATTCCTCCGTACCAGCCATAGCCGTACCCGTAGCCTGAATTGACGGTCTGCAGGCTCATCTTGCCGTTGATGGCGCCGTGCCATGCGACGTAGATGTCGGGGTTGGCGTTTACCAGCCGCATGCCCCGATCCTGAAGCGCCTTGTCGACGGCGAACTTGATCTTGCGCATGGTGATGTCGTTGTAGACCCGGGGGTCGTCATCTCCGGACGGCACACGCTCGGCCCAGGCGTAGGTCTCGAGGTTGGAAAAATCGGCCGTCGGGTCGTAGTCGTGGTTGTACTTGACCCCGGAGCCACATCCGGCCACGAGCACCGAGATGACGCCAAGGGCGGTCAGGGATTTGATTGACACTGCCATGCTCTCCTGTCGAATGAGAAGAAGGCCGACCCGGCCGCGAACGGCCGGACCCACCCATGTTACGAAGTCTGGCGGTAGCGCCACCAGGTGATGTCCGAACCCGCACCCTCGACCACCACCTGATCCGTCGCCTCGGGAGCCAACACGGGCAAGGTCACTTCCTCGCTGGCGACCACCTCACCGGCGTCGTTCAGGAATTCCACCAGCAGCGTGACGGGCGCCGGCGGGATGTCGTCGCCTTGCACGTCCTGCGGCTGCCGACCGATGAGGTGCGCGGTCAGGGACGCCTGGTTCTCCGCCTGGTCGAACGACACGATGTCCACCGTGAGAGGGGCCGCGCTGATCGCGGTAAAGATCTCCAGCAGCTTCTCCTGGTTTTCGGTCAGGCGATAGCCCTCGCCGAGCATCTTCTGGGCATCGCTGTTGAGCGGGTCATGCA
>JBDHIK010000090.1:0-11303 GCA_039587475.1 Gemmatimonadota bacterium | reverse complement strand
CGATCGTCAATTGGACCATGCCCGGGATGGCAACGACACCGATGACCGGCCACAGGGTCTCATACTGGAGCAGCGCCATGGGCAGCGGCAGGAGGGTGGCGATGACCGACCCGAGATTGGGGATGAAATTCAGGAAGAAGGCCAGGATGCCGAAGACCACCGCCAACCGCAGACCGAAGGCCAGGAGGATGATCGTTACCAGAATGCCGGTCGTCATCGACGTCAGGATCTTGGTGACGATGTACCGGCGGATCTTGCTGTCCATCTCCCCGTAGAGACCGACCCGTTCGGCCGGTGCACGGCGCCCACTCAAGAGGAAGATGAGAAAGACCAGCACCAAGCCACCGGACGTGACCAGCCCAAGCACGCGCCCGGCCAGGTTACCGGCCCATTGGGTGAGCGGGAGCCTCCGGATGGCATCGTGGAGGTTCTGCTGTCCCATGTCGTAGTTGAGGCGATCGAGGAAGGCTCGCCAATTGGCGAATCCGGTTTCCAGACGTGCCTGGTAGATCGGAGCCGACTCGACCAGTCCCCGGGCCGAAACACTGATCAGGAGGCCCAGGAGCGTCAGAATGCCCAAGGCCACCAGGATGGCGACGAAGACGGCCAGCACCCGCGGAAAGCGTAGTCGTTCGATGAGGATGTCGACGCCGGGCGCCAGAAGGTTGGCCAGGAGGATCGCCAGGACGAACGGCACCATGACCACGCGGGTATAGTGCAAGGCCACGGCGATGGCGAACGACGCCAGGACGACGAGCGAGAATGTCGTGAGTCGGGACTGCTCGAAGGTCAGTGGGGACATGCGCCGATGATGCCCGCGCATGAAGGGGATGTCAATCGCTCCCGGCGAAACCGGAGCCCTGAGAGCTTCGTAACGAGGCCCGTGACCATCGACCCACCACGTCCCCCCACCCCGCCCTCATCGCGCTCGCCGGCCGCCGCCGCCGAGCGCCTGGCCGCGCTCAAGAAAACGGCCTCACGCGAGTACCGACAACAGGAGAAGACCAAGCGTCAAGAGGAACGTCGCGCCACCCGTTCCGCACGGCGCACGCGCCCCTGGTATCTCTCGGTCCTCTGGTGGGGCGGCCTTCTCGTTCTCCCATTCGTGGTGCTGGTCCGGGTCAGTGTGTGGGCCTACAGCGCCTGGTCCTTCCCGACCTGGGGGGCGCTGGCCCTGGGCGTGTCGTTGACCCTGTGCCTGGTGGGCATCTATGGAGCGCGGCTCAGCGCGCGCCTGACAGGCAAAGCCCGGGTACGGCTGGTCTTCACCCGGTTCGCCCTCCCCGTCACGCTGGCCTACGGCGGGTACGCCCTCCTGTACCTGTCCTCGGCCAACGCCAAGACCGAGGAAGTGCGCAGCTACTACACCAGCCTCCATCCACTGTTCCGCCTGGCCCTCAGCACCGCCGTGCTGTTTGACCGCGATCTCGTCGTGACCGATCTGCGACGCGTCCCGGCCGACTACGTGGCTATGGGGCTCCCGGTGTACGAGGCCTCACTGCACTTCCGCCAGGCCGACGGGTACGTGCATGCCGCGGACCTCCGGACCATCGGGCGTCCCGCATGGCGCATTGCGCTCCTGACGGGGTACTTCCGCAGCATGGGATTCCGAACGCTGCGTCATGTCGGCACGGCCGACCATCTGCACGTCAGTCTTCCGACACGGGAATGAAACGGTTGGGGCAGGGGGCCGAAATCTCATCGCGCGGGGCGGCCCGTCCAACGTGGCCTAGGGAAAGATCCCCAGGTGCTCGTACGAGGCCGCGATCTTGTCGATGGCGTTGATCATCGCCGCCGTCCGGTAGGGGATTCTCCGCTCGTGGACCTCACGGATCGACACCAGTTGCTGGAACGCCATGACCATGGTCTCCTCGAGCCCGGAATTGACCAGGTCTTCCTCGTTGGCCCCGCGGGCAAAATCGTCCATCTGCATATCGGAAAACTGTTTGCCTGTCACATTCTCGACCGCGCCGAGCAGCCGCCGGTAGGCGGCCTGGTCGAAACGCTTCTGCATGCGGCCGAATCGAACGTGTGACAGGTTCTTGATCCACTCGAAGTAAGACACCGTCACACCACCAGCGTTCAGATACGTGTCCGGAAGGACCATCCGGTCGTTGTCCCACAGGTACTCGGCGGCGGCCGTCGTCGTCGGGCCGTTGGCGGCCTCCCCGATGATCTTGGCCTTGACCCGGGGAGCGTTCTCTTCCGTGATCTGATTCTCCAGGGCCGCCGGAATGAGGATGTCGCAGTCCAGTTCCAGGGCAGCCTTGGATTCCACGTTCTGGGCCCCGGGGTAGTCCAGGATGGAGTCGTTCGCCTGTCGATGCGCGATCACCTTGTCGACATCGAGCCCGGACGGGTCGTAGACGGCTCCCTCGTACTCGGACAGGCCGACGATGACGGCTCCGCCCTCCTGCAGGAACTTGGCGGCATAGTACCCCACGTTCCCCAGCCCCTGGACCACCACGCGTTTCCCCGCGAGTCCTCTGGGAAGTCCCAACCACTGCATGTCGTCGCTGTTGTCGCACGCTTCTCGGATGCCGAAGAACACGCCTCGCCCGGTGGCCTCGGTCCGGCCGCGAATGCCGCCCTGGCTGACGGGCTTGGCCGTGACACACGCCAGGGCGTTCAGCTCTCCCGCCGACAGCGACGTATAGGTGTCGGCGATCCAGGCCATCTCCTTGGCCCCGGTGCCGAAATCCGGCGCCGGAACGTCGATGCCCGGGCCGATGAAGTTCTTCTTGTGCAGCTCGAACGTGTAGCGGCGCGTGATGCGTTCCAACTCGGCATCAGAGTACTTGTGCCGGGCGATCTTGATACCGCCCTTGGCTCCGCCGAACGGCACGTCCACGATGGCGCACTTGTAGCTCATCAACGCCGCCAGCGCCATCACCTCGTCCTCGTCCACCGCCATGCTGTAGCGGATGCCGCCCTTGGTGGGCTGCTTGTGGTGGCTGTGCTCGGCGCGCCAACCATGCACCACCTCGATGGACCCGTCGTCGAGCAACACCGGAAACTGCATGTGATACACGCTGTTGACGGACTTGATGGTGGCCAGAAGCGTGGGCTCGTGCTGCGTGAGAGTCGCCGCCTGGTCGAACGCCGAGTTCACCTGCGCGAGAAAACTGTATTGCTGGGGCATGGCGGGAGACTCCGGGCGCTGGCCGGCTGCTAGGGAGCGGGTTGTGGTAACTGTGCCTGGCGTAAAGAGATAGCACCCGACGTGCCGACAGGCAACCCGCGGATCCGGAGCCCGGACTTGACGAAATGACCCCTCGGTATAACATTATATTCGGATATACGGATTGATATGACCACAGCTACTTCGCCGATTCTCGATCGCATGGACGCCCTGGCAGACGCCTCCAGGAGCCGGCTCCTCTGTCTCCTGGAAACCCAGGAATTGACGGTGTCGGAACTCCAGGCCGTTCTGCAACAGCCACAGTCCACCGTCAGCCGCCACCTCAAGATCCTGGGCACGGCCGGGTGGGTCGTGTCGCGCGTCGAGGGAACCAGTCGCTGGTATTCGCTGGACGACCGGCTGCCTGCCAGCGCCATGCGCCTGTGGCAAACCGTGCGGGACGAGGTGGTGGCGCTCCCCGCGGTGCGGCACGACCGCGAGCGCCTCAGGGCGGTCCTGGCGGCGCGCCGCACCACATCCAAGGCGTTCTTCTCTTCGGCCGCCGGAGAATGGGATGCCGTGCGTCGCGAGCTGTTCGGTGCCGGCACCGAGTTGTCCGGCCTGCTGGGCCTCCTGGATCAACGGTGGGTCGTGGCCGATCTGGGCTGCGGCACGGGCCAGGTCGCCGCCAGCGTCGCGCCGTTCGTGGCGCAAGTCGTGGCGGTGGACGACTCACCCGAAATGCTTTCCACCGCCGCCGGACGACTGGCCGACCTGGACAACGTGGACGTTCGACAGGGGGAGTTGGAGTCACTCCCCGTTGCCGATGACGAGTTGGACGTGGCCATCCTGTCACTGGTCCTCCACCACATCGTCGATCCGCTCAGCGTGCTGTCGGAGGTCCGGCGGGCCCTCAGGCCCGGTGGCAAAGTCCTGATCATCGACATGATGCCGCATGACCGGGACGAGTACCGCCGGGACATGGGCCATGTCTGGTCAGGGTTCGCCGAGGCGGACCTGTCCGGGTGGTTGAAATCCTCGGGACTCATCCCGACCCGATACCGGTCCCTCCCCGCGGATCCTGCCGCGCTGGGGCCGACCCTGTTCGTGGCCTCGGCCGCGGCACCAGAGAACGCACCATGATCCGAAACCCAATGGCCCCCAGCGGGGCAACCTCATCATGAAGGAGCACAGCGTGGGCACAGTGGCGACAGCATCACATCCGTTCGCGGCAGCCAAGGACGCCGGCCGCGAGCCGTTCAAGGTAGCCGACCTCGGTCTGGCCGAGTTTGGCCGCAAGGAAATCACTCTGGCCGAACACGAGATGCCCGGGCTGATGGCCTTGCGTGAGGAGTATCGCGGGCAGGCGCCGCTCGCCGGCGCCAAGATTATGGGGTCGTTGCACATGACCGTGCAGACCGCGGTGTTGATCGAGACCCTGACCGAGCTGGGCGCCGACGTCCGTTGGGTGTCGTGTAACATCTTTTCGACCCAGGACCATGCCGCCGCCGCGACGGTGGTCGGGACCGGCACGCCGGCAGCCCCCATCGGCGTTCCTGTGTTCGCCTGGAAGGGCGAGACGCTCGACGAGTACTGGTGGTGCACCGAGCAGGCCCTCCTGTGGCCCGACGGCACCGGACCCAACCTGATCCTGGACGACGGCGGCGACGCCACGCTTCTGGTACACAAGGGTGTCGAGTTCGAGAAGGCGGGTGCGGTCCCCGCGTTCGACGCTGAGAATGAGCCGGAAGAGTGGGGTGTCATCCTGTCGGTGCTGCGGGCCCAATTGGCCGCGGACCCCACCTACTGGACCCGGATGGCAGAAGGGATTCGCGGGGTCTCGGAAGAGACGACGACCGGTGTCCATCGCCTGTACCAGATGATGGAAGAGGGCGCGTTGTTGTTCCCGGCCATCAACGTCAATGACTCGGTGACCAAGAGCAAGTTCGACAACGTCTACGGCTGCCGGCATTCGGTCGTGGATGGTATCAACCGGGCGTCTGACGTGATGATCGGCGGCAAGGTGGCCGTGGTCCTCGGGTTCGGCGAAGTCGGGAAGGGCTGCGCCCAGGCCTTGCGAGGCCAGGGGGCGCGGGTCGTCGTGACCGAAATCGATCCGATCTGCGCGTTGCAGGCCGCCATGGAGGGCTACGCCGTCACGACCCTCGACGAGATCGTAGGGATCGCCGACATCTTCATCACCTCCACGGGGAACAAAGACGTCATCACCATCGACCACATGAGCCGCATGAAGGACAAAGCCATCGTCGGCAACATCGGCCACTTCGACAATGAAATCGACATGGCCGGTCTGGCGAAGTATTCAGGGATTCAGCGGACCAACATCAAGCCACAATATGACCAGTGGACGTTCCCCGACGGTCACAGCGTCATGATCCTGGCCGAGGGCCGGTTGTTGAACCTCGGGTGCGCCACGGGGCACCCCAGCTTCGTGATGTCTTCGAGCTTCACCAACCAGGTGATGGCGCAGATCGCGCTGCATCGCGAAATCGAACAGTACCCTCTGGGGGTCCACGTCCTGCCCAAGGTGCTGGACGAGAAGGTCGCCCGGCTGCACCTCGATCACCTCGGCGTCAAGCTCACGGAGATGACTCGTGAGCAGGCCGACTACATCGGCGTGTCGGTAGACGGCCCCTACAAGCCGGACCACTACCGCTACTAGGAACGGCTCAGCGCAGCGAGGGGGCCGGGGCAGATGCCCCGGCCCCCTCCTGCCACAGCCAGACCTGATCGGTCTGCGCCAATCCCGCCGCAGGCCCTCCACCCACTACATAGAGTCGCTGCCCATCGCTGGCGACCGCCAGGCCATGCAACCCGCGCGGCAAGGGACTGGCGCCCTGCCACGCGCCGGTCGCCGCATCGAACATCTCGTGGTCGTCAAACACCGCCGTATTGGTCTCTCCGCCCAGGGCATGCACCCTGCCCTGCACCGCCACGCCGCCGAGTCCGCCACGGGCGGTGGGGAGATCGGCCTCCCGGCGCCAGGTGTCCGTGGCCGGATGGTAACTCTCGAACGCCGCCAGGTTGTTCGCGGGATTGAGTGGTCGGCCGCCCACCGCGTAGAGGCGGTCCCCGACGACCCCTGCGGCAAGGTGGTCTCGCAGAGTCGGGATGGGACGGCCACTCCGCCACTGGTCGCTGGCGGGGTCGTAGAGCGCCACCGGGCCGACCAGGACGTTGTTGAGCCCGTAGCCTCCCACCACGATCAGCATGCCGTCGACGGCCCCGGCAGCGCTGGCACCCCTCGGACCCGGGAGTGACGCCCGAACCCCCCAGGTATCAGACGCCGGCAGGTAGGCCCAGACCGTGGCCATGGCCCCGAACCCACCAGGACCGAATCCGCCGATGGCGTACAGCGTGTCTGCCACCACGGCGAGCGGCATGTGATGCCTGGGCGCCGGGAGATCCGCGATGCGGGACCAGGCATCCGCCACGGGATCGTACCGGTAGGCCACGGCGGTCACGACCCCCGATCCGTTGATGCCTCCGGCGACATAGACCTGGCCGCGGTACCAGGCGGCGTGCATTTCCTGGAGCGGTTCCGGCACAGGGGCCAGCGCGCGCCATCCAAGCTCGGATCCTGTGCCACCGGTCCCCACGGGGTCGGATGTACACCCGACGAGCATGAGCAACGCCGTGACGAGACGACAGGTGGGCATGTGACGGGTGACGAATCCGGGCCGGGGAGTCCCACGCTTGGGGACGGCCGTGCTACAATTGGCGCCCGGGACCGGGCAGATCCGGTTCCGGCAGATCCGGGGTGAAGTCCTCACCGGGGTTGATGTACCGGTCGACCTCGACGCCGTATTGCGTGTCGTAGAGTTCCTTGTAACGCCCGTTTCTGGCCAACAGCGAGGCCTGGTCCCCCCGCTCGACGATCCGCCCGCCCTCCAGCACCAGGATCTGATCGGCCGATGCGATGGTCGACAGGCGATGGGCGATGACGAACGTCGTCCGTCCACGCCGCAGGGCGTTGAGTCCGTCCCGGATCATCGCCTCGCTTTCGCTATCGAGGCTCGAGGTCGCCTCATCCAGAATGAGGATCCGGGGATCGGCCAGAATGGCCCTGGCAATCGCGACACGCTGGCGTTGGCCGCCGGAGAGCTTCACGCCGCGCTCCCCCACGATGGTGTCGTAGCCCTCGTCGAACCGGTCCACGAACTCGTCGCAGTGGGCGACGTGGGCTGCCTGGCGAATCTCGGCTGCGGAAGCGCCCGGCTTCGAGAACGCAATGTTCTCGGCGATGGTGCCGTCGAACAGAAAATTGTCCTGCAGCACGACCCCGAGGAAACTACGGTACTGGCGCAGCCGCAATGTCGTGAGGTCGTGATCGTCCACCAGGATACGCCCCGATTCAGGGCGGTTGAACGCCATGACCAGGCTGATCAAGGTACTCTTGCCCGATCCGCTCGACCCGACCAGGGCCGTGGTGGTGCCGGCCCGCGCGTGGAAGCTCACGTCTCGCAACACCGGCACCCCTTCGGTGTAGGCGAACGTCACGTCCTCGAAACGGACGTCACCCTGGACCTCGTGTACCGGCCGCCGGTCCTCGTCCCCGACGTCTTCTGTCACCATGCTCCTGATTTCGCGGATACGGTCCAGGCCGGCAAACGCCTCGGTGATCTGGGTGCCGATGTTGGAGATCTGCACCAGGGGGGCCGCCACCATGCCGATGAAGAACACGTACATGATGAAGTCGCCCAGGGTCATCGAGCCCGAGATGATCGCCCGGCCACCAAACACGACCAGCAAGACACCGACGATCCCCGTGATCAACGAGGTAAACGCGGAAACGATCGAAACGCCGGTGATGCTCTGGGCAATGTTCCGGAACAGCCGATGGACCCCGCGCGCAAACACCAACTCTTCCCGGCGCTCGGCCGTGTAGGTCTTCACCAGGCGGACACCGCCGACCGACTCCGCCAATCGCCCGGTGACCTCCGCGTGGATTTCACTGCGCTTCCTGAACAGGGGACGGAGCCGTTTGAACGCCAACGTCATCCCCCCGGCGAACAGCACCATCAGGACCAGGATCCCCAACGTCAGCTGCCAGTTGAGCCACAGCAGAACGCCCAGCGCGATTGCAGCGGTGACGAAGCCACCCGTGAGTTGCACGACCCCCGTCCCGACCAGGTTCCGGATGCCCTCCGCGTCGCTCATGACGCGGGAAATGAGGATCCCCGTCTTGGTGGAGTCGAAATAGCTCACCGGGAGCCGCATGACGTGCTGCTGCACCCGTTTCCGCATGGTGGTGATGGCCCGCTGGGCCGCGACACTCATCACCCGGGCCAGGGAGAAGGAGGTCACCGCCTGCACCAGAGTCGCTCCCGCCACGGCTGCGGCCAGAGGCATCAGCAAGTCCGCCCGTCCCTCCCCGACCACGTTGTCGATCAGAAACTTGGAACTGGCCGGGAGCACCATCCCCGTCAGTCGATTCACCAGCATCAGACTGAGCCCGATGGCCAATTGGGTGCGATGGGCCCAGAGAAGCTCCCGGGCCTCACGCCACACAGCCGAGCGGTTCAGCCGTTTCTTCTCCGTCACCTGCACTCTATTCCCAACTCGCTACTCCCGTTGTCAGAACCCAATCGAAAACCCGAGGATGAAGGTAACCCGGAAGAACTTGACGTCGATCTGGTCGGGTGGATCGATTGGGGCGCCTCCGCCGCCGGGGATCAGCTCAATGCCGGAGTTCGTGACGTCCGACCCCCAGGCCATGATGCCGCCGAGGGTGAAATCGGATGCGCCGATGCTGAACGTCCCACCCGCGGACACGTGGTAGATATCCCAGATCGACAAGGACGTATTCCCGGTCGAGGCGTTGTCGATGGCGCTCTGATCGGTTCGGAAACCGGCATATCCGGTGAGTTTGGGACTGAATTGGTACTCGGCACCAACCGCGACGTTCGTCACGGAGGTGAGCTCCTGGGTCAGGCCGAACGCCGCCATGGACGAGTCGGGCAACAGCACCGGGGCCGGTGCCAGGACATCGTACACCGGCACACCGTCGAACCACTCGGCGCTAGCGTGGAAACGGGCGGGACCCTTGCTGTACGCCCCACCGACGCCGACCGACAGGGGGGACTTGTAGTCGACCGGGAGATCCTGCTGCGTGCTCGTGGTCACGTCAGAAAATGACGTTCCACTGCCGCCGAGGTCTTGGGTAATCAGGGTCTCGTCGTAAAACGCTTTTCCACTCCCGAACAAGCCAATACTGGGGGTGGTGAGAGAAACCCCCACTTCCCAGTGGTCGCCAAGGTTCCCACCCAACCCGATCTTCCATAGCAGACGCCAGTGCTGGTAGTTGTAGCCCTCCTGTTGCAGCGCGATCCCAGCGTTGCCGGCTGTGTCAACCGCTTGGGCCAATGTCTGTTCTCGAGTCTTCTGGTCCCGGACCGCCACGAATGTCGTGATCCCGAGACCCAGCTTTTGGCCGAGCGTGTGAGCCCACGTCAACCCGGCCCAGTACTCGTCCATGTTTTGATTGAAGACGAATCCGGCGGCAAACAGATCGAACGCCGGGTCCATGAGGTCGGGAGGTCGAACGTCGAGGCGCTCGGTGACGTTGAGATCGAAGTCCTGCCGTGTCAAAAAGGAATAGGCCAGCCGGTGGTCTCCGAGAAACTTGAAGCGTAACTCGCCCGCAAAGAGGGAGGGAACGCCGCCCACCTTGGTGTTCGTGAGATCCTCATCGGTTCCAAACGCATCTTCGAGCTTGATCTGAGAGAATCGGAACACGTTCCCCGCCAAGACCAACCGGGGGTCGGTGACCAGCGCCAAACGGCCCGGATTGTAGTACACCGCGCTCAAGTCGAACACGCTGCCGATGACCGCGCCGCTCAAGAGACGGGCTTCATTGCCGTATTGGACCGTCCAGTACTGCGCATCCTGAGAGACGGCCTCGGACGAAAGGCCTATGGACAGCAGGGCGGCGAGCGCATAGAGCCGGCGAAGAGCGAACGAAGGCACACAAACCTCCCTGGGCATGGTGGCGTGACTCTTGAATACCTACGCCAATTCATGGCGACGGCAAGCCGACACTCCCCGGTGTGGCGTCTCGCTGGACTAGAGGTTGGCGGTCCTGAGGCGGAGCGCGTTGGTGATGACCGACACCGAGCTAAAGCTCATCGCCGCCGCCGCGATCATCGGGCTCAGGAGGACCCCGAGCACCGGATACAGTACCCCTGCCGCGATCGGAACGCCTACGCTGTTATAGACGAACGCCAGGAACAGGTTCTGCCGGATGTTTCGCATCGTCGCGCGGCTCAACCGCCTCGCCCGCACGACCCCACGCAGGTCACCCTTGAGCAGCGTGATGCCGGCACTCTCGATGGCGATGTCGGTCCCCGTTCCCATCGCGATCCCCACGTCCGCTTGTGCCAGTGCCGGCGCGTCATTGATGCCGTCCCCCGCCATGGCCACCACGGCACCGCCCTCCTGCAGCCGGCGGACGATGGCGCCCTTCTCGTCAGGGAGCACTTCCGCTTCCACCCGGTCGATTCCCAACTCCTCCGCCAACGCGTCGGCGGTGGATCGATGATCCCCCGTCACCATCACAACGGCGACGCCCTCGTCGTGAAGTTGGGCGATCGCCTCGGGCGTCGACGACTTCACCGGGTCCGCGATGGCCAGCCGTCCCGCTGGACGCCCATCGACAGCCACGAACACTACGGTGCGGCCCCGGGCCCGGAGACCTTCCGCCGCCTCGGCCAACGGCTCGAGGGGAACCCGCAGCATGTCGAACAGTGCGACGTTCCCCATCGCCACCCTTTGGCCCCCAACCGACCCGTGAACCCCCTTACCCGTCACGGAGGCGAACTCGCTGGCCTCTCTCAGTTCGATTCCCCGTTCCCTCGCTGCCGTAACAACCGCGCCAGAGAGCGGATGTTCGCTGCTCCGACCGAGGCCGGCCGCGGCGCCAAGGACGTCTTCCTCGTTGAAGCCATCAGCCACAGCAATCGTTTCGACCCGAGGCGCTCCCTCGGTCAACGTCCCCGTCTTATCGACCACGACGGTGTCCACGCGTTCCATGACCTCGAGGGCCTCACCGTTCTTGATCAACACGCCGGCCGTGGCCCCGCGACCGACACCCACCATGATCGACATCGGCGTGGCCAGCCCCAGCGCGCAGGGACACGCGATGATCAGGACCGCCACGGCC
>JBDHIK010000089.1:0-11321 GCA_039587475.1 Gemmatimonadota bacterium | reverse complement strand
GTGCGCTTCCGCCAACTCGAGACCGGCCTGCCCGAGGAATTCCAGAGCGCCGAAGAGCTCGAGCGGCAACGCAAAGTGCACGACAAGCTGATCGAGAAGGGCTTGCAGCTCATCTCCGACTCCTTTCTCGACCAGGTGGAGAAACGCTGCGCCTCCGCCGGCGTGCCGCTTCGTCGTCAATTGCTGGAGGGGATCAACTACGAGGAACTGATCAACGAGGTCACCAACGGCACGGGCCGTCTTCCCTGTCTGATCGGCTTCGACCCCGATGTGGCGGCCGACTACGATGGTGGCGAGCGGGTGCGGGCCGACGTACGGCTGGCCGCGAATGGCCGGGCCCTCGGCGAGGACGAACCCGCGGCCGAGGTGCCGGCCGGCCGCAGTGGGCGCCAGTATGACCTCGTGGCGATGGGCGCGCATGGCATCGGTCGGCAGTCGCGCTCGCAGCTCGGGGGGGTGGTGGCCCGGGTGACGCGGAGCATCACCCGGGATGTGCTGGTCGTCAAGACGGACCAATCGCTCCGTTCCGGCAGCATCATGGTGTGCGTTGACGGATCGTCGTACAGCTACCGGGCCATGCGAGTCGGATTGGAGCTGGCCCAGACCTACGGGGCCACGCTCTTTGTCTGCAGCGCCTTCGATGTGGAGTTCCACCACGCCGTGTTCCGGAACATCAAGGACGTCCTGTCGGTGAAAGCCTCGAAGGTGTTCAAGTTCGAGGAACAGGAGGAACTCCATAACCACATCATCGACCGGAGCCTTCTCCAACTGAGCCAGGCCAACATCAAACGCGCCCAGGCCATGGCACGTGACTTCCCGGATGTTCGCGTCGAAACCCAGATTCTCATCGGCAAGCCGTTTCAGGTGATCCTGCAGTGGGTGGAGGAAATCGCACCAACGCTGGTGATCGTCGCTCGGCACGGATCCCACCGCATCGAAGGCACGCCGATGGGCTCGCAAGCGGAGAACGTCTTGCGGATGGCGCCGGCCAACGTCCTGGTGACCGGGACCGACGGCATCACCCCGGAAGACATTCCCCGGATCGACGAGGACGCCAAGGCAGGCCTTCCGTGGACCCGCGAGGCGGAGCTGCGCATCCAGCGCGTTCCGCTCTTCGCCCAGGGTATCGCCCGCCGGGCGGTCGAGGAATACACGTTCGAACGACGCGGGGAGACCGTGACCGTCGCGTGGCTGGACCAGGCCATTCAGAAGCTGCTCCCGACCCACATGCAACTCATCATGGGCATCGGCGACGCCGAAGAGGTGGCCAGCGCCGAGATCGAGGCCGAGGAACGTCTGGCCGACACGCTGGTCATGGGCCACGACGACGACGCGGAGCCCGCCGGCGCCACGGTCGAGGCCGTGTGCCCTCACTCAGGCCGTGCGGTGACTCGCCCCCGCACCGTGGACGACCCTCCGGTGTGGACCGCGGAGGCCTTCGCCCGACTCACGGCCGTACCGGTGATCGCCCGGCCCCTGGCCCGGGCGACGGTGGAACGCTTCGCTCATCGGCAAGGCCTCTGGCACATCACCACCGCCACGATGGACGACAACAAACAGGCCATGATCGAGGCCGAGGAATTCGACGCCGAGACCATGATGGGCATGTTCCGGGAACTTCGAGCCCGGCAAATCCGGGCGGAGGCGGAAGGAGGCGACGCGCGGTCCTCGGAGCTGCGGCGTTTCATCGAGGAGTCGAAGGCGTCCGGGGTGAGCCGCTGCCCGATTCGGGACATCGAGGAACAGGGGTCGGCATGTCCGGTCGACTTCGAGACACTCTCTCCGGAGCAGGCGAAGGCGGCCGTCGAGGAATTGATGAAGCAGGGGGAGGAAGACAGGTAGGCACCCGTCGGGCGGGCAAAGGGAGGCGGTATGGCAACATGTCGGTAGCCCCACTCGAATCCCTGGGAGAGGCCCAGGCGCCGGTTGACTCCGCTGCCGGCTACGTGCCGCATGTCGTGGCGTGGAACCTGACGCGCCGGTGCAACCTGGCGTGTTCACACTGCTACATCTCCGCCGGCCCGGATGCCCCCACCGGCGGCGAACTGACGACTGACGAGTGCCTGCGGATTGCGGATGAGATCCTGGCGCTCAACCCGGCTCCCATGTTCATCTTCTCGGGTGGCGAGCCCCTGATGCGGGCGGACCTGGAAGCCCTGGCGGCGCACTGCACCAGCCGAGGCGCCACCGTCGTGGTCGGGACGAACGGGACGCTGCTCACGGACGAACGGATCGGGACACTCCAGGCCGCGGGCGTTTCCGGCGTGGCGGTGAGCATCGAATCGCTCGACCCCACCTACCACGACCGTTTTCGGCGGGGCCACGGATCGCTCCAGGCTACGGTGGCGGCCATCGACCGGTTGGTGGCGCACCAGCTCGACTTCGTCATCCAAACCACCATCACGGCCGGCAACCGGGACGAACTCCCGTCGCTGGTCGCCTGGGCGGCCGCGCGCGGCGCGGTGTCCTTCAACGCCTATACGCTGGTGACCACCGGTCGTGGCTCCGGCATGAAGCCCCTCCCTCCGAACGCCCAGGAAGCGCTCCTGGCCCAGCTCGCCGACCTCCATGTCGAGTACCTCGGCCGCATGATGGTCAGAGCCAAGTGCGCACCCGCCTTCATGCGCCTGGTCCATCGCCGGGCGCCACGATCGCCCATCCTGCAGTACGCCACCAGGTGTCCGTGCGGCGTGCAATACTGCCGTATCGGGCCGGACGGCGCGTTGACCCCGTGTCCCTACATGCCGGTGGCCGCCGGCGATCTTCGCCGCCACAGCTTCGCCCAGCTGTGGCAGTCGGCGCCGTTGTTCGAGGAGCTCAGGCGCGGGACCCTGGGAGGGAAGTGCGGCGACTGCGGCTACCGGGCGATGTGCGGTGGATGCCGGGCCCGGGCGTTCGCCACGTCGGGGGATTATCTCGCGGCAGACGAGTCGTGTTCCTATCAACCGGACGGGCACGAGCCCGTGATCACCCCGGCGCATCCGGCCAGCTACGGCGCGGCCAACGAGCGGACCATGGCCTGGACCGAGGACGCGCTGGCGCGCCTGGATCGCGTCCCGTCCTTCGTGCGCGGCGTGGTGATCGCCCGCATGGAGGGGTACGCGCGGGAGCACGGCCACATGGAGGTCACCGCCGACCTGATGAAGGAAGTCCGTCGTTCGCTTCCCATCGATTTCTCCAAACGCCTGCCCTTCTTCATGCGCGATGACTGACCTGCTCCACCTGCTGCAGGCGGCGGCCCAGGACCCGGGATACGGCCATGTGCCGGGCATCGGCGGTCGCGGCGCGGTATGGATCGCCGCGCAAGTCCACCTGATGTTTGCCGCGTTCGTGCTCGGGGTGCCGATGTTTGCGGTGGTCACCGAGGTGGTCGGCATCGTCACCAGGGACGCGAAGTACGACCGGCTCTCCAGGGAGTTCACCCGGTTGCTCGTATTCGCCTACAGCGCCACCGCCTTGTGGGGCGTTGCGCTGTTGTTCCTCCTGACCACCCTCTACCCCCGGGTGTGGGGCTACTTGTCGGCGATCTTCGGGCCGTCCATGTGGCTGTACGCCGGGTTGTTCTTCGCGGAGACCTTCACGCTCTATCTGTACTACTACGGCTGGGACCGCTGGACGACCGGACGGGGCAAGTGGGGACATCTCGGGTTGGGCCTGCTGCTCAACCTCTGGGGCACCACGGTGATGTTCATCGCCAACGGATGGGTGGCCTTCATGATGTCGCCACCCGAAGGGGTCACGCCGGAGGTGTTGCCACAGCAGGTGGCGCTATGGCCCGCGCTTGCCAGCGCCACCTGGATGCCGATCAACATCCACCGGCTGGTGGCCAATGCCGTCTTTGCCGGCGCCATCGTCGCCGCGTATGCGGCGTACCGGTTTCTGGCGGCCAAGACCGATGCCGAGCGGGCTCACTACGACTGGATGGGGTACGTCGGCAACTTCATCGCCATCTCGACGTTCATCATCCTTCCCTTCGCCGGATACTGGCTCGGGCGGGAGATCTACGAGTACAGCCAACAGATGGGCATCACCATGATGGGCGGGTTCATGAGCTGGTTGTGGACCCTGCAGGCCGTGCTCATCGGCGTGCTGTTTCTGGCCGCCAACTACTATCTGTGGTTGGGGATGGGACGCATCCCGGGGGCGGCACGCTTCCGCCCCTACACCAAGTGGATGCTCCTGGTCCTCGTGGTCTGCTGGATGGTCTGGAGTACGCCGAGCACCCTGATCGCCAGCCGGAGTGAGTTCTCCTCCATGGGCGGCGCGCGTCACCCGTTCCTGGGCGCGCTCGGCCTCATGAGCGCCAAGAACACGGCCGTGAACATCATGATTCTCACGACCTTCCTGTCGTTCCTCCTGTACCGCCGCGCCAATCGACGGCCGGTGGTCTCCTGGGCCAGGATGGGGACGCTGGCCCAAGGCGCGATGTTCGCGCTGTCGGCGGCCACGGTCCTGTTCTACGGGGTCTATGGGTACTTCGTCGAGGCCATCGTCCGCATCGACTTCAGCGTCTACCAGGTGATCGTCGTGCTGATGTGTATCGTCGGCGTGACGGCAACCGACATCATGATGTTGCGAGGCTCGGCGTCCCGAGGACCGATCGAGTGGGGCCGCATGCCGAATCGGTCCCAATATGCGCTCTTCGTCCTGGCGGTGACGTTCACCTGGCTCATGGGTCTCATGGGGTTTGCCCGCAGCGGCATCAGGCAGCACTGGCACATCTGGGAGGTCATGCGTGACACCAGTGACGCCGCGGCCACTCCGGCCCTGGGGGACGCGGCCAACATGATCAGCCTGTGCGTCGTCATCTTCCTCGGCATGGTGGCCTTCATCTTCTGGCTCGGCGGCCTGGCCGAGCGGCCGGCGACGAAGCCGCAACCGGCCGAAGGCGCCTGAGCCGTGTGGCGCACCAACCTGAGTGTGGCGTGCGCGGGATTGGTGGTGATCGGCTTCTACACCGCCGTCGCGCACACCATCCCGCAACTGCGATCGGAAGTGCCGGCCGAACTCGACCTGGGCGCGGGCATGACGGTGGACGCGTTGGTGAGCGCCGGGAGGACCCTCTATCTGGAGGCCGGGGGCTGCACCGCCTGCCATGGGCTGGGGGAGCGTGCGCCCAACCTGCTGACGGATCACGCGGGGTCCGGGCCGATCGGCAGCCGATGCGGACACCGGCAAGCGGGGCTCGACTGCAAGGCCTACCTCTACCAGTCCCTGACGGCCCCCAACGCCTTCGTCGTACCGGGATTCAGCCCCATCATGCCCGACGCCAGGCGACAGCTGTCGGCCGGGCAGATCTGGGCGCTCACCGCCTTCCTCCAATCGCAGGGAGGCGAGGTGACCGTGACGACGGACGATATCCCGGTCGACGCGGCCGCACCGACGCCCCCTCCGGCCGGTGGACCTTTCGCGTCCGGCGAGCCGACCGACCCTCGGCAGCTTCTCAGCGACCACGCCTGCCTTGGCTGCCACGTCCTCGACGGCGCCGGCGGCGCGGTGGGTCCTCCCTTTGACGGCATCGGCACGCGTCTGGACGCGGCCGCCATCCGGAACGCCGTGCTGGACCCCAGCGCCGAGGTATCGCCCGGGTACGAACACGTGGCCGGGAGGATGCCCACCGACCTGGGCCACCAGCTGTCGGCCAGGCAGTTGGAGACCCTCGTGACCTTTCTGGCGGCGCAGCGATGATCACCGGGCTGAGGAAGGCCATGAGACACCCCCTGGGTCAGGTGACCTGGCTGATGGCCCTGGCGTATGCCGTGGTGGCGTACGGCGTGCAGTACCTTCCCCCCCTCTTCGGATTCGAGAGCGCGCCCGTCCCCAGGAGTCTCGTGCTCCAATACATGGCGCTGGTCACGGTCGGGATCCTGCTCTATGTCAGCCGCGACGACGAGCAGTGGACTGCGTTCAAGCAGCCGCTCCATCGCGCCCTGATCGACCCCAGACTGAAGGCTCTGCGCGTGGCGGGACTGGTGGCCGCCCCCCTCATCGTGGCGTGGTGGACGTACGTCCAGGTCCGCCCCGGCATCGGCACGGCCACGCAGTTCCGCTCCGTACATCCCGCCCCCCCACCACGGATTACGTTCCGGGGCCGCCCCATGGCGATCACCGGGCTGGAGAACCCGCTCAGGCACCGGGGGGCCCTGGAGGCGCATGTCCAGGAGGGGCGCCGGCTCTACCACCAACACTGCCTGCCGTGCCACGGAGCCCTCCTCGATGGCAAGGGTCCGTTCGCCCAAGCATTCAATCCGGCGCCGTCCGCCCTCGACGACCCGGGAACCATCGGGCAGCTGACGGAGAGTTACGTCTTCTGGCGGATTGCCAAGGGTGGGCCGGGATTACCGCGAGAGGGCACGCCCTGGAATTCGGCGATGCCCGCGTGGGAAGAGGTGCTGAAGGAAGACGACATCTGGGCGGTCATCGTCTTCCTGTACGAACAGTCCGGCGTGCAGCCACGGACGTGGGCCGCCGACGACGATCGGGCCGGGGCGTGAGACGGGGGTTCCGGCGCTGCGGCTTCCGGGCGATCGGCGCCACGGTGTTGCTAGGCACCGTGACGTGGGCCGGACTCCCCGCCCAGGACGCCGTGCGGGGGAAGGTGCTCTACGACCGGTGGTGCGCCGGCTGCCATGGTGACACGGGAACGGGGGACGGGCCGGCCGCCGCCGCCATGCTCCCCCAGCCACGCGACTTCACGCGCGCCCTGTATCAGATTCGCACCACGGCAAGCGGCCAACTTCCCCGCGACGAAGATCTGCGCCGGGTGATCGACGAAGGCATGCCGGGGTCGACCATGCCCGGATGGCGCGGTCGCCTGAGCGCGGGGGAGCGTGACGACGTGATCGCCTTCCTCAAGACGTTTTCCCGGTTCTTCGCGAGCGACGCTCCGGCGCCGCTCGCGTGGGGGGCGGATCCGGGGGCGTCGCCCGCGGCGGTGACCGAAGGCCGCCGCCTGTACCGGGAAGAGGCGGGATGCCTCAAGTGCCATGGCGAGGCAGGGCGCGGGGACGGACCGTCGGCGCCTACCCTGATCGATGATTGGGATCTGCCGGTCATCGCCACCGATCTTACCGAGCCCTGGAACTTCAACGGCGGCGGCACCGTCGAAGACATCTATCGGCGAGTCAGGACCGGGATGGATGGGACTCCCATGCCGTCCTACTCCGATGCCGCCGAGGCCGCCGCGGTCACCGACGAGCAGTTGTGGCTGGTGGCCCACTACGTGCGGAGCCTGGCGCCTTCCCGGCCGCCGCGGCTCCGCCATGTGATCCGGGCCGTCCGGAGCGCGGCCCCGCTTCCCACCGCACCGTGGGACACCGCCTGGGCCGGGGTGGAGCCCAGCTACGTCCCCCTGGCGGGCCAGATCATCCGGCGCCCCCGCCAATTCGCGCCCGGCGTGGACGCCCTGTGGGTGCAGGCGATGCACGACGGCGAGCGCTTGGCGCTGAGACTCGTGTGGAATGATCGCACCGAGAGCCCCAACCCCGAATGGGAAGAGCACTACCAGCTTTTACGGAGCACCCTGACCGACGCGGATGGCCCGCTGCCGGACACCCAGGGTCCCGACCGCGTGGTGATCCAGTGGCCGCTGGAGTTGACCGACGGCGAGGTCCTGCCGTATTTCCTTGGCGGCGACGCCGAGCGTCTCGTGTCCCAGGTCGTGTGGAGCAACGCGTCACCTCGCCTCACCCTGGGAACCGCCACCGGGCTCGGGGAGTACCGCGGGCGAGAGGCCGGCGGCATCCGCCACCGGGCCGCGTTCGCCGACGGGCAATGGCAATTGCAGGTGGACCGTCCCCTCACGTCGCCGGACCCGCTCGTCGTGCCGTCACTTCCCGTGGGCGTGCCGGTGCCCATCGCCTTTCGGGTCGCGGACGGGAGTCAGGGCGACGGTGAGTTCCGAGCGGCCGTCAGCGCATGGTATGGGGTCTATCTCGATGCGCCGACGCCCACCCGAGTGTATGTCCAGCCCCTCGTGGCGGGATTGCTGACCGCCGGACTCGGTCTCGCCGTCGTGTTCGGCGCCCAGCGGCGAAGCCACACCACGTCCTGATGGGTACGTGCCGTGCGGGCGGCCGCCGGTCCGTCCGGATGCGATGTCAGTGACCTCACACCCCAGGAGTCCTCGATGACCGCGCAGAACGGCTTGAAGCAGATAACGCAGCATGGCACCGAGCTGTCCTTCGTGGTCGACGACGACACCCACCGCTTCACCCGGGTGGAGCTGCCTGACGCGTTCATGGAGTGGGTGGTGGCTGGGCGGGAGTCGATGTACGACCTGTTGGAAGGAAAGGGCACCGCCCCCTTCTTCGAAGCGCACTTGCCGGTAGTGGTCACCTACAGCCGGGGGGCGCCGATCCCGTTCAACACGGGGAACAAGGGTGTGGGATTGGTGCCCACGGAGGAGACCCTCGATGGGTACTGCGAACTCCTCGCGGAGACGCTCCACCGGACGGGACGCCCGCCGTCAGCCGACAGTCTCCCCGAACGGTTGCGAGCGGCGCGCCGGATGGTCGAGCGGGGTGACGTTTCGAACCGCTCCCTCGTGACGCTCGAGATCTTCGAGAAGCAGACGTTTCAGAACCTGTGTGACTTCCCGATCGCGACTCTGCACTACACCGATCGCGGGCCACGCTACCGGAGCTTTCAGATCGACACCGTCGTCGAGGTTCTGCCGCCCGAACATCCGGTGCACCGGTTCGCCTTCCTGAGCCGCCAACTGTTCGAGCACGACGCCTTTCACATCACCCAGACGAAGTTCCCGTACGCCTACCGGTTCCACCCCGTCAAGGTCCGCGACAAGACTCCGCATCGGCGAGAGGGCTGATGGCAACATGCCCCGCACCGGTAGCGGGAGAGATCGCCGGCGCATAGACTGTAGGGGATCGAGCCCGGTGGTCCCACACGATGATCTCACCGGCCCTCGGGATCGCGCGCACCGGAACCGTTCGGCGCCACCGAGGAGGATACATGGCCGAGATTGACACCTTCCGGGCGGTCTGGAATGCAGAGGCCGCATCCACGATCCGCCTCTTGGAGGCCCTCCCCCCAGGTCAGTACGATTTCCGCCCAGACCCGGATGGCCGTTCGATCGGTGAGCTCGCGTGGCACCTGAGCGAAATCGACGCGTGCCTGACTTTCGCGATCGAGGAGGGTCGGTTCAGCTTTGCGGACACCCCCCAACCTCGAGCGGCCGCGTGAGCTCAGCTTGCTCGCACCCGGGTATCGTCGCATCCACGAAGAAGCCGCGGGGGGCAGCGCGGGGATGCGCGGGCCGAGATCTGCGTTGGGACCCGCCGGCGGCGCGCCTCCGGGCCTGTACGGTCCGAACCGGGAAGAGATGCGCGCGATGATGGCCAGGATGCAGGAGGGGGGCTAGGGGTCGGCACGCCGACTTCCGAGACGCCCGCGGCCCATCCGTTAGACCCTCCGTCCGGCCCTCAAGCTGAGCTGGACGTGCGTGGCACGCTTGCCCGCCGTGGTCCCGACGGCCTCGTAGCATGCCCCGATCTCGGCGAGGCCCTCGAAGAGCCGCTCACCTGAGCCGAGCAAGACCGGGACGATCGCCAGGTGGACGTCGTCGATGACCGCGGCCTCGAGGAACTGCCGCGCGGTGTGCGCGCCTCCGCCGATCCGGACGTCGGCGTCCCCGGCGGCCGCCCGGGCGCGTGCGAGCGCCTCGCGCATGCCGTCGGTGACGAAGTAGAACGTCGTTCCCCCCTCCAGTTCGAGCGGGGGACGGGGATGATGCGTGAGCACGAAGACCGGGTGATGAAAGGGCGGATTGGCGCCCCACCATCCTCTCCACGCCGGACTCTGCCAGGCGCCTCGCGTCGGGCCGAACATGTTTCTGCCCATGATGGTGGCACCGACGTTGTCGTCGTGCCGTGCCGCCCACGAGTCGTCGACGCCCGCTTCCCCGCCCTCCATGCCGTGCAGGGCGCGCATGGCCCTGGTCGCGAAGGCCCACTCGTGCAGTCGCTCGCCGCCCCGGCCGAGTGGTGTGTCTTCGGTCTGGGACGGGCCAGCCACGAATCCATCCAGTGATACCGAGAGTCCCAGTCGTACCTTCTGCATCGCTGCCAACCCCGATCGGAGTACCCCGTGGTGTCCTCACCAAGATGCCCGGCGGTCGGAGGTGAGCAAGTACGCGCGGGCCACGAGGTCGACGGAGGCGCGCGCGTCGTGCAGATCATGGCGCCCATTGGCGCCACAGCGCCACGGCCGTGGCCGTACCGCCTAGCCGCGTTCCTCGACCAGAGTGCCAGACGTGCCTGGATCGGGCCGGTCCCTGAGCATCTCCCGAACCAGCGACCCCTGCTGGATGTCGAGTAGCATGTGCGCGAGGATCGGAAGCCAGAGCGACCCCGACAGGAGATAGAGACCGCCGAACGCGAGCCCTACGCCGGTCACCCGGAGCATCCCGCCAATACCCTGGTAACTGTGACCGAGTCCGAACAGGAGCGAGGACACCAGGAGTGCGCCCCAGGACGGCATGCCGTGGAGGAGGTACCAGAACAGAAATCCCCGGTAGATGGTCTCCTCCACGATGCCCGCCGTCACGGAGACTCCAAAGAACCGATGCAGCTCGCGCCGCGAATGCGGCGAAAAGTGGATCAGGATCCCGAGCGACTCCACGAACCGGGCCCGTTTGGCGCTGGTCGCTCGTCTGGCGCTCCGGAGCTGTGCGACGAGGAGGAGACCCATGACCACGAGCAGGCCGGCGGCGACAAGGAATCCCGGCCCCAAAGAGGTTTCGAATCCCAATTCGGACGGCTCCCGCCCCAGGACCAGCCAGGCCGTGGCGAGCACCAGGAAGGAACTCCACTCCAGGACGTGGACGTCCCGGTACAGCTTGAACCGGTCCGGCGGGCTGCTCCGGCGGATGCCGGCCAAATACTTCCGGTAGGACCAGGCCCCGTGGATGGGCTGGCCGACGGCGAGGAGCAACAGGAACAGGTGGTCGACGGGGCTCATGGCGCGTGTTACCTTTCCATTCACGAGAACGTGAACATACACTATTCATGTTACCGTGAACGGTCAACCCCTCACCCGTCGCCCGGGCCTCCCCATGTTGGACACCTATCGGATCGGGACCCTCGACCAC
The DNA here is from genome assembly GCA_039587475.1 of Gemmatimonadota bacterium. Taxonomy (GTDB): domain Bacteria; phylum Gemmatimonadota; class Gemmatimonadetes; order Gemmatimonadales; family GWC2-71-9; genus N074bin45. The sequence goes on along the minus strand of JBDHIK010000089.1, from coordinate 214 downwards.
GTCCGCCTGCTCTCGGACCCGCTCAAGCTCAGGATCCTGCAGATCCTCGCCGAGCGGGAGTCGACCGCCAGGGAGATCGCCGCCGCCCTGGGGGACAAGGTGACGAGGCTCTATCGCCACGTCGACGCGCTGCTGGACGCCGGCCTCATCGAGGTCTCCCGGGAGACTCCGAAACGGGGGACCATCGAACGGACGTTCCGCGCGGTGGCACGAC
>JBDHIK010000088.1:0-11342 GCA_039587475.1 Gemmatimonadota bacterium | reverse complement strand
ACCATCGGCGTCATCATGGCGTTCGGCGCCGGTGCATTGCTCTCGGCTGTGGCCTACGAGCTGACGTACGAGTCGGTCAAACTCGCTGCCTGGAGCGGCATCCCCGGGCTGGGGTTTCTGGTGGGCGCCTTCACGTTCTTCTTTGCCGACCGAATCATGGGCCGCATCGGCGGTGGCGACCGGAAAGCGGTCGAGGCCTCCCACTCATCCAAACTGGTCGTCCCTCTCGTGCTGGCGATCATTCTCGACGGCATCCCCGAGTCGAGTGTGATCGGGTTAGGGATTCTGGAGCGGGGCACGGTCAGCATGGCCATGCTGGTCGCGGTCTTTACCGCCGGCCTCCCCGAGGCCATTGCCGGCACGGCGGGGATGCGCTCCGGAGGGTGGAGCAAGACGAAGATCCACCTCCTCTGGGGCGGCATCGCGGTGGTGCTCGCCGTGTTTACCGCGGCCGGTTACGGTCTTCTGGGTGGCGCGTCGCCCTTCACGCTGGCGTTCATCCAAGCCTTCGCCGGTGGGGCTATCCTCATGATGCTGGCCAACACGATGTTCCCGGAAGCCTACGCGCACGGCGGCAAGCTCACCGGCATATTCACGGTCCTGGGATTCATCCTGTCCGTGGGGATCGTTTTGCTGGAACGGACCTAGCGCGGGCAGCCACTCGGGAGGTTCGGGCCATTGTGCACATCGCGACCCGGACGACACAACCCCGGAACGCCAGACAGCGCTCCGGGGTTGTCGTCCTTAGCCCAACAACCCTGCCTCAGTCGGTCCGTACGATGTGCTGTGCTGCCCGCCGTCATCGCGACATCGACAGTAGCCAGATACGCCGCCATCACCGGCACCCCTCGGCCGTCCAGCGCGCCGTGACCCGAGCGGTCCGGGCCTGCGACATCGGCAAGCGGGCCAGTTGCCACACCCTTCGACACTCGTTTGCCACCCATTTGCTGGAGGCCGGCTACGACATCAGGACCGTACAGGAGTTGTTGGGCCACCGCGACGTGCGCACCACCATGATCTATACTCACGTGCTGAATCGAGGTGGCCTGGCCGTACGGAGCCCAGCCGACCAGCTGTGAGTCCGCAGCCTTGCAAGATTAGGCTGCCGCCTCTAGCGTAGGAGGGGGTAGGCTGCGGCGCACACCTGACTGTCGCGGGTCCACTACGAGGAAGGTGCCATCTGCGTCCGAACGTACCGATGAAGGGAGGGGGGATGAGAGCTGTATTGGCTGCGGGCGTCCTCGTCCCGATGCTGGCGTGCTGGATCGGGGTGTCACCAGCAGTGGCGCAGGTGAACGTAATCTCGGTGCGGCCCGTCCCCGGGATCGAGGGCACCTATCCCAGTTGGTCGCCGGATGGTACTTCGCTCGCCTTCGAGCGGGATGGTGACCTCTACACCGTGCGTGTAGACGGCTCGAGTGAAACAGCTTTGGTGGAGCACGAGGCGCTAGATGAAACGCCGGTATGGCTCAGCGATGGCGACATCCTCTTTGCTTCCGACCGCAACGGGGAACTGGATGTATTTCGAGTTCGTGCGGATGGCTCGCATCTCCAACGCCTTACCTCGCACCCAGCCGACGACGACCATCCACGGGGCTCAGCAGACGGGTCGGTGATCGTCTTCAACTCAAAGCGTCACGACAACGAGACGTACCAGATTTGGATCATGGCTGGAGACGGTAGTCAGGTTCGTCGTCTGACGACCCACGAAGAGTGGGACAGCTACCCGTCGATCTCGCAGGATGGAGCCCGTTTGTTGTGGCGCCGAGTGCTCGCGGAAGGCGGTCAGCGCAATTCAGAGGTCTTCGTGATGGACATCGCCGGGGGACAGCCCCTGAACCTCAGCAATAGTCCGAGCTTTGACGGATATCCCGTGTGGTCGCCCAGTGAGGAATGGGTCGCGTTCGCGTCCGATCGCGACTCCGAAGGACTGGACCAGCTCTTCCTCGTGAAAACGGACGGCACCGGGATGATCCGCCTCAACGAGCTTGAACCTGGAGTGCAGTACGCTCGCCCGTCATGGTCGCATGATGGAACGCGGCTGGTGGCGACTCGTGAGGAGGACGGCGTGACGACGCTCGTCGTGTTCACGCTGGAGGGCCCTGGGATCGGGCAGGTGGACGAAGATGGCAACTAACAAGGAATTGCTGCTGACCGCATGTGATCTGTTAGGTGCGTTCCCGCCCGTTCCGACGGGCACGCCGGACCCGTATGAGCCCCCTCACTGACGGTATGGTCCTTCGAAGGAGTCGGAGAGCTTGGCCCGGCACCAATGCCAGCACGGTCTATCTCACACGCCGCTGGAACCGCGGGCCCGGTAGGCCTAGGTTCATGAGTAGCGCTAACTCAGGCAGGCCCGGCCGTGTATTTCGGCGTGCCCAAAGCTTGGCCCGCAGGACAACGGCATGACGTTAGCTAGCGATCGTTCCAATTCCATTTGGCCTACAAACGAGTCCATCGGTGCAACGAACGAAAACATCTTGTCTTCTCGTGGCAGCCATTCTTCTCTCTGGGTGCGGGCCCACGTCCGAAGCCCCGTCCGACGCCAGCGAGAGTGAGGCGCACAGTCCCTTCCTCTACGTGTGGGCGGGAGCGGGGGACGACTCGGGCAGCGATTTTCTCGCGGTCATCGACGCCGATCCGGAGTCGGCCGGTTACGGCCAGGTGGTCGCGAGTGTTCCAGTTGGTGTAAAGGGCGGAGCGCACCATTCGGAGCATGTGGCGCCTGCGAACGACTCGTTGTTCGTCAACTCGTTCACGGCTGGTCAGAGCTTCGTGATCGATCTTTCCGACCCGCTGTCACCCCGGGTCGTATCGTCCTTTGGAGCCATCGGCGAATACACGTATCCGCACACCTTCGAGAGGCTACCGAACGGAAACGTGCTTTCGACATTCCAGACCAAGGGTGAGGGGAACGAGGTTGCTGGCGGCTTGCTGGAGCTCGACCCGACTGGCCGACTTGTGAGGGCCGTCGATGTAGCAGACCCTGCCGATCCGGAGATCCGGGCTTACAGCGTCACCCCGATTCCACGGCTGAACCGGGCTGTGAGCACGACGTCAGACATGCATTCCGAAGCAACTGGGACGTCTTTTCAAGTCTGGCGACTCGACGACCTCAGTCTCATGAGGACCGTCGTTCTCGAGCCCGGAGACCGGGGTTACGAACATCGTGATCCGGCCGAGGTGCGGCTGCTCAGTGACAGCGTGACCGCCATGCTGACGACGTTTACATGCGCGCTGTATCGATTGCACGCCTTGGATGCCGAGGAACCGAGGGCCGAGCTCGTGCATGTTCTCCCCTGGTCCGACTACGAAACCGACGAATGCGGTATTCCGGCGACCCATGGGGACATCTGGCTGCAGACGTACGCGAACTCCGCAGGGTCCTCCCTGATCTCGTTCGATATTTCTGACCCATCCAACCCCGTCCTCCTGGATCAACTGGCATGGGACGAGCCGTGGTGGCCGCACTGGATTTCATTCGAGCCAGGAGGCCGACGGGTCGTGCTCACGTCCAGCACCGTTGAGGATGAGGCGGCTCTCTCCGAAGAGACCCTCATGGGAGCCACCCGAACGAAGGTTCTCCTGGTCGACGTGGATCCGGAAACCGGAGGGATGAGCTTCGACGAGCAGTTCCGTGACGAGGTTACGGGTCAGATCGGAGTCGATTTCAATCGAGCCAGCTGGCCCCACGGAGAGACCGGACCCGCCCAGCCCCACGGTGCGGTCTTTTCCCGATCTCGCTGAGCCGCCCGTGCGGGCCGGATCGCTAGCTAACAAGCGATTGCTACTCGCGCAGTAGAATCGCAGGACGTTAGGTCGCAACCAATGGGAGATCCATGAACAACATCGGTTTCGCCGTATTCGTTCTCGTTGCCTTCCTAGTGCCGGTTCCCCTCTTAGGCTGGCTGGACCGCCCTCGGAACCCCCGATAGGGGTCGGTCCCATGTATGTTGCCCACTTCGCTGCCGCACTCGCCATCAAGGCCCGAATTCCTAAGGCTCCCACCTTAGGGTTGCTGCTCGGCGTAGGGGTGCTCGATCTACTGTTCGGTCCCCTTGTCCTCGTAGGTATCGAACGAGTGTCTCTAACACCGGGTGTTTCACCAGGGTTTTCGCTCGACTATATCGATTGGTCACACTCGTTTACGACGTCTCTCCTCTGGGCTGTGGCCTATGCCTTGGTGTTCTGGCGTTCTGGTCGGATCGTGGCCTTGGCGATGGGAGCGGCGGTGTTCTCCCATTTCGTGCTGGATATGGTCGTCCATTCGCCGGATCTCGCTTTGTGGCCAGGTGCAGACACCCACTTGGGGCTAGGCTTGTGGCGGACATTCCCCACGGGCTGGTGGTTCGTCGAACTTGGCGTCATCATCACCGCGTTCGCCTACTACTGGAGGAGGTCTCGTTTCCACGGCACTTTTGGAGGACGGGTGTGGGGAGTAGCCGCTGTCTTAGGGGTGCTGCATGTGATCAATTCCCCGTGGCTATCGATGTTCTAGGTTGCGGACCTAACAAGCCGTTGGTGCGGAGGCCGCTTGTGGCCCTAGGTCCCAGCAATATTGTCAGAATAGGTAGGGCTGGCCGTTGATCACGATGGCCTCACGAGGAGGCCGCCGCACAACGCCATGACGGTAGGCCCGCGCCTTGTGGCTCAGCGCGTTACCCGGGGCCGCCCGGGACGAGCCCTGGCCACCCCGGAAAACGCCACAGGTGCCTGATGCGCCGATTAGAACCTGGGATCTGGTCCAAGGTGGACCCGGGCACTCCTCACCCCAAGCCATTCACCGGTTTGCTTGTTCCACAGCCAGGAAAACTCCGCCAACAGGTGGGTCTTGCCCTGGCCGTCGATGAGATCGTCAGTGCAGGTAGGCTCGGCCTTGTTTCGGCATGTCCGATGCACGGCCCGCAGTTCAACGGCAAGACGTTAGATTGCCCGGAAATCGAACCCCCGTGCAGCAACAATGACTGATTGCCATGCCCTTTGGTAAGGAGTACATGATGCCCAGTACACGATTCGCAACCGTGCTTGCCCTGGTGATGGTATTCGGGCTGGCACCCTCTGACGTACTCGGTCAAGACCAGCCTAACATCGTCCTCGTGTTCATGGACAACTTCGGCTGGGGTGAACCAGGTTTCAACGGAGGTGGCATCACGCGTGGCGCTGAGACTCCCCGCATCGATCAAGTCGCCCGGGAGGGACTCCGACTCACAAACTTCAACGTCGAGGTTCAGTGCACCCCTTCACGCTCGGCGTTGATGACGGGCCGCTACGCCATTCGAAGTGGGAACGGAACCGTTCCGCTCGGCGAGGGCGTCTACGGGCTGGTGCAGTGGGAGGTCACGATGGCCGAGATGCTGGCGGAGGCCGGGTACGCCACCGGTATGTACGGGAAGTGGCATCTCGGCCGGACCGAGGGACGTTTCCCCACCGACCAGGGCTTCGACGAATGGTACGGGATTCCGAACACGACCGACGAGTCTGCATGGACATCGCTGCAGGGCTTCGCGGAGAGTGGGATCGCCGATGGATACGTGATGGAGGGCACCAAAGGATCTCCGCCTGAGCGGGCGCGCGTCTACGATCTCGAATACCGGCCCCTCATCGACCGCGAGCTCACGGATCGGGCGATCGACTTCATGACCCGTCAGGCCCAATCAGGGACCCCCTTCTTCGTCTACCTGCCGTACACCGCGACGCACTTCCCCACCATGCCGCACCCGGACTTCGCGGGGCGATCCGGCAACGGGCTCTGGGCCGACCTGCTCATGCAGATCGACAGTTACACGGGAGAACTTCTAGACGCGCTGGACCAGCTCGGCGTCGCAGAGAACACCCTGTTCATCTTCACGGCAGACAACGGCCCTGAGGGTGTTCGCACACAGAACAACAACATGACCGTCGAGACGGCTTTGCACGGCTCGTCCGGCCCATGGCGGGGTACGCTGTTTACGGGCTTCGAGGGGGCACTGCGTGTCCCATTCGCGGCCAGGTGGCCCAGTCGGATCCCGGCAGGCCGATCGAGTGACGAGATCGTGCACGCGATGGATCTTTTCCCGACGTTCGCCGCGATAGCGGGTGGCAGCGTTCCCGACGATCGACCTGTCGACGGAATCGACGTGTCGGGCTTTCTTCAGGGTGAGGCCGAGCGCTCAGGACGAGAAGGCTTCGTCGTCTACATGGGTAACGACGTTTTCGGCGTGAAGTGGCGGAACTGGAAGGTTCACTTCAGTGAGCAAGAGGACTGGTCGGCCGCCTTGGCCTCGTACTCGATGCCCCGTCTGTATAATCTCCTGGCCGACCCGCAGGAACTTGACAACGTGCTCTTCCCCAACACCTGGGTGCTGAGGGCAGCGCTGCCACAGCTCGAGGAGCACATTGGTTCCTTACGGGCGTTCCCGCCCGTTCCGACGGGCACGCCGGACCCGTATGAGCCCCCGAACTGACGGTATGGTCCTTCGTAGGAGTCGGCCAGCTTGGCCCGGCACCAATGCCAGCACGGTCTATTGAACACGCCGTTGGAACAGTGGGCCCCGTGGGCCTAGGTTCATGAGTAGCGCTAACTCAGGTAGGCCCGGCCGTTCATTTCGGGGTGTCCGATGTTCGGCCAGCAGTTCAACGGCAAGACGTTATGCCGCTCTTGTATGAGAGTGGAATGGGAAGATGTCGATTCCGGAGACCAGGGCGGAGCTATTGGCGCAACTCGATGCGTCCTACGGAAAGTTGCGGTCGGAGATCGAACACGGTGGTCCTCGGGCCGGGTCCCTGCGCTGCATTGACGATTGGACCGTCAAGGAACTTCTCGCGGTCAGGGCGTGGTGGACCGAGACGGTGGTCGCGTGGGTTGTCGAGTGGCGCGCGGGTGGCTCGCCAATCACGCCGGCACCAGGCTACCGATGGAAGGAAACACCACGGCTGAATGATGATATCGCACTACGTGCCAGGCGAGAGTCCTACGCCTCAGTCCGCAAGCGACTGGACAAGGGCTTTGCGGAGGTCCTCAAGCTCGTCGATGACCTGAGCGATCATGAGCTTCTGGACACGGGGGTATTTCCCGGTGCCGGCGGATATCCGATTCGGCGTTGGATTTCCTTGAACACGGTCCGACAGTATACGACGGCACGGTCGTTCATGCGGCGTGCCGTTCGCGAACACCGCGCCGGAGATGGCTGATGCGCTGGCCGGGCAACAAGGAGAGCGGCAGAACCACGCGATGGAGCGGAACCGTTATGCAGGCGGCGTAGCTTGCGAGTAGGAGGATGGTGGGATCGCTCCGACGGCGTTGCCGTTGTCCGTGACTTCGGGCCTGCCGACGAAGGGATATGCCGAGCAGCCCAGTCATTGAGCAGATCATCGGTCGGTCGCCGCAGCATCAGCATGAACGCAACGGGGCTCGTATGAAGGCGATCGTCTACAGAGCATACGGCGCACCCGATGTCCTGCAGCTTGCGGATGTCGATGATCCGACACCGAAGCACGACGAGATCCTGATCCGTGTCCGCGCGGCCGAGGTCACCAAGTCCGACTGTGAACTGCGTAGCTTCCGATTCCCCGTCAAGTGGTTCTGGCTACCGCTGCGCTTGGGCTTGGGGGTGTTTCGGCCCAGACGGCCGATCCTCGGCGGCTACTTCTCCGGCGAGGTCGAGGAGGTCGGCGGTGGGGTGACGACATTCACGCCGGGCGATGCCGTGTACGGCTCGTCGCAGCTCCGGTTCGGCGCGTACGGCGAGTTGCTCTGCGTACCCGCCAGCTACACCGTCGTTCCAAAACCGACCAACATGAGCTTCCCAGAAGCCGCCGCCGTACCGCTTGGCGGATTGAACGCATTGCACTTCATGCGTTTGGCCGATATCCGGACCGGCGACAGGGTGCTCATCAACGGCGCCGGCGGGAGCATCGGCACCTTTGCCGTACAGATTGCCAAAGCGATGGGCGCGGAGGTCACTGCCGTCGATGGCGCGCACAAAGAAGCGACGCTGCGTCGCCTGGGGGCCGACCGGTTCATCGACTACGCAACTGACGATTTCGCAGCAAGCAAAGACGCCTACGACGTGGTCTTCAACATGGTCGCTCGGAGGTCCTTCTCGTCTTGCATGGCTGCGTTGGCACCGGGCGGTCGCTACCTGACGGCCAACCCCAAGCTGTCGGACATGTTGCGGTCGGTGTTACCACTGACCAGGTCCGGCAAGAAAGCCATCTTCGCCTTCGCCCGAGAGAAACCGGAAGAGTTGCGCGACCTGACAGCGATGATCGAACAGGGGATGGTGACCGCTACGGTTGATCAGACCTTCCCCATGGGTCAGGTTGCGGAAGCTCACCGGCGCGTCGAAACTGAGGAGCGCCTGGGCTCGATCGTGCTCACGGTCGGGTAGCTACGGTTTCCGCGGCAAAGCCGACCACGGCAGCGGCTCAGCCCAGCAAGGAGCCAGCAACTGAACGTTCGCACGTGGGCATGTCTCTTACCTGCTCTGTGGGTGCCTCTGTCCGCTTCGGCTCAGGAGCCGTGCGACCTGTTCCCGCTGGAGACGGGCGTCATGTATGCCTGCTCGCTTGGCACGGGCCCGGTCACGGTGGTCCTCGCAGCGGGTGCCGGCCAGACGTCTCGGACCTGGAGTTCGCTCCGGCCTCGACTGACGTCGTCAGCCCGGGTCGTGACGTTCGACCGCCCGGGGCTGGGCGAGAGCCCACCCAGTCAGTCCCCTCGGACACCTACCCAGATCGCCCATGAGCTTCGCGACGTGCTGGAAGCGCTGGGCGTCTCGGGTCCGGTGGTGCTCGTCGGCCACTCGATGGGGGGAGTCCACGTGCTTCGCTACGCGACGCTGTACCCCGATGAGGTCGCCGGCGTCGTGATCCTCGATACGCCACCGCCGGGCTTCGAACAGAAGCGCCTGACGCTCCTGACCTCCGAAGAGCGTGCCGAGCGCGAACGTGTCCTGCTCGAGGGCCTGGCCACCGCCCCGGGGGTCGTGCGCCTCGAACGGGAGGGCGCCCAGCCGCCCTCCGAGTGGAATTTCGCTGACTTTCCCGACGAGCTCCTGCTCGTCGTGGTCGTCGCCGACTCCCAGCACTTCGGCGATCTCGGTAGCCCGTCGGCTCACCGAGAGCTCTGGATCGAGAGCTCTCGCGAATGGCTGGCTCTCTCGCTGCACGCTCGCCTAGCGGTCGCCGAGGGTAGCGGTCACATGGTCCACCACGACCGACCGGAAATCGTGATTGAGCACATCCTCTCGATGATCGCAGCGGCGGGGGCGCGGTGAAGCGCTGCGCGGTGCGGCCCAACAAGCGATTGCTCCCGGCGAGCCGTGTGGTGGCGGCCACCACACCACTCTGCGGGCGTCTCATGAGCACGCCGCCAGCACCCGCGACCACGGAAGCGAGGCATCATGGCTCTGGAAATGCTGGTAGCGTTGCATGTTGTGGATGACGGAAGATACCAGGCATACCGTGAGGAAATGACTCCTCTGCTGTCCCGGTGCGGTGGTGGCTTCGGGTATGACCTGAGAGTATCCGAAGTTCTCAAGTCGGAGAGCGACACGCCCATCAATCGCGTGTTCACGATTCGGTTCCCCGACGAGGACGCCAAGGAGGCCTTCTTCTCACACCCAGCGTACCTCGAGATCAAGGATCGCCTCTTCGAACCCTCGGTGGCGGCCACCACGGTGGTCGCCACATACGAACGGTGAGCGCAGCTGGACTCATGGTCTTCATGCTGGCGGCCGGACGCCTGGTAGCGTAGCCTGGACCATCACCGCTACCGGAGGAGGTCCTTGCTCTCCAACGGAGGGCTTGCGGCACGGCCGTATGGCCCCGGATGCTCCTGAGCCGTAAGATCTGGTAGGCTCGGTACTGTAACGGCAGGCGGTGAAGTCTGACTCGCGATGCGTGGGGGGCCGGATGTTCTCGGAGACGCCAGAGCTCTACGATGCGATCTATAGCACGTTCAAGGACTACGATTCGGAGGCTGCGCGCATCGCGCAACTGCTCCTGGAGGTGGCTCCCGACGCGAGGACGATCCTGGACGTCGGGTGCGGCACGGGCGAGCATGCCCTCCGCCTCTGCAACCAGTACGGGTACCAGGTGTCGGGGCTCGACCTCGAGCCTGCCTTCGTGGAACTGGCGCGCGCCAAACTCCCGTCCGCCCAGTTCTGGCAAGGCCACATGGCGGACTTCAGCCTGCACGCTGAATTCGATGCCATCCTCTGCCTTTTCAGCTCGATCGGGTACCTGACGGAGCTCTCCCAGGTCGAGTCCGCCGCCCGTTGTTTCTTGCATCACCTGTCACCAGGCGGCGTTGCGCTGGTCGAGCCATGGTTTCCTCCTGGTGGGTGGTCACCGGGGCGCGTCCACGTGCACTCGGGTGAGACCCCTGACGGGCACGTCGTCCGGATGAGCCACGCCACCGTGGAGGGGCGCCTCTCGCGACTGGAGTTTCACTACCTCATCGGGACGAGCGCCGGCATCGAGCACCGCACCGAACACCACGAACTCGGCCTCTTCGAAACCGCCGAACTCCTGGACGCCTTTGCCCGGGCGGGCTTCGACTCGGTCGCGCACGATCCGGACGGCCTCATCGGCCGGGGAATGCTCATCGCGAAGGCGGGCGCCTGAGCGCAGGGGCTTGCCCCACCGAAGGCCAACGCGCGGCTCCGGTCGGTCGCACTGCAACCATTCCCCACGGCGGTCCATCCAACCGGAGTGGACCACTCTCAGCGCCAGGAGGATGACCGTGCCGCCCAGAAGCGTCGTCGCAACGATCGGACTGCTCGCCCTGCTCACCGCTGCTCCGGCCGCTGCACAGGAGGGCACCTACGACCTGTGGTTGTGCTTCGAGCAGTGCGACGAAACGAATCGCGAGGCGCTCGCCTATACCGTGGCCGAGCTGGTGCTGTCCACAGAACCTCTGGATCTGGATTCCGTGCCCTCAGAACAACGTGTGGCGCTGGACCTCGTCGACCCGGACGGGCTAACCGTGGCGAACGGCTGCATCCTGACCCACGTGGAGGCCGGGCGCGTCTTTCGCCCAGAGAGCGACATCTTCAGCCTGCTCGAATGGACGCCTACCGGAGCGTCCGGGGTCACGATCGAAGCGCCCCAGCAACCCTTTCCCTACTCCATCACTCTCTCGCTGGACGCAGGCGTCGAGGGCACGGGCCTGTCGGGGGACCAGGTGATCTTCGTCTCGGGAGCCGAGCGGGTGACCGGAGACGGGCTCCGGTGCAGCGACATCGCGGGGGCCATTCACCTCCGGTAGGAGGAGGCCGATGCCGGAAGTGCGGCTCGAGAGGTTCGACCAGCGCTCCCAGCCGACCACCTTCTCCGTTGGTTCGCGCGGCCGCATGTCG
>JBDHIK010000087.1:0-11409 GCA_039587475.1 Gemmatimonadota bacterium | reverse complement strand
CTTGTTCTGTCCGAAACTGAAGAACTGGGCCTGGCCCGGTGTGGCGCCGGCACAGATCAGCGCCAGCAGCCCCAGCCACCGGAGCCCGCGCGGGACCGTCATCGGCGGATGGTGCGGATCCGGTCTCCCTCGGTGATCCGTGGCAACCCTGGAGACTGGCCCACGATCCGCCCGAACGCGGTGTAGGACCCGTCGAGTCTCTGCTGCGGGCTGAGTGTGATGAACCATTGGCTGGAACCCGTGTCTGGCCCGGACGTCGCCATACCGACCGTCCGAGACCTAAAATCACGCCGATTGATCTCGTCTCGTACCGCCCCCGGGGCGACACCCCAGCCGTCACCGCGCGGGTCTCCGGTCTGCACCACATAATCCGGCACCACCCGGTGCCAGGTCAGGCCGTTGAAGAACTGACGATCCACCAGCGCCAGGAACCGTTGCACGGTCAGCGGCGCGTCCGGGCCGAACAGCTCCAGCTCCAGAATCCCGGCATTCTCCGTTTCGACCAGGACGTGCGGATAGGCCTCACCTTGGTTGACGAGGAAGCGCTCCGCAACTGCACGGTAGTCCTGGAGAGACAGCTCCGTTTCGATCGGGTACGCCGGTCCCCACCTGGCGAAAGCCGCCGGCCAGTTGTCCTCGGCCCACCCCCGCACCAGATAGTTCTCCGGGCGCCGGGACCGTCCCAGAAACTCGAGCAACACGGCGGATTCGCCCTCCTGGGAGGTCTCGGCAACCGTCAGGAGGGCATCGAGAGCCGCCCAGGAAGCGTCCGGGAAGGAATCACGTTCCGCCAGCGTGAACATCGTGGCGAGCCGACCGACGTCTTCCGGATCGGCAGCACTGCCGAGCGCCTGGGCGGCGGCCGTCCGCACGACCGCATCGGGACTGCTCGACAACCGGCGGGCTTCCGCCAGGAGCGCCGGGTCCGCCCCATCCCCGAACCGGACCCAGGCGCGCAGTGACGAGGCGACCACACGCGCATCGGAGTCCAGCAGGAACCGAGGTTTTCCTTCCGCCGGTCCCGGGGCCACCCGCTCCCACCCCTCCGCGGCGGCCGCGCGCCGACGCCAGTCCCCGCTCCCGGACCATGACCCGGCGGCCGCAACGAAGGCGGCGCTGTCGGAACGGGCCAGCCCGATGAGCGCCTCGCGACCCAGCGCAAAGTTCCTGTCCGCCAACAGCACCCGGGACAGTTCCGGCCCCGCGGTCGGACCACCAATCAACCCAAGCGCCCACGCCGCCTGGACCTGGACGTTGAAATCCGGGTCGTCGAGGGCCACGATCACGGCCGGGGCCGTGGCCGGGTCCCGATAGGTCCCAAGTGCCCTGAGGGCGTTGACCCGGACCCGGGCGTTCTCGTCGCTGACGGCACCCATGAGGAGGTCGGTCGCGGTCCCCGACTCCATGCCGGCGTCTGCCGCGTAGCGACTGGTGAGTACTCCAGCCGCGATGGCCCGGATCGAGGGCGAGCGGTCCCCCAGGGCTCTCAGGAACGTGGATCCCGCCGTGGGATCCTCCAGGCGCCAGAGACTGTACAGCGCCCGCGACCGGAGATCCTCCGTGCCCCCATCCGCATAGGGCGCCAGGGCGGTGACGGGCGCTTCATCTCCAAGCCACCACACGTCGGTCAGGGCCTGCCGCAACAGATCCTCGGGGTTCTCGGTGGTGGCCAGAGACGAGCCGTCGATAACGGTCCTGATGAAGGCGGCAGCCTCCGAGCCACCGATCCTCGCAAGCGAGGTAATCGCCTCGGCAGCGGGCACGGCGCTGATGGCGGGCTGGGCCCGCAATCTCTCGATCAGGTCCGGCACCGCCTGAGGATCCTCGAGAAGGCCGAGGCCGAAGATGACCGCCGTCTGCACAGTGGTGTCCGGGTCGAGGAGGGCGGCCTGCAACAGGGGGGTACCCCGCCAGTCCCCGATCCGGCCAATCGCCATCGCCGCCGTCCGCCGCACCAAAGGCGCCGGATGGTTGATACTCGATTCGAACAGCGGTGCGTCCCAGCGCCGACTGTCCTCGGCCTCGAGAATCAGAGCCAGAACCTCGATGTCCTGTCCGGGCAATGTGGCTGGTGTGGCCAGGAGGACACCGGCCAGGGTCAGGAGTGTGGCGACGGGGCGGATGCTGATCATGCCTCGGTTACAGCTTCACCGGCGCCCGGGCAGGCACCAGAAGGCGTCGCACGTCTGCCGGCATGGCCGCAAAGGAAAAATGCTCGTCCAGGCTGAGCATGACCGTCGTGGCCGTGGCCAACAGGACGTCCTCATCGGCATGCTCCACGGCATAGCCGAACGTCACGCGCCGGGAGCCCGCGTCCTCGACCCAGCACCGGACCCGAACCGGATCATCGTAGCGGGCCGGCAACCGGTAGCGGATCTTCACTTCGCCCACCGCCAATCGGTAGCCTCGTTCCTCGAATTCGCGGTACGTCATGCCCTGAAACCTCAGGTACTCGGTCCGAGCCATGTCCAGCCAGACCAGGTACCGGGCGTGATAGGCCACCCCCATCTGGTCGACCTCCGAGTAGTTGACCCGGTGGTGGACCTGGTGGATGACCTGCCCCGTGGTCGAAGGCTCTTCCGCGGACGTGGCGGCAGGGCTCACGGCTGTTCCTCGTTGAGACGGGTGCACCAACGGCCCGGCAACGGCCCGGCCACACGAAAGTTTGCCGTACGCACGGCGGAAAGTCAAACACCGCAAGCGCTTGCACCGACTGCCCCGGGGTCGGTAACTTGGCCTTCGTGCTTGGTGAACAACTCCTCGTCGTCTCGGACGCCCATCTCGGGGCGGTAGACCCGCAGATCCAGGAATCGTTTCTCGATTTTCTGGAGAGCGCTCCCAGCCGGGGCGACGCGCTCCTCGTCAACGGCGACCTGTTCGATTTCTGGTTCTCCTACCGCCGGGTCATTCCCAGGGAAGGATTCACGGTGGCCGCCGCCCTGGGCGCCCTCCGGAAACGGATGCCGGTGGTCGTCACCGGGGGCAACCATGACCGGTGGGGAGACGGTTTCTGGCAGGAAGACCTGAACATTACGTTCGCCACGCTGGAAACCCGCCTGACGATTGGATCCCGGGACTTTCTCGCCATCCATGGCGACGGCGTGACCGAAGAGCATTGGTCCGCCGACCTGATGCACCGCATCACCCGCAATCCGGTCACCATCGCCCTGTGGCGAGCACTGCACCCGGACCTGGGGTTCTGGTTCGTCGACAAGATGAGCAAGGGCCTGGGGTACACGGTGCGAGACCAGAGCATCCTGGACCGGGTGGCGGCCCGGCAACAGGCCTGGGCGACCGACCGCATGCAGCAAGATCCCGGGCTGGCCGGCATCATCATGGGGCACACGCACCGCGCGGCGCTGGTGGAGCCCTTCCCCGGTCGCTTTTACGTGAATCCGGGGGCATGGTTCGACGGCCACCGATACGCCGTGGTCACCGCCGACACCGCCTCGCTGGAAACCTATCGCTAGCCCAACGCCACCAGTTCGACGTCTCGCAGCTTCTCCCCCACGAAGCGCGCTCCCACTTCCAGAAACCGCTGTTCGTCGTCACTCACGGCAAACCGGTGTGTCCCGACAGTCCCCGTTGGGGCATTGAGGCCCTCGGCCGTCAACAGCTCCTGCAGCGCGTGCGCGGTCTCCTCGGCGCTATCGATCAGGACCACCTCGGGGCCGGCGACCTCGTGCAGCACCTGTTTGAGCAGAGGATAGTGCGTGCACCCGAGCACCAGGGTGTCGAGACCATGTTCCACCATCGGGCCGAGGTATTCCTGCGCAGCCAATCGCGTGGCCTGGTGTTCGAACCAGCCCTCCTCGACCAGAGGCACGAAGAGCGGACAGGCCGTCTGCTCCACCCGCGCCGCCGGAAGCATGTCTCGAATGGCATCGTGATAGGCGTTCGAGCGGACGGTTCCGGCCGTTCCGATCACCCCGATGACACCACCTCTCGTGGCCCGGCACGCGGCGCGCGCCCCGGGGCCGATGACGCCAAGGACTGGAACCGGGGACGCCGCGATCAGGGACGGTAGCGCATGGGCCGAGCTGGTATTGCAGGCCACCACGACCGCCTTCACGCCTTCGCTGAGCAACCAGTCGAGAATCTCGGCGCTGTAGCGACACACCGTCTCCGGAGACTTGGGCCCGTAGGGGACCCGGGCGGTGTCACCGAAGTAGATCGTGGTCTCCGCAGGAAGGTGTTGAAAGATGGCGCGCGTGACGGTCAGCCCGCCGATGCCGGAATCGAAGATGCCGATGGGCGCGTTACTCATGGCAGCCGGACCGGGACGGTGATCTGGGCACCATACTCGCCGGGAATGGCTTCCAGACGGAGATCGTCCGGGAAGTTCCACAGGTGAGCGGCGACGAATGCTTCAACGCCCGACAACAAGTGATTGAAGACCAGCAGCGTGAGCCAGTCCTCCTGTTCGGCTTCCTTCGACTCGATCGACGACTCACTGCCGGTGGCCTTCACGTACTCCAGCTGGTGGGTGGTCTTCACGACCATGCCGATGGCAATCCCTTCGAAGCCGATGAAGAGCGCGCCGGTGAGTTTGCGATTGAGCTTGGCCTGGCCCCATCCCGGGATCAGCAATGACCGCCAGAACGCACCCATCGGCGATACCGGCCGCTGGTCGTCCGGCACGATCACGGTCGCCACGCCCTCAGGTCGCAGAGGATCGTCGACGGCGCCGGGCGCCGGGGTGAGTTCCTGCGCCGCGGCGCGGACCGTCACGCCGGCCAGCGCAGCCGCCAGCACCGCAGGCGCAATCAGCGACCTCATGTCGGGAGCAGGCTTCCCGGCGCCACGAGGGCGCGAAGGGCCGCTGGGCGTATCGTGACCGTCATGGTGGTCTCCCCGGGATCCCGGCACTCCCCGTCCAGATGGGCCCGCAGTGGTACCCCGCTCCGTATGGTCAGCTGCGTCGTCCGGCCCAACGTGACTTCCGGCTCGGCGCCATGAGTCCCTCGAATGGCCTTGGGCAGCTTGGTCATCATGCCGACCTTCCCCAGGGGTTCGATGAGGCAGTAGTCCAGCAGTCCGTCGTCCGGCCGAGACGCCGGCGCCAACCGGAACCCGCCACCGGATGTCAGCCCATTCACCACTTCCAGTGCCAGGAGCGGCCCGGTGACGGTCAGCCCCTCTGCCTGGACCGTCGTTTCCTGGGGCTGGTAGCTCCACATCGTCTGGACCACTCCCAGAAGATACGCCGCCACCCCTCCGAAATGCTGCATCCGGTTCACCCGGAAGGCCGCCTCGGCCGCCAATCCGATTCCCAGGCTGTTCACGAACACCTCGTCCCACGCCACACCGACGTCGATCCGCACCACCCGGCCCGCCGCCAACGCGGTGACCGCCCGAGGCACATTCAGGCCACGGGTCCCCGTCATGCGCGCGAAGTCGTTGCCGGTGCCGATCGGAAGGACGCCGACGGCCGGCGGGTCGTTCGTACCCGCCGCAATGAGCCCGTTGGCCACCTCGTGGACCGTCCCGTCGCCACCCAGGACCAGGATGGCATCCCAGCCTTCGGTGGCGGCGCGTTTGGCGGTCTCGGTCGCGTCGCCGGGTGCCGCTGTTCTGACCATTTCCACGGTCGGCCACCGTGCGGCTGCCTCGCGAGCGGCACGGTCGGCCTGCCTGGCACCGCGTCCGTGACCCGCGGCAGGATTGACGATCAGGAGTGGGCGCATGGTACAGGACCCGCGCTGACGGAAACAGGTGGCGGGAGCGTGTGGGAATCGAACCCACCAGAGCGTGCCGAAGGCTTCTCTGTCACGGTTTTGAAGACCGGCCGAGCCACCAGGCCCGTTCCGCCCCCTCGCCGGGCCGCCTAGCGCGCGGCGACGACCTCGATCTCGACGCGAGCCCCAAGGGGCAAGCCGGCGACCGCGACCGTCGAGCGCGCGGGCTTGTGGTCCCCGAATGCCTCGGCATAGACCTCGTTCATGGCCTGAAAATCGGCCATGTCCGTCAAGAATACCGTGGTCTTGATCACGTGGGACAGCGAGGAGCCGGCCTGCGCGAGCACGGCCGAGAGGTTGGCCATGACCTGGGTGGTCTGGGCCCGAACGTCGCCCTCCACCAACACCCCGGTGGCAGGATCGAGCGCCACCTGACCGGCGGAAAAGACCAGATCGCCGTGGATGGTGCCCTGGCTGTACGGCCCGATGGCCTGTGGTGCTTTCTCGGTGCTGACGAATTCCATTAGAACAACCCTTCGATGGTGCCGTCCTCTTGCAGCCGCATGTTCTGCGCTGCCGGGGTCTTGCCCAGGCCCGGCATGGTCATGATGTCGCCCGCCAGCGCAACGACGAACCCGGCGCCCGCCGAAGGGTACACGTCCCGGATGGTGATGCGAAATCCCTTGGGTCGGCCCAGCTTCATGGCGTCGTCACTGAACGAATACTGGGTCTTGGCAATGCACACCGGCGTCTGCCCCATCCCGATGGCATCACAGATCCCGATCCGGGTGAGTGCACGGGGCTGGAAGTCCACACCGTCCGCACCGTAGATCTCCCGGGCAATGGTCTCGATCTTCTCGGTGATCGGAGCGGCGGCATCGTAGAGCGGAGCGAAATCGGCACCACCCTCGTCCAACTGTGCCAGGAGCTCCTCGGCGACGGCCACGCCACCCTCACCGCCCTTGGCCCAGAACTCACCCAGTGCGACCCGGACACCAAGCCCCCTGGAAAACTCCAGGACGGCGCTGAGCTCTTCCTCCGAATCACTGGTAAACCGGTTGAGCGATACGATGACGGGGACACCGAACTTCTGAACGTTCCGGACGTGGGCTTCGAGGTTCTCCAGGCCGCGCTGCAGCGCTTCGAGGTTGGGTGTGGTGAGGTCGGCCTTGGCGACACCGCCGTTCATCTTGAGGGCCCGCACCGTGGCCGTGACGATGGCGGCTTCGGGCTTGAGGCCACCGGCCCGGCACTTGATGTCGAAGAACTTCTCTGCGCCGAGGTCGGCCCCGAACCCCGCTTCGGTCAAGACGATGTCGGCCAGGGACAATCCGAGTTTGGTGGCCATCAGCGTATTACAGCCGTGGGCGATGTTGGCGAAGGGACCGCCATGCACCAGCGCCGGGCCGCCCTCGAGGGTCTGCACCAGGTTGGGCATCAGCGCGTCCTTGAGCAGCAGCGCCATGGCGCCATCGGCCTTGAGGTCGCGGGCCGTGACCGGACTCCGGTCCCGTCTCAGGCCCACGACGATGTTCCCCAGGCGCCGCTCGAGATCGGCCCGATCGGTCGCCAGACACAGGATGGCCATGACTTCGCTGCCGGGGACGATCACGAAGTGGTCCTCGCGCGTCGGACCACCGTTCATCCCGCCGAGGCCGACGACCACATGACGGAGAGCCCGGTCGTTCATGTCCATCGTCCTGGGCCAACTGATGCGCCGCTGGTCCAGACCCAGCTCGTTGCCGTGGTGGATGTGACTGTCGAGCATGGCGGACAGCAGATTGTGCGCCGAGGTGATGGCGTGGAAGTCGCCATTGAAGTGCAGGTTGATCTCTTCCATCGGCACGATCTGGGCATAGCCCCCACCGGCTGCCCCGCCCTTGATGCCGAACACCGGCCCCAGGGACGGTTCCCGCAAGGCAACCAGGACGTCCTTGCCGAGTTTCCGGAGGGCCTGGGCCACCCCGACGGTGCAGGTCGATTTCCCTTCCCCGGCTGGGGTGGGACTGATGCCGGTCACCAGGACCAGGCGGCCCTTCGACTCACGGCCGGCGACCGCCCGAAGGGTGATCTTGGCCTTGTGATGCCCGTAGGGGAGAATGTCGTCCGGGCTCAGTCCCAGGTCGGCGGCGACGTCGACGATGGGGCGAAGGGTGGCGGCCTGGGCGATGGCAATATCAGAGGGAACCGTGGACAAGATGCGCTCCTGAGCAATCGACGGGAAAAGAGTCCGCTAAGGGTAATCGACAATCGGGGACGTGAGAAGGGACGGCCAGCCAAACAGGCGGGAAGCGTTGGCGCCGGTGCGCGTGATGATCTCCTCGGGCGTGACGCCGCGGAGCACGGCCACCTGATCGGCCACGTGGCGGACGTAGGCCGGCTCGTTCCGCTTGCCGCGCCTGGGGACCGGCGCCAGATAGGGAGCGTCGGTCTCCACCAGCAATCGATCGATCGGGGTGTTCCGCACGGCATCCTGCAGGGTCCAGTTCCGGAAGGTGACCATGCCGCTGAACGAGATGTAGTGGTCCAGCTCGATGGCCGTGCGCCAGAGTTCCATGCCGCTGCTGAACGAGTGCATCACCACGGTCGCATCGGGGTGGTTCCGGAGCATGGCGGCGATGTCGTCGTCGGCTTCCCGGGCGTGGATCACGGCGGGCAATTGCAGTTCGGTGGCCAGGGCCAGCTGGTCATCGAAGGCACGCCACTGCTGCTCGCGAGGTGAGTGGTCGTAGTGGTAGTCGAGGCCGATCTCTCCCAGCGCCACCATGGCCGGTCGGGGGGCCAGCGTTCGGAGCCACGCGGCCACGTCCGGGGTCCACTGGCTGGCCTCGTGCGGGTGGAGCCCCACGGCGACCGAGATCCGGGGATCGTTCTCGGCAAGGGTGAACGCGATGTCCGTGGCCCCGCGCGACTCACCGATGACCAGGATGCGTCCCAGGCCTGCCTGCCAGGCCCGGCTGACCACCTCGGCGCGGTCCTCATCGAACGCCCGATCCCCGAGGTGGCAGTGGCTATCGACCAGCACGACTCAACCGACCGGTTGGGGCCGCTTTCGCTTGTTGGTCTGGGCGGTAGGCCCGGAACGCACCCCGCGCACCTGGGCGCCGGGCCAGCGTCGTTCGATGGCCAGCAGCACCGGGGAAGCGATGAAGATGGACGAGTAGGTGCCGACGATCACGCCGAACAGCATCACCAGGGCGAACGGCCGGACCACTTCGCCCCCCAGGAGCGCCAACGACAGCAGCACCGCGATCGAGGTCCCGCTGGTCAGCGCCGTGCGCGGCAGGGTCTCGTTGATCGAGACGTTGAGGAGCCCGATGAAATCGTCCCGTTTGGAGCGCCGCAGGTTCTCCCGGACTCGATCGAAGATGACGATGGTGTCGTTGAGGGAGTACCCGACCACCGACAACAGCGCCCCGACCACGAACAGGCTCACCTCGACCCGTGTGACGGCGATGAACGCGACCGTGGCCAGAATATCGTGGACCGTCGCCGCGACGGCCGCGGCCCCGAAGCGCCACTCGAACCGGTACCAGAGGTAGAACAGCACGGCGACAAATGACAACAGGATGGCAAAGAACGCCTTCTGTCGCAGTTCCCCGCCGACCTTGGGGCTCACCGCTTCCGCGTCCCGGACTTCGTACTGGCCCGCGCCGACGGCTTCGTCCAGGGCGGCGCTCACGGCGCGCACGGTGACCTGGGTGTCGTTCTCATCGGACCCCTCGGCGGCGACCCGGGCCCGGATGATGAAATCGGTGTCCCCCCCGAACGCGGTGATTTCGGCGCTGGGGATACCCTGCGCCGCCAGACTCCCGCGGATGGCCGCGATGTCACCCGGGGCCTGGGTGCGGACCCTCATCATCGTGCCGCCGGTGAATTCGACGCTGTAGTTCACGCCGAGCACCGGGATCAGGATGAGTCCGGACAGGATCACGAGGAGAGACACCCAGTAGGCAATGCCCCGGGCGCCAAGGAAATCGATACTCGCGTTGGCAAACAGTCTCATGGTCAGATGCTCAGCGTCTTCATCGCGGGCCGGCGATCCAGCCAGACCATGAAGAACGTGCGGGTCACGAAGATGGCGGTCACCATGGAAGCGATGATGCCCATGATGAGCGTGACGGCGAAGCCCTTCACCGGGCCGGTGCCGAACTGGAACAGGAACATGGCCGTCAGGATGGTACTGACGTTGGAGTCGATGATGGCGCTCATGGCGTGGTCAAAGCCCTCCTGAATCGCGAGGCGCACCGTCTTGCCCACCGCCAGCTCCTCGCGAATGCGTTCGAAGATGAGCACGTTGGCGTCCACCGCGATGCCGATCGACAGCACCAGCCCGGCCAGGCCGGGCAACGTGAGCGTGGCGTTGATGGCGGCCAGGCCTCCCATCGTCAACAGCACGTAGAACAGAAGCGCCCCGATGGCGAGGACGCCGGCGCCGTGGTAGTAGGTCACCATGATCAAGACGACCAGCACCGTCCCTGCGATGCCGGCGATGATGCCGGCCCGCTTGGAGTCCTCACCCAGGCTGGCGCTCACCTGCCCCTCCTCGACGATCTTGAGGGGAATGGGGAGGGCACCCGCCTTCAGGGTCAGGGCCAGGTCCCGCGCTTCCTGAATGGACCGCCCGTCGAGGGTGATCTGGCCCCGTCGATCGATGCGGCTCTGGATGACCGGAGGCTGTCCCTGCACCCGGTTGTCCAGCAGAATGGCCATGTAGTCGCCCACGTGGGCCTGCGTCTGCCGGCCAAACCGCCGTCCGCCGGTCCGGTCCAACTCAAAGGTGACGATGGGCCCGTTGGTGATCTGATCCAGGCCGGCCTGGGCGTCGACCAGATGCTGTCCATCCATGATGGCGTCGCGCTCCAGCACGTACAGGAAGCGGTAGCTCTGCACCCCCACGCTGGTGGGCTGGAAGTTCCACCGGAGGTCGAGATCGCGCGGCAGCACGCGTCGGACATCGGGAATCCGCAACAGGCTGTCGACCCTCGGGTAGGCCGTTTCGGGCACGAGGTACTCGCCCGGCACGAACCCGGTGGGTGAGATCAGGCCAGCCAACGTGCCCCCGACCAAGGGGTCATCGAGGATGGTCGAATCCTGCGAGGTGCTATCCTGGGCGACGCTGTCCTGGGCGGCAGAGTCCGCGACGGTGGTGTCGCGGCCTCCGAGCAGGGCCTGAACGGCGGCGGGCTGCTCGGCGGCGCCAGTGCCGCCGACCTCGAGACCCAAACGCCGGATCACCCGATCCATCGCCGGGAGCGCGTTCTCCAGAGCACCGGTCTCGTCGGTGATCTTGAACTCGAGAAAGGCCGACTGCTGGACGATGGCCTTGGCGCGGTTGGGGTCGTCGATGCCGGCCAGTTCCACCACGATTCGTTCATCGCCGACCTTTTGAATCAGCGGCTCGGCAACGCCGAACTCGTCGATCCGCTTGCGCAGGATCGTGAGCGCCAGGTCGATATCCCGTGCCTTGTCGGTCGAGACCCGTTCGGATTCGTCGAGCTCCAAGCCCAGGTGCATACCGCCCTTGAGATCGAGCCCCTTGTTCGGCGGGATGACCTTCACCACCGTGTCTTTCATGGCCCCGGTCTCGGTCCGGATTCGAATGGTCTGGTCGCGTGGCAACAGATTGTAGACGCTGCCCAGCACCAGGATCGCGATGAGGATCATCCGGCTGCGTATGGTCGCAAACATCTCCTACCCTGCGTTAGATGTAGAACCTCTCGTGGCGGCT
>JBDHIK010000299.1:0-55856 GCA_039587475.1 Gemmatimonadota bacterium | reverse complement strand
AAAAAAGGTTGGGATTCCATCCGGCTACGGTTACCGTTGATCGTCACCCCCCGACCTTCCCTCGGAGACCTCCATGCTCGTCAGGCCTCTCGTTGTCGCTGCTCTCGTCATGGTCACGGCCTGCAGCGCGGCTGCCCAGGACGACCCCGCACTGGCACGCGCCAAGGCGGTGCTGGCAGCATCACCGCTCATCGACGGGCACAACGACCTCCCCTGGGCCATCAGAGAGTACGCGGACGCCCCGCACGACGTCCTGGCGTATGACATCGCGCGCCGCGCCCCCGGCCATACCGATATCGAGCGGCTACGGGCCGGCATGGTCGGGGGCCAGTTCTGGTCGGTCTACATTCCGGCCGACCTCGAGCCGGACGAGTTCGTCCGGGTGCAGCTTGAACAGATCGACATCGCCCTCCAGGTGATCCGGACCTACCCCGAGACCTTCGGCCTGGCCCTGACCGCCGACGACGTCGAACGGATCTTCGGCGCAGGGAAGATCGCCTCGCTCCTGGGCCTCGAAGGCGGCCACGCCATTGCCAACTCGCTGGGGGTGCTTCGGGCGTACTACGACCTGGGAGCGCGCTATATGACGCTCACCCACTGGAAAACGCTCGATTGGGCGGATGCCGCGACCGATGAGCCGCGGCATGACGGTCTCTCGGCGTTCGGCGAGGCAGTGGTGCGGGAGATGAATCGCCTGGGGATGTTGATCGACCTGTCGCACGTCGCCCCGGCGACCATGCACGATGTGCTCGACGTGACCACGGCCCCGGTCATCTTTTCCCACTCCTCCGCCCGGGCGCTGGCGGATGTGACCCGCAACGTGCCCGATGACGTCCTGCGGCGGCTGCCGGATAATGGCGGTGTGGTGATGGTGACCTTCGTGCCGGACTACCTGTCGCCCGACGGAGAAGCGTCGATTGCCACGGTGGCCGACCACATCGATCACATCAAGGCGGTGGCCGGCATCGATCACGCCGGCATCGGCGGCGACTATGACGGCATCGACCGCGGCCCGGTCGGGCTGGAGGACGTGTCGACCTATCCGGCGCTCTTCGCCGAGCTGGTGCGGCGGGGTTACAGCGACGAGGAGTTGGCCAAAGTGGCCGGGGGCAACGTGCTCAGGGCCCTGCGAGGCGCCGAAGAGGCCGCCCGGCGCCTGGCCGACGTGCCACCCTCGGTGGCCACCATCGAGGCGCTGGACGGCCCCGCGGCCAGCGGTCCCTAGACCCGCTTCGAACGGGGTCGATACCCCACGGCCCCGTTGAGCCAGCGCAGGAACGGCAACATCACCTCGACGTCCCCCGAGAGGGTGTCCGGGAGTTTGGCGCTCTGCACCTGAGCCGTGGTGAGGGACCGGTGCACCGTGAAGGACTTGTAGCGCAGCCACGGCGCGGCGGGGTGGTCCTCGTCGAACCCCCGGGGCATGCGTTTGAGCATGGCCCCTTCATCCAGCATCCCGAACCGACGCTTGAACCGGCTGCCACCGATGGCCGCCTGAAAGCCGTCCAGGTCCTCGGCCAACCCATCGCGCACCTTGCGCAGGACCGGCCCGGCTGGCATCCAGATCCCCCCAGCCGAAAAGCACCCGTCCGGGGCGAGGTGAAAGTAGATCCCGGCCCCACCCCCCTCGGCGTCCTGCCCAACTTTCCGACCCGCGTCGGCGTGATAGAACCACACCCCGGCGGCCGTCTTGTAGGGCGACTTGTCCTTGGAGAAGCGAATATCCCGGTGAATCCGAAACATGGAACGCTTGGGGTCGCCGACGAATTCGGGAGCGATCCGCGCCAGGCGCACGTCGACCTCCTCGATGAGGTCCTTCATCGGGCCCCGGATCTCGTTCTCGTACTGCTCGCGATGGTCTTCGAACCAGTCTTTGCGATTGTTGCGCTTCAGACCACGAAAGAACGTGAAGGCCGCGGGTCGAAACGGGAGGCCACGGGTGGCGGTGGAGCGAGTGGTCTTACGTGTGGTCTTTGGCATCGCATGGTCACTGTGGTAGGGGGACAGGCCCGTCGCAACGGGGCGCGATCTCGCGAGTCAGGACGGCCTCAGCTGCCGCAGGTAGCGACCGGCCAGCTGCTCGAGGCGATCGTCCCCGTCGGCGAGGGCTTCCTCCAGTAAACGCTCGATGTGCGTCTTGAGTTTCGGGTCGCCCCAGACGTATCCGGTGGCGTCCTCGGCGCCCAACTTGTCGCCGACGTCGGCACCCTTCAGCAGGGCCCGCGCCGCCGCCTCGTCGTACCCTGGATCGTCCCGCGCCGGGAGCGGGTAGCGATGCCGCGGAGACGGCTCGCCTCCGGCGTCCTCATTGACGAATGCGCGCGACATCAGGCCGCCTCCACCAAGGCGAGGAACCGTTCGGCCATGAGCGGGCCGCCGGCATCGTCTTCGTGCTTGAAGAAGACGAAGGCCCGCTCCCAGCCCATGTCCTTGACCCGCCTGGCCCACCCGGCCAATGCGTCGTCGCTGTAGCTGGCGCGCCGGAGTCGCACATAGCCGATGGGCCCCGTGTGCACCAGGTCGAGGTCCGGCGGGGCCTCATCCGTGTCTGCCAGGCAGAGCGCGCAGCCCCCGGTCCGCAGGGCGGCGAAGACCTCGTCGTCGAACCACGAGTCGTGGCGGAACTCGATCGCGGACGGCGCCCGCGGCGGCAACAACTCCAGGAAGGCCTCCAACCGGGCCAGATCCTTCTTCAGGTTGGGGGGCAGTTGGAACAGGATGACGCCGAGCTGGGTGCCCAGCGTGCCCAGCACCCGCAGCAGGTACGCCGTCTCTTCCCCCGCGTCCTTGAGACGCTTGAAATGCGTGATGCGCCGGCTGGCCTTGATGGAGAACCTGAAGTGGTCGGGCACCTGACCGGCCCAGCCGTCCAGCACGCTCTCCTTGGGCATCCGGTAGAAGGTGTTGTTGATCTCGACGGCCGGGAGCCGCTGGCTGTAGTAGGACAGCATATCGGAAGCGGGGAGCTTCTCTGGGTAGAAGGCACCCTTCCATTCCTTGTAGCTGAATCCGCTCGTTCCCGCGTACACCGTCATGGCATTCCCTGGCTGAGCCGTTCCCTGCTATTCTATCGCCAAATCGGCTTCCTTCCAGGGCGCGGCTCCCTCGACGTGGCGAGAACGTTATCTTGCGTCGTGCGCCCCCCCCTCTCGCTCCTTGCCGCTTTCGCAGCCCTGACCCCCACCGTCGTCCTCGCGCAGGAGGGTGCGTCGGCGGGGCCACCCGTCATCGACACGATCATCTTCACGCGGGACAACGTCTTCCCCGCGGAGCAGGTCACAGGCAGCACGCTGGCCAGGGCCGGGAACGCCATCCATGTCCGGACCGCGGCCTGGGTGATGCGATCGACCATCCTGTTCCACGTCGGCGATACGCTCGATCTGTCACGGCTCCGAGAGAGCGAGCGCACCCTGCGGGCACTCAATGTCTTCCGCGAGGTGTCCATCGACACGGCCACCCGGAATGGCAAGCTGGCTGTCCTGGTCGACACCCGGGACGCCTGGAGCCTGAGCCCGAAGTTCAGTATTGCCGGATCGGGCGGGGACGTCACCCTCACCGTCGGGGTGTCCGAGAAGAACCTCCTCGGCACAGCGAGCCTGCTGAGCCTGGCGTACGTCAAGTTGGTCGATCGGGACGGCCTCGACGTGTCCGCCCGGGTCCCACGCATCGGGAGCCGCCTGACCATCGGGGGGGCGTTTCAGAACCTCTCGGCCGGCAACACCGGCAACTGGGACTTCGGCATGCCGTACCGGGCCTTCCCCGATCCCTTCGCCGTGCATTTGAAAGGCCAGTTCGCCGACGAGTTGCGCTTCCAGTGGTTCCGTCAGGCGGGGACGCTCGACAGTCTGACCTACGACCACTACCTCCTGAGCCACCGGCTGAACACGTCGGTGGCCGCTCTCCACAGTTCGGATGGGTATCTGCGCGTGGGTGTTGACGGCATCCTCCGATCCGAGCGCTATGTCCTCCAGACCGCGACCCCGGCTCCGGTGACGGACTCGTTGTTCACCACTGCCGGCATTACGGCCGACTTCCGCTCATCTCATTTCATCAAGCGCCGGTACTTCCAGGGCTTCGGTCAGGACGAAGACATCGATCTCAGCCCGGCCGTCCACCTGACGCTGTGGGTCGCTCCCGCGTTTGGCGGGTACGAGACCACCGGTCTTGGCCCCGAAGTCACCGTGTCGGCCGGCAAGGAACTTGGCGGGTCGATTGCCACCGGATCGATTCAGGCGTCGGGACTCTTCAACAGTGCCGGGCTCGACTCCGGACGCGTGGTGCTGCGGGGGACCTGGGCCGGGAAGCTCTCCGAACGGACGATGGCGTTCCTGCACGTCGAAACCGGCGCCATGAAGGGCGAGACTCCCGGAACGGAGTTTGACCTGGGACTCACCTACGGTCCCCGGACCTTTGGCGCCCACGCCTGGGTCGGCGACCGGACGTTGTGGGGCACCCTCGAATGGCGCGACTATCGGTGGGCCGATGTGTTCGGGTTCCTCGGCATCGGCTACGCGGCCTTCGCCGATTACGGCAGCGCCTGGTATGACGGCCAGGACCCGGTGTGGGGAGGCAACGTCGGCGTGGGCCTGCGCCTGGGTTCCGTCATCAGCTCCAAGGCCTCGGCGGCCAAGATCGACTTCGGGTACCGTTTCGGACAGGGGTTCGACGGAAAGCGACTGGGCATCAGTTTCGGCGCCAGTTATGACATCTTCACCGGCACGACGGCGCCACCCCCCTAGCGCGTTCGCGACATCTCACGGGCCGGGAACCCACTATAATGCGCGCCATGCGTGTGCTCTCGCTAATGGCCATGGCCCTGGCGCTGACGGCGACCGCCCGAGCTCAGGACACAGCCACACCGGCCGGCAGCCGCCTTCCGGCTGTGGTGGTCGACACCGTCATCGTGCTCACGGACAACATCTTCACCGCAGAGCAGACGGAACAATCGTTTGGCTACCGGGCCGCCAACGCCATCCACGTGACGACCCGCTCCTGGGTGATCCGGCGCACCATCCTGCTCGAGCGGGGCGATACCCTCGACGCGGCCCTCCTCGAAGAGAGTGGGCGGAACCTCAGAACCTTGGGCATCTTCCGGTCAGTCCGGATCGACACGGTGCGTGTCGACGGGCGCCTGGCGGTCCGGGTACGCACGGCGGACGCCTGGAGCACCAACCCGGTCTTCAGCCTGGCGGGCAGCGGCTCGACACTGGCCTTCACCATCGGCCTGGCCGAGAGGAACCTCCTGGGCACCGGGAGCTACGGGAAGGTCGCCTTCTTTCAGGAACCGGACCGGACGGGAGTGCAACTCGTCGGCAATATCCCCCGCATCGGCCGCACCCGCCTGGCGGCGTACGGCCAATACCGTAACCTGTCCGACGGCGAGATCGGAGACTGGAACGTCGGCGTGCCCTACCGGGCGTTCGCGGACCCCTGGGGCCTTGGCTATTCGGGCGAAAGCGGTAACCAGCGCATCCTGCAGTTCCGGCAACCGGAGGGGGCGCCGCTCGACACCACCAGCTATCGGCGAACCGTCTTGCGGAACCGTGTGGCGGCCAGCATCGCACTCGACAACTCGATCACGAAGTACCTGCGCATCGGCGTTGCCGCAGAGGCTCGACAGGAATCGTATGTCGCGTCGACGGTGGCGGATCCCTCCGTGGTGCCGGACAGCAGCTTCGGCATCGCCGGGGCCTTCGTGCGGTATCGGCGCGCCAAGTTCGGCGGCGGGCAATACTGGCAGGGTTTCGGGCAGGACGAAGACCTGGACGTCAGTGGCACGGTGGAAGTCACAGCCTGGGCGGCTCCGGCCTTCGCCGGATACCAGCGCAACGGCATCGGCCCCCAGATCAACCTCCGCGCCGGCACCCTGATGAAGGACGGGTTCGCGGTCGGCTATGTCGATGCGACTTCGCTGATCACAGCAGCAGGAATCGATTCGGGGCAGGTCCGCTTCCGCGGGTCCATCGGCTTCAAACCGGCGCCGCGCATGGCCACCTTCCTCCACGTCCAGGCCGGGTACCAGAAGAACCCCCCTCCGGGACAGGAATTCGACCTGGGATTGATCTACGGTCCGAGGACCTTCGGAGCCCACGCCTTCGTCGGGACGCGCATGGCCTGGGGCACGCTGGAGCATCGGTGGTACCGGTGGAGTGGCCTGCTGGGCTTCCTGGGGGTTGGCGTCGCCGGCTTCGTCGATTACGGTGGCGCCTGGTACCCGGATCAGTCGCCGCGCCTCGGTGGCAACGTCGGCTTGGGTTTACGCCTGGGATCCAGCATCAGCCCTCGGGCGGGCTCTGCCAGAATTGACGTGGCCTACCGGTTCGGCGACGGACTGGAGGGACAGAAGCCATTCGGGATCGCCTTTGGCACCGGTTTCGACTTCTTTACCGGTGGCCTCGCTTCAGGGTTTTGATGATGCCACCCATCACCGCCTCCCACCACCTCCACGGCCCGGGCCGCGCCGCCGGTCTCCTCGTACTGGCCCTCCTGGTCTGGCAGGCGCCGGCCAGGGCACAAACCGGAGGGTCTTCAGAGGCCGCCGTCGCGGGAACGGCGCTGGGGGCGATGGCTGGGGCCACCTTCGCCACCATCGGAGCCATCCTCCCCTGCACCCAGACCTATTCCGGACCGAGTTGCGTGCGCAGCGCAGCCATCGTCGGCACCGTGGTCGGTCTGGGTTCGGGAATGGCCATCGGCTCGGCGAGTCTGGAGGAGGTCGAGCGAATGGCCACCGGAGCGGCCGTCGGGTTCGTCGTCGGCGGAGGGATCGGTCTGGCCCTGAAGCAGGTCATTCTGTATTCCACGTGGGGAGACGTCGTGGCGGCCGGAGTCGTCGGAGCCTCGGTGGGGACCAGCCCCATCGGGGCACTCGTCGGGTTGGGGGCCGGCACCGTGGCCGGGCTCGCCGCCTGGCAGCTGTTCCCGGCATTCGACCTGGTGAACGCGGCGGAGTTTTCGGTCGCCGGCCTGGCGCTGGGGGGCATCGCCTCCCTGCTCTACCGGGCCTTCGATGCTCAGGCCGAGGACTCGGCGCCCACCGTCACCCTCCCGATCAGGATTCGGTTCTGACGTGTCTCTGTCACCGCAAATTCGTTCCGGAGCCGGAGTCGCGCTGGCGGCCATGGTGGGCGCGGCGTGCGCCCTACCCCACACCATGGCGCCGCGCCCGTACACCTTCCGCTGTCCCGGTCAGGATGACCTCAGAGCCGGCACCATCAATTGGGTGAGCCCGGCGCAGCCTGGAGATAGTGCCGCCCTGGCCGTGTGGTGCGAGACGGTCGGGCCACCGGTCATCGACTCGGTACCGGCAGCCACCGCGAACAGCCCCGAAGACACCATCCTGGTAGCCACCTGGAACCTGGCCGGCGGCGGCGGTGATCTCTCGGCGTTCCTGGCCGGGGAGTTGAGCTGGACCTGCCAACAGCAGCGGTCGGCCCCCGGCCCCGGGTTCCGCCATTTCGTCCTTCTCGTGCAGGAAGCCTTCCGCCGATCGCCCTCGGTGCCGCCGTTTCCGGAGGGAGAGACGGTGCCGCTCGCCATCGAGGAGGAGCAGCGCCCGGGACCGAGACGCGACATCGCTGCCTGGGCCAGACACTGCGGCTTGGCGGTGTTCTACGCCCCGTCGATGCGAAATGGCGCCACCGAGTATGCCGACGGGCGGGAGGACAAGGGCAACGCCATCCTGGCCACCGTGCCCCTTCACGACTTCATCGCGATCGAGTTGCCGTTCGAGACGCAACGGCGCGTCGCCGTCGGCGCCACCGTCCAGCCACCTGGAGGAGACAGTCTACGGGTGGTGAACCTCCATCTCGACGTCTCCCCGGGCCTATGGCGCATCCTGAAGACCGGCAACAGTTCGCGACTCCGCCAAGCCCTGGGAGTGGTCGACGCACTCAACGCCATCGAGGCCAGCCGCTCGGGTGTGCCTCGGGTCGTCGGGGAGACGTGTGAGCACGCCTGTACCGACCCCGGCGGCGACCACCCGATCTCCACCGTCCTGGCCGGAGACCTCAACACCTGGTCGGGCGATCAGTCGGTCATCAAACACCTGGCCGAGTGGTTTCCCGAGTCCCCCTCCGAGGACGGCCTGCCGACCCGAGGGGAGTTCCCGGCGGATCACATGTTCTTCCGGCAACGGGCCACCTGGCCCATGGGACCCCAACTGGTACCGGAGAGCTACCGGCGAGTGGACCGACAGTACCACTCGGATCATCTGGCCCGGTTGTTTCTGGTACGATTGCGGTGATCCGCGGGCTACCTTGACACTCCCACGGTCTTGGCTCCATCATCACCGCTGAGCCTTCCATCCCCGGAATCCCCCACGCACCCATGGCCCTGCACAAGATCCGACGAGGACTCGACATTCCCATCGCCGGGCGCCCGGAGCAGCACATCCATCCCGGGCCACCGATCGGCAGCGTGGCCGTGGTGGCCGATGTCTTCCCGGGACTGAAACCGCGGCTGCACGTGCAGCCGGGTGATGAGGTGGTGGTGGGACAGACGCTGTTCGAGGACCGGAGCATCCCTGGGGTCCGGCATACGTCACCGGGGGCCGGTAGGGTCGCCGCGGTCAATCGTGGATCCCGCCGGGTGCTGCAGTCCGTGATCATCGACACCGAACCCGGTGACGAACCTCACGCCACCTATCAGAGCTGGAACGGTGCAGCGACCGATCCGGGGGAAGACGCGATTCGCGCGTTGCTGGTCGAGTCGGGACAATGGACCGCGCTGCGGGCCCGTCCGTTCGGCAGGGTCCCCGCGCCGGATAGCAAGCCGGCGGCATTGTTCGTGACGGCGATGGACACCGCACCCCTGGCCCCCGATCCCGCGGTCATCGTGGCGGAGCGGCATGACGATTTCGTGCACGGACTTCGGATCCTCGCCACGCTCACCGACGGTACGACCCACGTCTGCGTGGCGCCCGGGTCGACCATTGCCCAGGGCCTCGATGCCCCGGTGACCGTCGAAGAGTTCGCCGGGCCCCATCCAGCAGGCACCGCCGGAGTCCACATTCACCTCGTGGCGCCGGCCAGTCGCCGCCGCACCGTGTGGCATGTCGGCTACCAGGATGTCATCGCCGTCGGACACCTGTTCCGGACCGGCCGGCTGGACGTCGAGCGGGTGGTGGCGATCGGAGGCCCCCCGGTGACGACACCACGGCTGGTGCGGACCCGGCTGGGGGCTGAATTGGACGATCTCCTGGCACAGGACAAGCTCCCGATGGCCGTGCGGGTCATCTCCGGGTCGCCACTGGACGGTCGCTCTGCCGCCAAGGAGGCGTTCTCGTACCTGGGGCGCTATGACCAGCAGGTGAGCGTGTTGCGAGAGGGTCGCAAACGCGAATTCCTCGGGTGGATCATGCCGGGCGCCAAACGATTCTCCATCTTTCCGGCGTTTCTGTCGAGCCTCCTGCCCCGCCGCCCGCTGGCCATGACCACCTCCACCAACGGTTCGCGCCGCCCCATCATTCCGAACGGCCAGTACGAACGCGTCATGGCCATGGACCTGGTCCCGTCCTATCTGTTGCGGGCCCTGGCGGTCGGCGACATCGAGCGGGCCGAAGAGTTGGGTTGCCTCGAACTGATCGAGGAGGACCTGGCGCTCTGTACCTTCGTCGACCCCGGCAAGAACGACTTCGGTCCCATGCTGCGCAAGAATCTCGATCTGATCGAGAAGGACGGCTGATGCGGGCCCTCCGTTCGGTCATGGACCGGCTGGCCCCGACCTTCGAGCACGGTGGCTCGTTGTCGTGGCTCTACCCGTTCTACGAAGCCATCGACACCATGCTGTTCACCCCGGGGCGGGTGACACGCACGGCCTCGCACATGCGCGACAGCATGGACCTGAAGCGGATGATGTCGTTCGTGATCATCGCCCTGGTGCCGACCATCGTCATGGCGTTGTACAACACGGGCTACCAGGCCCAGGTCGCCATCGCCCAGGGAGCGGCGCCACTCGATGACTGGCGGACGGCCCTGTACCAGGGCCTGGGACTGCCGTTCGACCCGAGCAACCCCCTGCTGACGGCCTTCCACGGCGCCCTGTACTTCGTCCCGGTCCTGATCGTCTCCTACGGGGTCGGGCTCAGCATCGAAGCGGTGTTCGCCAAGTGGCGCGGGCACGACATCGCCGAGGGCTTCCTGGTCACGGGCATGCTGATTCCGCTGATTCTGCCGCCCACCATTCCGCTCTGGCAGGTCGCGGTCGGGACCGCGTTCGGCGTGGTGTTCGGCATCGAGGTGTTCGGCGGGGTCGGCATGAACTTCCTGAATCCGGCGTTGGTGACCCGGGCGTTCCTGTTCTTTGCCTACCCTGCGGAGATCAGCGGAGACGCTCCGTGGATCGCGGCCAACTTCCAGGGGGTCGATACGTTCGCTGGAGCGACGCTGCTGGCGCAGGCGTCGGTGACCCCCGGCGTGCTCGAGAGCGCCGATTGGATGACCGCGTTCCTGGGCCGGATACCGGGCTCCATGGGGGAAACCTCGGCGCTCGCCTGCCTGCTCGGGGCCCTGTTTCTCGTGGTGACGCGCATCGGCTCGTGGCGTACCATGGCCGGCGTGGCCTTGGGGACCTTTCTGATGGCGTGGCTTCTCACCAGCGTGGGGTCGGACAGCAACCCCATGTTCGCCATACCCTTTCAATGGCACGTGGTCCTGGGCGGCTGGGCCTTCGGCATGGCGTTCATGGCGACCGATCCCGTGTCGTCGGCCTACACCGACACCGGCCGCTGGTTGTACGGCCTCGGCATCGGCATCCTCACCGTGTTGATCCGGGTGGTCAACCCGGCCTACCCCGAGGGGATGATGCTTGCCATCCTGTTCATGAACATGTTCGCTCCCCTGATCGACTACTTCGTGGTCCGGGCCAACGTGCGACGCCGGGAGGCGCGCTATGCAGCCTAGCGCCCGTCAGACCCTCGGCTTCGTCGCCGCCGTGGCGGTGGTGGCTTCGATCCTAGTGGCGAGTTCAGCGGTCCTGCTGCGGGACCGGCAGGAGTTCAATGCGCTCCTGGACCGCCGGCGCAACGTTCTCGGGGTGGCGGGGCTGCTGCCGTCCGACACCACGCTGGCGCCCGAGGCCCTCAATGCACGGTTCGAGCGCTTCCTGCGGCCGGTCGTCGTCACCCTGGAGACCGGGCAGCGAGATACCACGGTCGACGGATCCCTCTTCGATCAGCGGGCCGCCACCTCCGACCCGGCGACCAGTCGCGTCGCCCCCCCCAACCGGGCCCGGGTGGCGCGAGTGCCCGACCGTGCCATGCTGTACCATGTGGTGCAGGACGATTCCTTGACTGCGCTGATCTTCCCCGTCGTGGGCCAAGGCCTGTGGTCGACGATGTACGGCTACATCGCCCTCAGCCCCGATCTCCGCACGGTGACCGGGCTGACGTTCTATGAGCACGGGGAGACCGCGGGCCTGGGTGGTGAGATCAGCAATCCGCAGTGGCAGGCACGGTGGCGCGGTCGCCGAGCCTTCGACGAGACCTGGGCGCCCGCGATCATGGTCCTCAAGGGCACCGCGGGCGACGCCGCGACCGACCCCTTCCGGGTCGACGGCATCGCCGGCGCGACGATCACCGGTCGGGGAGTCCAGGACACCATCCACTTCTGGTTGGGCCCGGAGGGCTTCGGTCCCTACTTGACGCACTATCGCGAGGAGGCGGGCATCTCGTGACCAAACAGGAACGGCAGATCCTCCTGGATCCGCTCTTCGACAACAACCCGATCGCGCTCCAGGTCCTGGGCATCTGTTCCGCCCTGGCGGTGACGACCCAGATGGCGACGGCCACGGTCATGGGCCTGGCGGTGTTGTTCGTGATGGCAGGTTCGAATCTGAGCGTGAGTCTGATCCGCAAGCACATGCCGGCCAACGTTCGCATCATCGTGGAATTGACCATCATCGCGTCGCTGGTCATCATCGCCGATCAGGTCCTCAAGGCCTATGCCTTCGACATCAGCAAGCAATTGTCGGTGTTCGTCGGCCTGATCATTACCAACTGCATCGTCATGGGCCGTGCAGAAGCCTTCGCGGTACAGAACGGCCCCCGCCTGAGCGTGCTGGACGGTATCGGCAATGCCGGAGGGTACGCCATCGTGCTGTTGGTCGTGGCCTTCATCCGTGAACTGTTCGGCTCCGGCAGCCTGTTCGGATACACTCTGCTGACGCCGACGACCCAGGGGGGCTGGTATCCAACCAACGGCATGATGGTGTTGGCTCCGGCCGCCTTTCTGATCATCGGCGTTTTCATCTGGGTCCTGCGTGTCTGGAAGCCAGCGCAGAACGAGGAGGATTTCAGTGTTGGAACACTATTTGAGCCTGGCGACGAAGAGCATATTCGTTGAGAACCTGGCCCTGGCGTTCTTTCTGGGCATGTGCTCGTTCCTGGCCGTGTCCCGCAAGGTCAGTACCGCCATCGGGCTGGGCCTGGCGGTGGTGTTCGTTCTGGGGATCACCGTTCCGCTCAACCAGCTGATCAACGTCCACATTCTGAAGCCGGGAGCCCTGACGTGGTTGCCGGGAGGGACCGACATCGACCTCTCCTTCCTGACCTATCTGTTCATGATCGGCACCATCGCCGCGTCGGTCCAAACGGTGGAGATGGCCATCGATCGATTCGCCCCGGCACTGTACCACGCGCTCGGCGTGTTCCTCCCCTTGATCGCGGTGAACTGTGCCATTCTCGGGGCAAGCCTCTTCATGGTCCAGCGCGACTACACCTTGGGGGAAGCCACGGTATACGGCCTGGGATCAGGCGTCGGGTGGGCTCTGGCGGTCGTGGCCCTGGCCGCCATCCGGGAACGGATGACCTACAGCGACGTCCCCGCACCCCTCCGTGGCCTGGGGATCACGTTCATCATCGTCGGCCTGATGTCGATGGGCTTCATGGCCTTCTCGGGCATTCAGCTGTAGTGCCGGACGTGTCATGACGACCATCCTGATCGGTGTCCTGATGTTCACGGGCGTGACCCTGGCGCTGGTCGGCCTCCTGTTGGCGGCGCGCCGGTTCCTCGTTCCCGGCGGCACGGTCACCATCACCATCAACGGTGGCGGTGACCACGACCTCTCCACCTCCCCTGGCTCGACCCTGCTGAACGTCCTGACCCAGGGAGACATCTTCGTTCCCTCGGCCTGTGGGGGCCAGGGCACCTGCGGTGTCTGCAAGGTCAAGGTCATGGACGGCGACGGGAGCCTGCTCCCTACCGAGGTGGGACACATCAACCGCGGCGAGGCCAGCGAGGGCTGGCGCCTGTCCTGCCAGGTCAAGGTGAAGCAGGACACGGCCATCGAGGTGCCGGCGGAGATCTTCGATGTCCGCCGCTGGCGCTGTACCGTCCGGTCCAACCGGAACGTGGCCACCTTCATCAAGGAGCTGATCCTGGAGTTGCCGCCTGGCGAGTCGGTGCCATTCCGGGCCGGCGGCTACATCCAGATCGAATGCCCGCCGCATCAGGTGCGTTTTGCCGATTTCGACATCGACGAGATCTATCGCGGCGACTGGGATCACTTCGACCTGTGGCGCTTCGCGTCCACGGTCACCCAGCCGGAGAGCCGGGCCTACTCCATGGCCAACTATCCGGAGGAAACCGGCATCATCATGCTGAATGTCCGTATCGCCACCCCGCCGCCGGGAACCGTGGACGTTCCGCCCGGCATCATGTCGTCCTACATGTTTGGTCTCAAGCCGGGAGACGAGGTCGACATCACCGGGCCGTTCGGTGACTTCTTTGCGCGGGACACCGACAACGAGATGGTCTTCATCGGTGGCGGCGCCGGCATGGCCCCGATGCGGGCCCACATCCTCGATCAGTTCCGGCGGATTCACACCAGGCGCAAAGTCAGTTTCTGGTACGGTGCCCGCAGTCTGCACGAAGCATTCTACCAGGAAGACTTCGAGGCCATCGCCAACGCCAATGACAACTTCCAATGGCACCTGGCGCTGTCGGAACCGTTGCCGGAGGATGAGTGGACCGGTCCGACCGGGTTCATTCATCAGGTCCTGTACGATCACTATCTCAAGGACCATCCCGCTCCGGAGGAGGTTG
Source organism: Gemmatimonadota bacterium (assembly GCA_039587475.1). Lineage (GTDB taxonomy): Bacteria > Gemmatimonadota > Gemmatimonadetes > Gemmatimonadales > GWC2-71-9 > N074bin45. The sequence continues at coordinate 41,814 of JBDHIK010000299.1, read as the reverse complement.
AGTACTACATGTGCGGCCCGCCGATGATGAACGACGCCTGCAAGAAGATGCTCCACGACTTGGGCGTGGAGCCCGAGAACATCATGCTCGACGACTTCGGCGGCTAGCTCGTGGACGGTGGAAGGCCCCCGATGACCGGACGCCGCGTGTTCCTGCTTGCGGCAGGGTTGGTCCTGCTGGTGGCCCTCACGCTGCAGCGGCTCCTGGCGCCGGCGGGCCCGATGGTCCACGAGTTTGCCGGCCCCACCATGGGGACGACCTGGACCCTGAAGCTCTGGGGCGCTCAGCTGTCGGGCGCCGAGGCCGCCGCCCTGGCAGACAGCGCCGCCGGCCGCATGGACGAGGTTAACCGCCTCATGTCCACCTACGACTCCACCTCGGAGTTGTCCCGGTTCAACGCCGCGCGCTCCACCGAAGCGATGGCGCTCTCGCCCGCCACGCTCGAGGTGGTCGCCACGGCGCTCCGTGTGAGCCGGGAGACGGGCGGCGCGCTCGACATCACCGTGGCCCCGCTGGTGGATGCGTGGGGCTTCGGACCGGCCGGGAGACCGGCAACGGTTCCAGCCGGCTCCACGCTGGCCAAGCTCGCCACCCGGATCGGTTACCAGCGCCTGCGTCTCGATCAGGCGGCAGGGACCCTCGCCAAGGGAACGCCGGACATGGCCATCGACCTGTCCGCCGTGGCCAAGGGGTACGCGGTGGATCGTGCGGCCGCCGTGTTGCTCGAGGCAGGCGTCGGAGACTTCCTGATGGAGATCGGTGGCGAGCTCCGGGCGTCGGGAACCCGACCGGACGGCCGGGCCTGGCGGGTGGCGGTCGAGCGTCCGGCGGACTCCAGCAGGACGATCCACCAGGTGGTGGAGCTGGGGGCGGCCGCGGTGGCGACGTCCGGAGACTACCGCAATTTCTACGTCCGCGGGGGCCGCCGCTATGCCCATCTCATCGACCCCAGAACCTCGGCGCCCGTCACGCACGCGGGGGCTTCGGTGACCGTGGTGGCGCCGGATTGCGCCACGGCCGACGCCTGGGCGACGGCCCTCAGCGTGCTCGGGCCCCAGGACGGGTTCGCCCTTGCCGATTCCGCCGGGATAGCCGCACTATTCGTGTGGCAGACGGAGGCCGGATTCGACTCCCGTGCCACGGCGGCATTCTCGGACGCCGTCCGAGTGACTGACCCCTGACCGGAACATGACGGTGGAAACAATCCTTGCCGGTATCATCGGGTTCGCAATCGCCATCACCGCGCTGGCCACCGGCCTGTTGTTCGGGCGTGCCCCACTCCAGGGGTCCTGCGGTGGGGTCGCCGGGGGACGCTGCGCGTGCGGCGCCACGAATGAAGACGACTGCCGCCTCGAGGAGGCCCCGTGAAGCACGCCCCGATCCTGACTGCCAGGGACATCATGGCACGGCACCTGGTCACCTTCCGACCAGACATGTCCATCATGGACGCCATCGGCATCATGTTGCGGAAGCGTATTTCAGGCGCGCCGGTCGTGAACGAGCAGGGCCAGCTCCTCGGCATGCTGTCCGAGTACGATTGCCTTCGGGTCCTGGCCTCAGGCGAGTACAGTGCCGAAGACTACGAAGAACAGGATCAGGTCGGCGTCTGGATGTCGAAGGATCCGGAGACGATCGCGCCCGACGTCGACATCTACCGGCTGGCGCATTCTCTCCTGGACAGAGGGGTTCGCCGCCTGCCGGTCCTCGAGGATGGCAAGGTGGTCGGCCAGGTGAGTCGGCGAGACGTCCTTCGTGGCATCGAGCGCATGCGCGACGAGCGCCTCCACCTCCCTCGCCCCGAAGCTCCCACCAGAACCCAACCCAGTCTCTATCTGTCTGCCACGGACAGCGACGCAAGCATCATCGTCAACCGAATCAAGCGTGGCGGGTGACCTCCACCGCGACGAGCCCATCACCGACCGCGTGACCGACCAGCGGCGACCCTCAACGCCCTGGTCCGAACGGCTGTTCCGTTGGCCCTGGATCGCCGCGTTCTTCCTGGCGGCCTTCCTGCTCCGGATGGCACTGAGCGTCCGGTATTACTGGGACGAGGACGCCCGCCAGATCTACCTCCTTGGTCTCAAGTGGTTCACCACCGGCGCGTGGCCCTATTTCGGCCCGGACGTGGTCTACACCCAGTCCCAGATCCCCGGCGCGCTTCAGGGTATCCTGGTCGGCGGACCGCTGTTCCTGGCGCCAATCCCCGAGGCGCCGCTCGTCCTGGTCAACCTCCTCTCCATGGGCGCCCTGGGGCTTCTGGCGTGGTACGTCTGCCGCCGCCTGCCCGGGTTGCCGGTCTGGATCGTGTGGTCGTGGATCTTCCTGGCGCCCTGGGCCCTGTTCCGGACGGTGAGGACGATGAACCCGGACTACGTGCTGTTCGGGGCGGTGCTGGTATGGATCGGCGTGTTCGAGACGGCGCCCGCCCTGCGCCGCCGGATACTGCCCCAGGCGCTGGCCGCGGCCATGATGGGGTTCGGCCTGCTGTGGATCATGCAGTTGCACCTGTCGTGGCCCGTCCTGGTGCCCGTGCTGGCCTGGGCCCTGGGCCGCGCCGTCTGGGTTCAGGGCCGTCAGGCCTGGCCGGTCCTGGCGGGTTTCGTGGCCGGCGCCACCCTTCCAGCGGCGTTGCTGGTGCCGACGTTCGCCGTGCACGGACTCTCCCAGGGACTCGGTGGCACCGAGGGAAACGTCGTCACTCTTTCCGGCAATGTCGTCACCGTGTTTCTGTCCGTGGTGGGCCGCTTCGTCTCCTTCGCGAGTTACGAACTGCCCTACTGGACTGGTGGCGGGACCTTCGGCCGCTGGGAATTCTACCGGCACTTGCCCTGGGCCATCCCGGCGGGGGCGGTCCTGCTGGTGATGAGCTTCCTGCAACCAGCGGTCCTGATCATCGAGGGATTCCGGACCAAGCCGCATGCCGAATGGCCGACCGTCCGTGCCCTGGCGCTGGCCGTGGTGATCATCGTGTCGCTGGCGTTCCTGTTCTCCGTCAAGGGTCCGAGTTCCCACGCGTTCTATCTGGCGTTCCCGCTGGCCGTGATCTACTCCATGTACGTCTGGGAGCCCTATCTCACCCGGGTGCGCTGGCGCCGAGTTGCTGCCGTCACCATTCTGGCGGCGGGCCTGATGAGCGTGGCACACCTGTTCGAGCACCACCCCAGCCGGTCGTTTGCGGTCGACCGCGACGCAGTGGCGCGCGCCATCGCCGCAAAGGACTACCGGATGCTCGGCGAGCGACGTTCGACGGTGTGGGGTTGCTGTTATTGACCAACGGAGTGTGCTAGAATGCCGCGTATCCAAGACTTGACCACGTGAACACCAGAGGTCGGATGTGATGAAGGTTCGAGGGCTCGCTGCCTTGGTGTTGTTGTTGACGTCATCCTGCGATTCGGGGCCCGGGCAGCCGCGCTACGTAGGCACCGGCGCGTGCGTCACCTGTCACGAGGACCAGACCCGGGACTGGCTGGGCTCGCACCACGACCTGGCCATGCAGGAAGCCACTCCGGAGACCGTCCTGGGGGATTTCGGCGACGCCACCTTCGACTACGCCGGCATCACGACGACGTTCTTCCAGCGGGACGGCGCCTTCTGGGTGCGGACCGACGGACCCACCGGCGCGCTGGAGGAGTTCCCGGTCCGCTACACGTTCGGTGTCACGCCCCTCCAGCAGTATCTGCTCGAACTTCCGGGGGGCCGCTTCCAGGCCCTCACCATCGCCTGGGACAGTCGTGCCGAGGACGACGGCGGCCAGCGCTGGTACCACCTGTTTCCGGACGAGGATATCCTTGCCGGCGACGAGCTTCATTGGACCGCGCGGAGTCACAACTGGAACCGCGCCTGCGCCGTCTGTCATTCGACGGACCTCCGCAAGGGCTTCGACCCGGCATCCGGCAGCTACGCCACGACCTGGTCGGACATCGACGTGGGCTGTGAGGCCTGTCATGGCCCGGGGTCCTCACACATGGCCTGGGCCGACCGCGAGGACGAGTACGTCCCGGACAGCACGGGCCTGGTCGCGTTGCGAAACCCGGTCGCCTGGGCGTTCGACGACACGTCCCGGATCGCCAGACCCACGTCCGCACCCGACCGCACCCAGATCGAGACGTGCGCCCCCTGCCATTCGCGCAGAACGCAGCTGGTGGAAGGACACGTGGCGGGACGGCCGCTCCTGGACGGCTACCTGCCGGCCCTGTTGCAGGACCGCCTCTATTACGACGACGGCCAGATCGACGACGAGGTCTACGTCTACGGGTCGTTCGTGCAGAGCCGGATGTACCAGCGCGGCGTCACGTGCAGCGACTGCCACGACCCGCACAGCCTGCGGCTGAAGGCCGAGGGAAACACGCTCTGCCTCCAGTGCCACATCCCCACGGCCTACGACACCACCGACCATCATGGCCACGGGAACGACTCCGAGGGTGCGGCCTGCGTGGCGTGCCACATGCCGGACCGCAGGTACATGGGTGTGGACGACCGGCGCGACCACAGCATGCGCGTCCCGCGGCCCGACCTCACGGTGTCGATCGGGACGCCCAACGCCTGCAACGACTGCCACAGTGACCGATCGGCGGCCTGGGCTCAACGGTCACTGGAAGACCGCGGGGTGGACACTCCACCGCCCCACTTCGCCACGGTGTTGCACGGGGCGCGCAGGCGCGGACCGGACGCCGAGCGGGCGCTGGTCAGCCTGGCGCATCAGGATACCCTGCCCGCCATCGTCCAGGCGACAGCCATCAGCGAGCTGCAGGAGTACCCGTCCAGACCGACGCTCCAGGTGCTGCTCCGGACCCTGGACTCCCCCGACCCGTCCGTCCGGGTCGCCGCGCTTCGCACCCTGGAAATGGCCAGCCCCGAACAACGGTTCCAGTTGGCGGAGCACCGGCTTCGCGATTCCTCCTTGAGCGTGCGGAGCGAGGCGGGTCGCGTGCTGGCCGGCACGCCGCGCGAACTGATGACGGCGGCGCAGGCGGCCAGCCTGGACAGCGCCGTGGCCGCCTATCTGACCATTCAGGCACTCGACGCGGATCACCCCGTATCGCATGTGAACCGTGGCCTCGTTCTCTCGGCTCGTAGCCGCCACGAAGAGGCCGAGGCCGCCTACCGAAACGCCATCGCCCTCGAGCCCTCCTGGATTCCGGCCTACGCCAACCTGGCGGACCTGTATCGCAGACTGCAGCGGGAAGCCGACGCCGAACAACTGCTCCGAGACGGCATCGCCACCGTGGAGTCTCCAGCACCGCTGCATCATTCGCTGGGTCTTTCGCTGGTCCGCCAGGGACGCAAGGACGAAGCGGTCGAGCAACTCCGGCTCGCGGCACTGCTGGCGCCTGATGCTCCACGGTTCGCCTACGTCTACGCCGTGGCGCTCCAGGACGTGGACCGGCCGGAAGACGCCGCAGCCGTCCTGGAGGTGGCCCTCCGGTCCCACCCCAACGATCCCGACCTGGTCTTCACCATGGCGACCATGGCGCTCAGCGAGGGCAACTGGAGTGTGGCCGAGCGGTGGGGGCGCCACCTCAAGGTGCTCGAACCCTTCCGGGAACGGGCCGACGTGCTGCTGGCGGACATCCAGGCCCGTCGGAGCGCGGGTGGACGTCGCTGAAATTGTCTTTCCGGGGCACCGGACTATCTTCCCACACGACAGTCCCGTCCGACGAAACCACGTGCCGCGGCCCTCAGCGCCGTGTACTCTGACAGAGGATAGAACGATGCGGAAAATGCTCGTGCTGATCGCGCTCGCAGCTCTGCCGACCAGCCTGGTGGCCCAGCAGGACGCCTACGTGGAGTTATTGCGCTCCGACGTGAAGACCCAGCGGGTGGCCATCATTACCGAGGTCATGCAGTTCTCCGACTCGGCGGCAGCCGTGTTCTGGCCCATCTACCGTGATTACGAGTACGAGGCCACGAACATCGGTGATGACATGCTGGCGCTGCTCAAGGACTACGCCGCCAATTACGACAATCTCACGGAAGAGATGGCCAAGGACCTGGCCGACCGTGCACTCAAGATCGACGAGGCCGACCTCAAGCTCCGCAAGAAGTACTTCAAGAAGGTGGAGAAGGAACTCGGATCGATCACCGCTGCCAAGTTCCTGCAGATCGAGAATCAGATCAAGCTGCTGATCGACCTGCAGATCGCCCAGTCGCTCCCACTCATCCAGTAGCCGTCAGGGTGCACCCCCCGCCTCCGTGGCGGGGGGATGTGCGCCGATCGGTGATCCGGCCGTCCACAAGGGGCGGCCGCGGGACGGATCGGACTGAAACACCGGTCCCCCGTGGCCGTAAGGCCCTGAACAGCATTATCTTGCAGCATCCGCCGGCGGAGCGTCTCCCCGGCTAGTTGACCAACACAACTCATGCCCCGGTCCCCGGGGCACCTGTGAGGAGGGAGTATGAACCGGCCGAAGTTCGCTTGGTTCAAGCGGAACCTGGGACGCGTCACGGCCACGGCCGCCGCCAGTGGCATCGTCACCGTGGTGGCGTGCTATCCTGGTCAGCCGACCGACATTGGCGAGTTGGACATGGTGGTGACGTTCTACGACACGACCCGCAACTACGGAATCAACAACAGCTATTTCCTGTTTGATTCCGTGTTTCACATACGGGATACGGCAAACCCCGCCGATACGGTGAGTATCTCCCGGGCATTCGACCAGCAAATCCTGGCCCTGGTGAACTCGAACATGCAGATGCTCGGGTACGCACCGCAGGACACCAGCGGTGGCGCCCAGCCGGACGTGTTGATGGCCGTCTCGATCACCGCCAGCCGGAACTACCAGGCATACACCTTCTACCCGTGGTGGGGCTACCCTGGATACCCCTACTGGCCGTGTTGCCTCGGCGGCGGCTGGGGTTGGCCCACCACCGTGGTATCGAGCTACCGGGTGGGGTCGATGTTCATCGATATGGTCGATGTCGGCGAGTCGATCGCGCAGGATACCGTCCGGGTGATCTGGGACGGCGCCATCAACGGCCTGTTCGAGGGCACGGCGGCTCAGACCAGTGAGCGGATCGATCGCACCGTCAACCAGGCCTTCGTCCAGTCGCCCTACCTCCAGACCAACTAGAGCGAGGCGACGACGATGATCAACGACAGGAATCGCTTCATGAAACGACTTGCAATGGCCTTCCTGGCCATGCCCCTGCTCCTGACCAGCACCGCCGAGGCACAGGGCGACTGGTGGTGGGGGGCCTCATACACCGTCTCGATCCCCCAGGGCGACACCAAGGATTTCGTCGACGCCACCAGCTGGCGCGGCGTCACCCTCGAGGCCAGGAAGAAGTTGAGCCGCAACGCCACCTGGGGTCTGCTGTTCGGTTGGTACGTCTTCGACCAGTCGCGGGTCGGTACCGTCGACTTCGGCGGGGTGACCGTGACGGGTGTCCCGTACACCTACATCAACACCTTCCCGATTCAGGCTACCGCCCACTACTATCTGGGCAACCCACGCAAGACCCGGGTCCACCTGGGAGGCGCGGCCGGCATCACCATCGACGAACGACGCCTGGATGTCGGCCTGTACCGTCTGCAGGAGTCGAAGACGGTGTTCAGTATCGCGCCCGAGGTTGGCGTGTCCACACCGCTCGGCTATTCCATGCGAGGCGTCCTGAGCGTGCGGTACAACTATGAGGCCAAGAACGGCGACCGCGACGCCCAGCAGTACATCGGCATCAGCCTCGGACTGGCCTGGAACTGACCGGGCCGGCAGGAGCGCCACGACGGGGTCGGGCCTTCACGGACGGCCCCGTCGTCGTTTCAGGAGGATGGTCAGGTTTCCAGGCTGTCGAGCCGACGGACGACCGAGTCGAGCCCCAAGGCCTGCAAGGTGCTTCGGCCGCCGGCGGGGGGCCCCTTCCAGGAGAGATCGTCCACGGTGGCGCCCAGTGGCACATCCCGCCGCAGCGTGGCAAGCCGACGGAACAGCAGCGCTTTCTCCATACCCTCCCGGAGTGTGGCGGCCAGCTTGGCGGCCCCGCGCACCTCGACCGACCAGTCGTCGGACGACGGGGGAATGTCCTCGAGGTAGCCGTAGGCGGACAGCACGGTCGAGGTCGACTTGGCGCCCCAGCCCGGAAGCCCGGGGAACCCGTCGGCGCTGTCGCCGACCAGCGCCAGGTAGTCCGGCATGGAGTCCGGCTCCACGCCAAACTTCGCCACGACGCCGTCGTGGTCGATCACCACCCGGCGGCGGCGGTCGAACTGGACCACCGTCTGGTCCACCACGCACTGCGACAGGTCCTTGTCCGGGGTGCAGATCAGCACCTGCCTGACCCTGGGGTCGGCCAGGGCCATGCTGGCGCCCGACGCCAGGGCGTCATCGGCCTCGAACTCCGTCATGGGCCATACCGTCACGCCGATGGCCTGAAGCGCCTCCTCCAGCGGATGGAACTGGGCCAGCAGGTCCGGCTCCACCCCCGAACCGTCCTTGTACCCGTCCCACAGCGCGTTCCGGAATGACTCCACGACGTGGTCCGTGGCGACCGCCAGGTGGGTAGCGCCGTCGGCCAGCATGCCGAGCACCGAGTGGACGGCGCCCTTGAGGGCGCCGATTTCCAGGCCGGCGTCGTTCTGTTCCTTGGGAAGCGCGAAATAGTGCCGGAACAGTTCGTAGGTGCCGTCGACGAGGTGAACGTTCATCGCAGGCCCGACGTCGGTCGTCCGACATCCGGGAGAGTCATCGCCTACGGCCCCCGCCGCGGCGCGCCCCACCTCCCCCTGCCCGGCTCCGCTGGAACTGCTGCGTCCGCGCGGCGCCCTGTTGCCGGGACTGGTGCTGGCGATCGAGTTGCTGGCGTTGTTGCGGGTTGGCTTGGGGGGTCCGATTCGGCTGCCAGGTCCCCTGGTTTCGTTGCTGCCACGACCCGTTGTTGTTTCGCTGATGGACGTTCCCCTGGCGATCGGCATACACGTTGTTGGGCCGGTTGACCGACGACGTGGTGGAGCGCTGGGTTCGAGCCTGCTGCTGGGCGTTCCGGGACTGGTGCCTGGGCTGACGATAGACGTTGTTGCGTTGGCCGGCGCGGTACCCGGCGGCGAAGCCGGCCCGCCGACCGCGATGATACCCGTGGCGGAAGCCAGCTCGATACCCTGCCGGGCCCCACCAACCACCCCAACAGCACCCAGGACGGATCCACGGGGACCCGAAGCCAAACCAGAACGCCCCTCCATGGACGCCGACCGACCACCCGGTCCACGGGTTCCAGTGCATGCCCCACCCCCAGGTGCGGGGCCATCCGAAGAACATGCTGCCGTACCACGGCCGGTACCACCAACCGGTGCCGTAGACCACGGTCGTATAGTGCACGTAACTCCCGGTATAGCCGGGGTAGTACCCCACCGTGACCTCTTCGGGGTTCGAGTCGAACACGTAGACGAAGCGGCAGTTGTAGGTGGGGTTGCTTGGGGGGAGCGTGTAGATCTCGTCGGGGATGGAGTCGGCCAACGCCCAGGGACCGGTCGGCTCGTAGGCCACGTACCACGCGGCGCCGGCGCAGGCATAGTACTGGCCGCCCGCCAGTACCACCGGGGTGTCCGCGTTGATTGCGTATTGCATGTCCGTGCTGTCGATGACCTCGAATTTCGGGTTGCCGTCGTAGGTCACCGTGAGCGCTGCCTGCGACCGATCCAGCACGGCCGTCTGGGGGATCTGATTCCCGAGTACCGCGTTCTGGGCTTCCTCGGTTCCCGCCACGAAGGCTCGGAGGTAGCCCTGATCGGAGTCGGCGGGGATGGCACTGAAGTCGTCCGGCAGTGAATCGGCGGAGACGAAAATCCAGGGCCCCAGGAGCGACACCCCCGTGTACCAGCGGCCGGAGAGCAGCACGTAATAGCCGCCGCCCAACCGGAGGACGTCGCTGTCCGTGTTGCTCATGACCTCGAGTGCGGTGCTGTCGATGGTTTCCCATTCCGCAGGCCCGCGGCTCGAGATCAGCTCCGTCGATACCGTGGCCGTCACGATCTTGGGGGGCGCACCATCCGTGTCGACGCTGTCGATCTCAGGCACCGTCAGCGTGTCGGGCACCATCTGGGACACGGAACTCGGCACCCGGCTGGCAATCGTCCAGGGTCCCAGAGCGTCGTAGGACTCGTACCACACATCCGGCCCGGCGTAGAGGTACCAACTGGATTCGGAAAGGTCCAGCAACACGACGAACGCGGTGTTGACCGCCACCATGACCTCGCCCGCCTGCTGGAGATTGGGCTCTCCGTCGTACGACACCAACACGGCGGGTTCGTCGACATACACGATCTGAGGCGGGGTGTTGTCGAGGGCCTGCGATGCTTCGATCTCCATCTCGACCAAGGCCATGGACGCCTGGAGCCGATCGAGAGAGAGGGTCAAACTCCACTTGGGAATCTCGGTTTCCAGGAGCGTGGCGAGCGCGCGTTCGTGTTCGTCGTCGGATTCGGCGAAGCGGACGCGGGTGACGTCGAGACTGACGAGCTCTGCGGTGCGTTCTTCCCGGTCCGTGAGAATGCTCGCGGTCATCCAGACCGCGCCGTAGACCGGTTCGGCACCGCCCGTGTCCACCGCGACGGCGGCGCGAGCCGTCAGGGTGTTCCCTTCGAAGCTCTCGAGCTGCGGCTGGTACATGGTCACCGTGGCGTTGGGCGCCAGGATGTCCCTCGGCCACGGGTTGGGGTCGTCCTGCGCCGAGACGGAACCCGACAGCACCGTGACACCAAAGACAAGGCAACTCAGGGTCCTTCGCATCCCCACCTCGATTCTGCCGCTGGTTCATGCCAATCCAACCGCGATATCGTCAAACTGACCGGGTCTCAGGTGACTGGCAAGTAGGGTCCTGTTGGCGGTTTGGCGTTTGCACCCAACGGAAAAACGGCCGACTCCCCGCCCTTGGGGAACCGACCGCTCTCATGAAACGCAACCCTCACTGCCCTCGCTGCTCCCGATGTCCTCCACCGCCCCACCGATTAGTTCCAGAACTCTCCCAGACCTACGGTCAGGCCGGCCGTGAAGTTGAGGTCGGCCACGCCGGTACCGAACAGGCCCAGGCCGCAGCCGCCGGTGCCGCAGTAGCCGCCCCAGCTGCTCGACAGGAAGGTCATCAGCAAATTGGCCCCGAGCCGGAGACCGATGCGCTGCTTCTGGCCGAACATGACCTTCAACCCACCCCCCAACATGACCGAGAAGCGCCAGTCGTCACCGAGTGCATCGGGCTGGTACCAGGTGGCGCCCAAGCCGAACCCGAAAAACGGCCGAAGGTTGTTCTTGTGCACCTCGTTATAGCCGCCGAGGTAGAAGTTGCTCACCGTGGTCGGGATGAGCTGCTGGGGGTTGCTGGGGTTGAAGGGCCGGAGACGGAGATCGGTGTCGACCCGGTTGTACGTGAACTCGATCAGCTGGGTGGGTTTGAGGCGGATACCGATGCTGCCACCGTAGTTCATGTCGTCCTTGAGATCGAGATTCCCATTGATGGTGGACAACGTACTCAGGCTGAACTGATAGCCGACATAGCCGGTGAGCTCGATCTTGGACAGCGACGGGCGCTGGGTCGGCTGGAGCTGCGCCACGGCCGGCGTGGCCACCGCGAGCATGAAGAGCAGCAGGAGGAACGGCATCACACGACGCTTCTGCATGGGGTTTCCTTACCTTGTGATCGTCGCCTGGGACAGGCGGTTGGATGGAGGACGGTCCAGCGCTGGTACAGCATCGCCATAACTCGGCGGGGAGTCAAGACTTACCCTTCGAGCGCCTCAGCGCGCCGGGCCATACGGTTGGTCCACATGGTCAGCGGTATGAGCACCAGCCACGACAGATCCCACCACCCCTGAGACGTCCAGGCCACCGGAATGGTCAGCGTGGCGGTGAGCGGCTCAGGCAGCAGCCGCCAGAACGTCCCCCAGCCCTGGGGTTCGGTCAGCGCCTCCGAGGCGAGCCTCCCCCATTTCACGGCGTACACCCAGGACCAGACCGCCAACCAACCCGCCAGGGCCAGGGTAAGGCTCTGCCCCAGGAGCGCCACATTGTCGCCTTCGAACTCGATGCCGAGGCGGAATGTGTAGAGATAGAGCAGCAGGGCGAACAACTGGAAGATGGAAATGGCCGCATGCTTGTTGTCCGTCCGCTCCAGGTTCCCGAACATGGTGTTGTTCTGGATCCAGTAGATGACGACCAGGACGACGCCGATGAGCGACGGCGTGAACTCCCGCAGGTGTTCCCGGAAGAAGAGGAGCAGCGGTCCCTCGAACCCGACGTCCGAGGGTTTGGGTACCAGCGCGAACACGCGCCACAGGATGATGGCGAACACGACGTCCACCAACACCTCGAGGCGCCGGAGCTGACGACCTTCCCGCTCCAGCGCTACGAGTTTCTTCTGCTGGCTACTCGCCGAAGGGTCGTTCATCGACTACTGAACGACCCCAGGCACCACGCACGACGCACCACGACCCTCCTTACGGCGTATACCAGATCGGACTGGTGTAGGCCCGCTCCTGCGTGACCATCTCCACATCGGCAGGTAGCGTGATGTCGAACCGCTTGGCCTCGTAGGCCGTCCAGCGTGGCGTCGGGATTTCGAGAACGCGCGCGTAATACACCGCCGGGACTGAGGCATCGAAATCGGGATCGGTCCATACGGTGACCAACTCCGCCGAACCGATGCTGTTGGTCCAGGTGGCGTTGGCTACGTCGACCGTGTTGCCGACCGGCGGGAGCTTGCCGTCGGCGCCGGGGCTCCGGTCGCCCGACCACACCACGTCGTACACCTTCTCGTGGCGGTCACCACTGCCATCGACCCAGCCCTTGACGATCTGGATGCGGTCGAGATTCCCTGAGAACAGATCCTTGAGCGCACCCACCATGAACGTTGGGGCAACGGCGGCCGAGGGGGCCGGCGGGAGGGTGCCGCCCATAGGCACACCCTTGGAGTAGCCTGTGTTCGCCAGCAGACGCTCACTGGCGTCGGCACTCGTGAACTCCCAACCGCCGAAGAAACGAACCACTATCCGCGGACCCGTTGTGGCGTAGGTCTCCCGTCGCCGCATGGCGTCGAAGATCGCCTCGCGCGTGTTTTCACTGGCCCAGACGGCGGCGTACCCCGACGCGGCCATGTCGGTACTCTTGTACTCGGCATCGCCCAACTTGGCCATGGGATGCTTGTACCGCTCGGGGCCGGGCTCGGTCCCAGCATGTTTCCCGAAGAAGTTCTCTTCCTCGGCAGTCGCCAGACCGGTATGGCTGTCGGTCGATCCGATCATGCCGAACTTGTACGGGTTCACGCCGAGCTGTTGGCCGAGCTGGAGTCCGATCTGTAAACCGCTGCGGGCGTATTCGTACTGCAGCATGTCGTCCGACTTTGCTTCGCTGAGGTCGAGGTTCCCCTGATCCCAGGTTTCGTAGTCGGCGAACTCGTCGGTGGGCGAAAGAAACGGGTGGGTTTCGCCGTCGCCTTTGATCTGTGTCGCCTCGTACAGCGGCTCCCACTTCATGCGCGTCTCGGCGTAGGCCCGGTCGAAATCGTCGCCCGTGAAGGAGTCCTCCATCGGAAACATGATGCCGTTCGAGAGGTTGCCGTTGTGGGCGATGGCCAGGACGCGGCCGCCGGTCCGGTCCTGATAGCTCTGGAGTTGCCTCCACAGGTCGCGCGGGTTGTCGCTGCCCAGGGGCGCCAACGTGGTGTAGGGTTCCACGATGCCTGCCTTGTCGCCGCCATCGCGAAAGATCACTACCCGATGGAGGTTGTAGCCGCTGGTGTTGGAGGTCCATTCGTAGCCGATGAAGGCCGTGAAGGCACCGGGGTCGTTGTACTTCTCGGCCGCGTCGATGGCCTCGTCCCAGGCGTCCCGATACGCATCAGTACCGGGGAGCGAGGCCAACGCCGGCGGAAATGCGTTATTCGAGAACGCCTGGATCACCTCGACCGCCACCTGAACCCCGTCCTGTCCGCCCCGCTGGATCATCTCGTACCAGCGCTTGCCGGTGGGGTCGGCGAGCATCGCGGGGTCCCCGTCATACAGGCGGGGGAAGAACCCCATGTTGTCCGAGTGGTCGGCCACGACCAGGAAGTCCAACGGCCGTGACAGCTTCACCGGGAGCCCGCTCGACGAGACGAGTTCCTCGCCGCGGGCGAACCGGTACGCGTCATCAGGCGTCAGTCGAGCGCCAAAGGCCCCGGCGTCCATCGACATTCCCGTGTGCAGGTGGGTGTCGCCCCAGAACACCTGCGTCGGGAAGTTGCGGCCGGCGTAGGGTGAGAAGGTCTTCTGGGCTGGAAAGGCGCCTTCCAACGCTTCGGCCGGGGGGACAGGGTCCTGGGCCGCAAGGGGAGCTGCCAACGTCAGGGTTGCAATCAGGGGGATAGCGAGATTGGCGCGCATTTTGGACAATCCGAGATGAAGGAGATGTTCGACCGTACAGGCTTACGGTGGTACAAACATACTAGCCGGCCCCGGACAAAAGCTACCCGACCGGAATAGTGTACGAAACGTTCAGACGAACCTTGTTCTGGGCCACCGCGCCTGGCCAATCATCGGTGGCGAACTCGGTGGCGTACTCGACGTAGAAGTTCCAGGAATTCTTCGGCTTGACCAGGACGTACCCCAACCGGAGGCCGACCGGCACCTTCCAGCCGCCGAACTCCCAGCTGTGTTGCGCCTGGAGGTCGTTGGTGCCGAGGTACCAGCCCTTGCCCAACTGCAGGTTGACGAAGGGGTTGATGACCAGCGGGTTGGCGCCGGTCTCGGTCAAGCCGGTGGGGACCGGCTGGTTCGGGTCCACCACGTCCCGTTTCCCCCAGGTCTGTTGCAGCAACAGACCTACCATCAGCTTCTCGTCGAAGAAGCGCTGGATCACGGCTCCAGCCAGGCCATAGGCCCACTCGCTACTCCCGACCGTGGCGCTGCCGGGGATGACCACGTCCGGCCCGATGCCGGCCCGTCCCGTGGCCCACTCCCAGGGCACGATCAGGGCAAAGAGGTCGGTGGGTGAGAAGGCCCACTCCCCGGCGGCATTCTCCGTGTACCGGACCGTGAGGCGCGGCAGAATCGTCACACCGCCCGCGGCCGCCCCACCCTTCACCGGGATGGGCGCCACCATACGAAATTGCACGAACCCGCTGTTCCCCTCGGGCCGGATGAACCCGTTGGCCAGCGTGTCCCGCTTGTAGTCGGTATTGGCCTGATAGGCGAACTGGAACGACCACTGGGAGGCGGTGTTGTCGAGCGCCATCGACTCACGACTCTGCTCAGCCTCTTGAGCTTCCGCGCCCATCGCCGGGATGCCAAAGGCGACTACCGCCAGCAAGAATGACGCTGAACGTGATCGCATTCTCATAGAGCCGTGCACAGGATTCCCTGGGAGGACCCGAGGGCAATATGGTCAACCACGATTGAACCCCGTGTGACGGTCAGATGAAAGGCGGCTCAGGGCGTGGGGACCCCGGGCCTCGCTTCTCGAAGATTGGCGACGTTCGCCCGCATGACGTCCAGGTAGTCTCCCCGCGCCGGGCGTCCACCGGCAGGCTGGAACACGACGACCATGAGCCCCATCTCAGCGAGACGTTCAGCGGTTCTCGTCAAAGGTGCCCCTTCCCACAGCATGACGCCCGCCGGGCGGTCTGCCAGCACACGCCGTAGATCCCGCCAGGCGTCTTCCGCTGGTTCCTCATCCGGCTCGAAGTGCACGCTGGCAATCTCCAGACCGTACCGCGCCGCAAGGTACTGATAGACCGGATGTGAACCCACGAACGTCCGGTCTGGAAAATGGCTGAACGTCGCTGCCAACTGGGCGTCCAGGGCCTCGAGATCGGCCACCAACTCCGCGAGGTTGGCCTCGAACAGCGACGAAGACTCGGGGCGCGCGGCAACGAATGCCTCCGCCACGGCCCGGGCCTGGGCCATGGCCATGGTTGGATCCAGCCACGTGGTGAACGCCACCTCGCCGTGGCTGTGTTCCCCTTCCGGACCGTGGGAGTGACTCACCGCACCCTCGACCGTGACATAGCGGGCCTCGACGGCCTGAGTGGTGTTGACGAGCCTCGACACGGGAAGCGTGGCCGTGGCAGTCCACTTGGCGTAGTTGGCCCCGTTGAGCAGGATCAGGTCCGCCGTCTGGATGGCAGCAATGTCATCCGGCGTCGGTTGCCAGAACGCCGGGTCCATATCGTCCGGCATCGGCAGGTCCACCGTCACCACGTCGCCACCGATCCGCTCAGCCATGTACACCAACGGGTAGTGGACGGCCACGACCCTCAGAGGACCAGCAGCGGCGTCCGTGGTCGGCGCCTGGTCAACGGCCTCGCCGACGCACGCCGCGGTGAGGAGGAGAATGCAGCTGAATCGTGTTCGGTTCATATGCAGTCCGAAGTCCGCTCTACACCATCAGTAAACAGCAACACGCCACCCATTGGTTAATGTCAGTCTGCCATCTGCTCCCACTCCCCCGCCCCGCGCCCCACTCACTACTCACTACTCACGCCTCCCTACTCACTCCCAGTCACATCCCCACCACGTACCGCACCGCCACTCCGGCAAAGCGGCTGGTGAACCACGTCAGTCCGGCCGCCGCCAGCAGCCCCACCGTCAGCACCCCGACGACCTCCGAGGCCATGAGGGCGCCGATGGTCCGACGCGCCGCCCCGATCTTGAACACGGTCGTCATCTCGCGGCGTCGCAGCCGGAGCGACAACCAGAACACCAGGCCGGCCGTCGCCACGGTGGCCAGCCCCAACAGCACGGCGCCCGCAGTGACGAACTGCTGTACGGTGAGGATGGTCCCCAGCAACTCGGCCATGACGGTGCGCGGTTCCACGACCTGAACCTGCTCACCGTCGCCCTGGTAGCGACCCTGCAGCAGCGCCGAGGAGCGTTGATCCCACGGCACGGCGATGACGGCGCTCACGGGGTAGTCGCTCAGGTCACCGTGGAAGTGGAAGCTGTCCAGGTTGTCGGCGCTGATCTCGTTGTACTGCTCCACCGAGGCATTGGCGGTGATGAGGCTGCTGTCGCGCCGCAGCACCCCGGCCGAGGCCTCCGGGCGCGCCAGATCCTGATGACCGTGGCCCAGGCCCTGGATGATCCAGGCGGTCTTGAGGTCCACGAAGATGGCGTCGTCGTCGGGGCTGTCAGCGAAGGCCAGCACGCCGACGACTCGCATCCGCAGTGGATAGACCCCCGCAATGTCGAACACCGACTCGGGGGACGAGATGACGTAGTCCCCGGGTGCCACACCGAAGGCCTCGGCTGTGCCGGCGCCGACCACGCATTCGCCGAGTACGGCCGGCAACCGGCCGGTCGCCACCGACAGGGCCCGAAAGTGAAAGTACTCGAGCGTGGTCCCGACGATGGGGCGGCCCTGCGACTCGAAGCGGGTCAGCATGGGGATGGCCAGGGCCAACCCGCTGGTATCGATCCGGGCCACCTCGGCATGGCGTATCGGGTCGGGATGGTCGGTGCCGAAGTACAACGTGTTGAGCACCAGCTCCAGCGGGCTGCCCCGCGATCCAATCACCAACGGGGTCGCCTCTGCCCGCAGGGTCAGCTGCCGGGCGCTCTGCTCAACCAGCACGCGCAGGCCCACCGGCACATACAGGATGACGGTGATGGAAAGCAGCAGGACGACGGTCTTGAGCCGGTAGTACGCCAGATAGCGCCAGGCCAAATACAGACTGCCCCTCACGCCGCCTGCCCGCCGGTCACGTGAAACCGCTTGAAGTCGATGGTGCGATCGAACCGGTCGAGGATGTCGTGGTCGTGGGTCACCGCCACCAGGGTCGCACCGTCGTCCCTGGCAAAGTGGAACAGGATATCCAGCACCCGGTTCTTGGTGGTTGGATCGAGGTTGCCGGTCGGTTCATCAGCCAGAATGACGCCCGGCCGGGGCAGCACCGCGCGACACACCGCCACGCGCTGCCGTTCACCCTGGGACAGCCGTTCGGGCCAGCGTCCGAGCATGTCCCCCAAGCCCACCTCGGCGGCCAGGTGAGCAGCGCGGTCGCGCACCGTGGCCGTCAGCGGCATGTCCGACGACACTCGATACGGCAGGAGGATGTTGTCCAGCACGGTCAGGTACTCCAGGAGCTCGAATTCCTGGAACACCAGTCCCAGGTGCCGCAGTCGAAAGGCGCGCCGGGCCCCATCGGACAATCCATCGACTCGGGTGCCCGCCGCGGACACCGTTCCCCTGGCGGGAGCGACGATGCCGGCCATGAGATTGAGCAGGGTGGTCTTGCCCGAGCCGCTGGGCCCGATGAACGCGACGGACTCCCCGGCTCCGATCCTGAGGTCGGGGACGGCAAGGCGGAAATCGCCCGAGGCGTACCGGAACTCGAGGCCGGCAATGGCGATCATGTCCCCATCCTCACAGTCGTTCCTCCTGCAACACGGTCATGGAGGAGATCTTCCAGACGCCGTCGATCGGATGGATGTCGAAGCGGGCTTCGTACTGGTTGGTCCGCACGTGGGTATGCCCCCAATGCCCGACCGAACCGGACACGTTCCAGGTGGCGTGGGTCGCGAAGCCACCGCCCCCCAAGGGTCGGAAGTCGGCCTCGAGGATCTCGACATCGGTGACTTTGGCCCGCGCGCCGCCCTGGTTGGCCAACTCGAGGCTGCGTCGCATTTCCAGATACACGTCGGTCAATAGACCCCCGGTGGCACTTCGGGCCAACGTGTCGTAGATCCGCTCGTCGTCCCGGTAGTCGAAGGCCCGATACATGTTCGTCAACAGGGCACCGAGAATCGGGGCGCCATCGTCGGAGTCGGTGGCCGTGCGAAACGCGCCCCACCCACCAGCGACGATCAACAAGGCGGCAGCCGTCCCGAGTGCGGCCCTTGTCCCCGTCGACTGCCGCCCCCGCCCTCCCCACCGGGCGGCGATGAGCCATGCCACCAGTGCCACCCCAATCGCCATGATGACAAAGAAGGGAAGACGCCACCGCTGGGTCACTGCCAGTTCCTCGACCATGGCCCCCCACGTCGGATTGGTCAGCACGTTGTGCCAGGTGAGGATGTGGTCGTCGGGCGTGAGGAGATACGGGAGCGATCCTGCCTCGTCGGTCGCGGCCGAGGGGATGACCTGGATACCATCGGCGAAGAGCTCCCAGTCCATGGAGACTTCTTGGGGGAGGCTGTCAACGGGGTAGTACACGATGACGCCCAGGAGGGCCTCCGTCAGGCGCAGGTCTCTCGGTGGGTCGATGACCCCCGTGGTACGCAACGTCCGGTAGATGAAGTGCGCCCGGTCCAAGCGCCCCGTGACGGCTTGGCCATCGATGTGCACCGGGTTTCGCGTGTCGAGAAACGCCACCACCTTCCGGAGGACCTCCTCCTGCTCCGCCACGGTCAGGCTGTCCTTCCCCTCGATGCCCAGGTCGGTCCAGCGCTGAAGATCGCGGGGGCGCAGCACGATTTCCTTCCGCACTTCATGCGGTTCGACGTAGAGATAGGCGGAGAGCGGGGCGTAGAACTGCCGCCGGAACGCCCGGCGGGTGAACTGGCTATACCACGGGTCGTCCCAGTCCAGGACCAGCGTGGTGCTGGGCGCCAAGTATCGAAAGTCGTTCACGGGAAGGCCCTCGTGGTACACGACGAATCCGATGTTGGCAATCGGACCGCTGGCGCGCGGGCCGCCGCCGGGTGGCGAGAACGCCAGGGTGTCCGGGAGACTTCCCACCGCATACGACAGGGTGGCCACGAGCACACGTTCGGCGTTCGGGTCCTGGTTCGGCAGCGGAGCGCCGGTCACCTCGTCTCGCTGGATACGAGTGCGGACCGACATCCGGAGGAGGCGGCCCCGGAGGCGTCGCCCCCCGCCGGCCACAATGGGAAGGTCGTCCCGGAAGAACCGTTCGAGTCGATCGCCCATCGGCTCGGCCGGCCCCTCGAGACGCTCGAGGAGTTCGGTTGGCAAGAGATTCCGGAAGGCCGGGAGATCGGCAACGCCGATTTCCAGTTCCACCAGCACCGAATCGCGCTCCACGAAGATCTCCGCGATGCTCGTGGCCGTCATGGCCCGGGTGATCATGACGGGATCGGAATGCACCGTCGGGGACGCCAACAGACCCGTGAGGGCCAACAGCAGGGAGCGCCGGAGCGCGCGACCGGAGAGCATCATGGCAGTCGAACGTGCCCGCCTCCCAACCCGGTGTCAACTCCACCGCCCGTGGCCCGACCGAGGTCATCCGGTTAGTATCGTAGACACTCTCAACCTGGGTCTTCCCCATGTCGGCTCGCCGTGCCCTGTTCACCGTGCTTCTGGCCCTCCTGACCGGGGCCTGCGCCAGATCGACCCAGCTCAGCGACGTCTGGGTGGACGACTACTGGCCGGGCGAGCCGGTGGGCAACTTCCTCGTCATCGGGGTGACCCATCAGACCGAGGTCCGCCAGGCTTTCGAGGACCAGTTCGTCAAGGACCTCCACCGCGAGGGCCTCGAGGCAGTGTCCAGCGCGTCGGTCCTGGGTGTGGGGCGCATCGACTCGGTCGCCATCGTCGCCTACGTCGAGGAACATGACATCGACGCGGTGTTGGTCTCGCATCTCCTCAAGGTTTCGGAGGAGCGGACCTACTCCCCCGGCGCCACCTACGCGCCGGCGTCGTTCTCCGGCGGGTACTACCACTACTACTCGTACGGCATGAACACCGTCACCACGGCCGGCTACATGGACCAGGCCGAGGTGGTCCGGCTGGAAACCAACGTCTACCTCAGGAACCACCGCCTGCTGTGGTCCGGAATCTCGGACACGTTCAATCCCAAGTCCTCGGACGATATCTTCAAGTCCCTGCCGGTGGCCGTCATCGACGACATGGCCCAGCGCGGCATGATCCGCTAGCTCCCCTCATGCCGTGGATCCGAACCGTCGGGTTGGACCGTGCCACCGGCTATCTCAAGAAACAACTCGAGGCAGCCGTGGCCCGCGCCGGCCGGGTGTGGCACATCGTCGGCATCATGAGCCTCAACCCGCGCGTCCTCGGCACTTCGATGGACTTCTATGCCGCGGTCATGTACGGCCGCTCGCCGCTGTCCCGGGGCCAGCGCGAGATGCTGGCCGTGGTGGTCTCACGGGTCAACAGGTGCCGGTACTGAATTCGGGCCCACGCACACGACCTCCGGGCCGAGGTCGCACGGGACTTCGGGATCGAGGATGGCGACGCCGCCGACGTCTTCACGGATCAGATCGCCCGGGACTGGCGCGGGGCCGACCTGACGCCGTCCGACCGGGCGCTGTGCCGCCACGCCGAGCAGCTGACTTCGGCGCCCGCGACCATCACGCCGGAGACCCTGGACGATCTGCGCGACCACGGCTTCAGCGACGAGGCCATCCACGATGCCACCCAGGTGGTGGCATATTTCAACTACATCAACCGAGTGGCCGACGGGCTGGGCGTGGAAGACGAAGATGGCGTCCGGCCCTGGGGCGGTGACGTCCCGTAACTCCTCGCCCCGTCCCACCGTACGGCCCTCCAGGCATGCGACCCTCACGAGGAACACGACCGACATGAACACAGGCACGCTTCTCGACATCGCCATCAAGAGCGCCCCGCGGCAGCCGATGCGAACGCTCACCGAAACCACCGTCTCGGAAACGGACGGCCTCGATGGGGACTCGCGGGGCACCGTGGCCTCTCGACAGGTCACCCTGGTGGATCGCGACGCCTGGGAACGGGCCTGCCGGGACATCGGGACCACGTTGCCGTGGACCGTCCGGCGCGCCAACCTGTTGCTCGAGGGCGTGACGCTGCAGGAGACGGCCGGCCGCACCCTGCGGGTCGGCGACGTCCTGCTGGAAGTCACCGGTGAGACGCTCCCCTGCGCCCGGATGGACGAGGCGCATGCCGGCCTCAAAGAGGCACTGGGACCGGAGTGGCGCGGCGGGGTCACGGCCCGGGTGGTGGCCGGCGGGACGCTCCGGCTGGGGGACGAAGCCGCCTGGGTCGAGCCCGGCGACGCCTCTGCCTGACCCCCTGGCCGGCACCCCCTTCACGTTGCAGTAGATTTCAGGCATGCCCTTCCTCGAGGCCCTCCGGCTGGCACTGCAGGCCATCGCGGGCGCCAAGCTGCGATCGTTCTTCACCCTGCTCGGTGTGATCGTGTCGGTATGCTTCCTGGTCGCCGTGGTCGCCATCATCCAGGGCATGAACGCCTACGTACGCGAGAACATCACCGACGCCGTCATCGGGACCAACGCCTTTCAGGTGCGGCGCAGCCCCATCACCATCGGACTCCTCAGCGACGAGGACATCCGACGCATCCGCAAACGCCCGCTCATCTCCCTGGACGACGCCGAAGCCGTCGCCGCGGCGCTTCCGGAGGCGGCGGCGGTGGCGTTCCAGTCTGGCTGGCCAACCCCGACCAGCACGATCGTGCATCGCAACGTCTCCATGCGCGACGTCCTGGTGTTCGGCATCACACCGCCATTCCAGATCGTGCAGGATTACCGCTTCACGGCCGGTGAACCCCTGACCGACCGGGATCAGATCGAGCGGCGTCAGGTCATCGCGCTCGGGTTCGGGGTGGCCGACAGCCTGTTCGGCAGCCCGGAACGCGCCGTGGGGAAGCAGCTCAGGATCGCCGGCCGCGAAATGACGGTGAAGGGCGTGGTGGCCAAGAAGGGCCGGGTGCTGGGCCAGTCGTTCGACGGGTTCGTCCTCATGCCCTACAGCACGTTCGAGCAGTTGTATGGCAGGCGCCGCACCACGGTGGTCTCCGTCAAGATGCGTCAGGGCGCCGACATGGAGGACGGCATGCGCCGCGCCGAGGAAGCCATGCGGGTGGCCCACCAGTTGCGCCCTGGGCAGGAAAACGACTTCGCCATCGACAAGGCCGACGCCCTGGTGGCCTTCTGGCGCAACCTCACGGGCGTCCTCTTCGCGGTGGTGCCGACGGTCGTGGGCATCGGCATCGTCGTCGGCGGCATCGTCATCATGAACATCATGCTGATGACGGTGACGGAGCGGACCCGGGAAATCGGAATCCGGAAATCGATCGGCGCCACCCGCACCGACATCCTGCGGCAGTTCCTCATCGAAGCCGTGGTCCTGTCATTCATTGGGGGGGTCCTGGGAGTCCTGGCGGGGTGGGGCCTGGCCGTCGTCGTCTCGACCGCCACGCCGCTGCCGGCCCGGATCACCTGGTGGTCGGTGGCGCTGGCGCTGGCCCTGGGAGCCGGAGCCGGCACCATTTTCGGCGTGTTCCCGGCACGCCGGGCCTCCCGACTCGATCCCATTCTGGCCCTGAGCGCCGAATGAGACGCCTGGCCACCGCGCTGCAGCGCATCGCCGAGGGCGTCCTCATCGCGCTGGACGCCATGCGGGCCAATCGGTTGCGGTCGGCCCTTACCGTGCTCGGGGTGGTCATCGGCGTCGCCACCGTGATGGCGATGGCCTCCATCGTCCAGGGCATCCGGTCGCAGATCTTCACCGCCCTGGAGGTGGCGGGCCCGCGGGTGTTCTACGTCATGCGCTACTTCTCCCAGAGCCCGATCGACCCGGACAACCTTCCCTACGAAGTGCGCATCCGGCCGGTGTTGACGGAAGACGACGCCAAGGCCCTGCAACGGGTACCGGAAATCGACTACGCCGGCATCTGGATTCAGGTATTCCAGCGCTTCGAGTACCAGGGCATTCGCACCCAGCAGATGACCCTGTGGGCTGCGGACCGGAACTACATGGAGATTGCCGGTGGCACGCTCCTGTCGGGACGATTCTTCAGTCCGTCCGAAATGACGGGGGAGCCCGTCATCGTGCTCGAGGTCGACGTGGCCGACCGGTTGTTCGGGCAGGTCCGGCCGGTGGGCAAGACCATCAAGGTGGGCGGGACCGCCATGCGTGTCATCGGCGTCTACAAGCGTCCCGAAAACATCTTCGAACCGCAGGGTCAGGTAACCGGTGGCATCGTGCCGTTCCGGACGGCCAAGTACAACTTCCGTTATGACGAAACCAACGCGCTCTGGCTGGCCGCCAAGGGCAGCGAGCAGGTGAGCGTCGAACGCGCCGAGGACCTTGCGACCGTGGCGCTGCGCCGGGCCCGCGGCCTCAGGCCCGCCGAGCCCAACAACTTCGACATCCTCACCCAGGACCAGATCCTCGAAGTGGTCAACACCATGACCAACGCCTTCTTTGGGGTGATGGTCGCCCTGTCCGGGGTGGCGCTCCTGGTCGGCGGCATCGGCGTCATGGCCATCATGATGGTGTCCGTGACGAGCCGTACCAGGGAGATCGGCTTGCGCAAAGCGCTCGGCGCCCGGCGCCGTGAGATCCTCTGGCAGTTCCTGGTCGAGTCGGCTACCCTGACGCTGATGGGCGGGCTCCTCGGCATCTCCCTGGGGCTCGTCGCCGGATGGGGTCTCAAGGCCATGCTCAACCTCAGCGCCCCGGTTCCGGTCTCGAGCGCCATCATCGCCACGCTGGTGAGCATTGCCATCGGCCTGCTTTTCGGTCTCTACCCAGCCGGAAAAGCTGCCCGGCTGGATCCGGTGGAAGCGCTCCGCTATGAATGACGCCATCGGTCGCAACCGGGGGCACTATGGCCCCGGCGCCGTACCGGCATACACCAGGAGGCAGACGCCGTCATGCCAGTAGATCTGCTCGCCGTCGCCGCCCACAGGGACGACGTGGAACTCACCTGTGCCGGCGCCCTGTTACGTGCCAGCGACCACGGTCACTCCACCGGAATCCTCGACCTGACGCAGGGAGAGACCGGAACCCGGGGCAGCGCCACCATCCGGGCCGAGGAAGCCGCCCGGGCGGCCGAGATTCTGGGGGTCAGCGAGCGGGCCAATGCCGGCCTGCCGGACGCTCACCTGTACAACACCGAAGAGACCAGGCGCGTGGTCATCGAGCACCTGCGCCGCTTCCGGCCCCGGGTCGTGATCCTCCCCTACCCCGTCGGCCGCCACCCCGATCACCGCGTGGCCTCGGAACTGGGGCGGGACGCCTGCTTTCTCTCCGGGCTGGCCCGCTACCCCGCCGACGGAGACCCGCACCGTCCCGACAAGATCCTGTACGCGCTGTCCTACCGCGAAGACCCCATCAAGCCGTCCTTCGTGGTGGACATCAGCGACCAGTTCGAACGGAAGCTCGCCGCCATCAAGTGCTACGGCAGCCAGTTCGACGGCGCCAAGGCCGCCGGTGAGATCTTCCCGACCGGACAGGATCTGTACGCCCTGGTCGAGACCCAGAACGCCCACTACGGATCGCTGATCCGGACACGGTACGGAGAGCCCTACCACACGGACGAGACCGTCAAGATCGACGACGTCGTGACCATGGGTGTGGTGAGTATGTGAGTATGTGAGTATGTGAGTAGTGAGTAGTGAGAAGTGAGAAGTGAGAAGTGAGTAGTGAGTGGTGAGTGGTGAGTCGTGCCTGGGGCTCCGGGAGGACCCGGCAGCGGGGCCTATGCCCCACTCGCATTCCGACTACTTTTCCTGCCATGCCGCACCCCGTCTATCTCGACCACGCCGCCACCACGCCGGTGCGCCCGGAGGTTCTGGACGCCATGCTGCCCTACCTGGGCGACGAGGCGTTCGGCAACCCCTCCAGCGCACATCGTTTCGGCCGTACGGCCAGGGCCGGCGTGGAGCAGGCACGACGCCAGGTCGCCGAGGCGATCGGCGCCGGCATCGAGCCCAGTCGGGTGGTGTTCACCTCGGGCGGCACCGAGGCTGACAACCTGGCGGTGCTCGGTGCGGCCCAGGCGGCCCGGGACCGGGGGCGGTCGATGACCGCAGTGGTGGCGGCAACCGAGCACAAGGCCGTACTGGCCGCCGGACATGCCGTGGCCAAACTGGGCGGCAGCGAGGTCGTGCTTCCGGTGACCCACCAGGGAATCGTCCAGATGGACGCCCTCGACCATGCCATCGCCCACTCCCCAGCCGTCGTGTCGGTCATGTGGGTCAACAACGAGACCGGCGTGGTCCAGCCCATCGCCGAGATCGCGCGCCGGTGCCACGAGGCCGGCGTGACGTTCCACAGCGACGCCGTTCAGGCATTCGGCAAGCTGCCGGTGCGCCTGGACACTCCCATTCCGCTCCTGACCATCACGGGGCACAAGATCGGCGCCCCCAAGGGGGTCGGCGCCTTGATCGTGCAGTCTGACGACCTGGTGGCCCCCCAGGTCCACGGCGGCGGACAGCAACGCGGCGTGCGGCCCGGGACCGAGAACGTGGCCGGGATCGTCGGCCTGGGGCGGGCGGCCGAGTTGGCGGCGCAGGAACGGGCCGGAGAGGCCAGCCGGCTCGAGACGCTGCGAGACGCTCTGCAGCATCACCTGCAGGAGGCCGTGCCCGACATCACGGTGGTGGCCGGCGATACCGAGCGGGCGCCCCACATCCTGAACGTGATGATTCCCGGCACCGACAGCGAGGCCATGCTGATGCACCTCGACCTGGCAGGCGTGGCCGCCTCGAGCGGATCGGCCTGCAGCACCGGGTCGGTGGAGCCGTCCCATGTGCACAGCGCCATGGGCATCGCCCCGGAGCAGGGTATCACGGTGATCCGATTCAGCCTGGGCCACGAATCATCCAGCGACGACATCGTGCGCGCGGCGGAGGTGGTCCCTGGTTGTGTGACGAAAGTCAGGAAACTGGCGGGAGCGTTGGGCCGTGGCTGAGCGCGTTCTGGTGGCCATGTCGGGCGGAGTGGACAGCTCCGTGGCCGCAGCGTTGCTGGTGGAACAGGGGTTCGACGTGGTCGGCGCCACGATGAAGCTGTTCTGTTACGGTGACACCGTCCCCGACCGGCCCTGTTGTTCGCTCGATTCCATCGATGACGCCCGCGATGTCGCCCAGGCGCTCGGCATCCCCCACTACGTGCTCAATCTGGAAGATCGTTTCCACCTGCACGTCATCCAGAACTTCGTGAGCGAGTACAGCCGCGGCCGAACCCCCATTCCCTGTGTGCGGTGCAATTCCTTCACCAAGTTCCGGGACCTGTTGGCCCACGCCGACGCCATGGGATGCGACGCCATCGCCACGGGCCACTACGTTCGCCGGCTGGAAGACGGCCTGTATCGAGGGCAGGATCGCAACAAGGACCAGAGCTACTTCCTCTGGGGCATCGACCGGACCGTGGTGTCACGCATGGTGACGCCGGTCGGAGCCCTGTCCAAAGCCGAAACGAGGGACTATGCCCGGCGGCTGGGGCTGGTGACCGCCGACAAGGAAGAGTCGGTGGAGATCTGCTTCGTGCCGGACGACGACTACGTCGGCGTGCTGACCCAGCATCTTCCGGCCGACGCGCCGGCATTGACGCCGGGACCACTGGTCACCACCAGCGGTGACGTCGTCGGTGAACACCAGGGGTTTGCCCGCTACACGATCGGCCAGCGCAAAGGCCTGCCGGGCGGATTCGCCCAGCCGATGTACGTCGTGGAGATCCGGCCCGACTCCAGGGAGGTCGTGATCGGCCAGCCTCAGGACCTGGAGGAGCATCGGGTCTCGCTGGAGGAGGTCAACTGGCTCCGGGATCCGCTTCAGCCGGGCGACGACTGCATGGTACAGATCCGGTACCGGTCACCCGCGATCCCGGCCACGGTGGTCGGCCGAACCGACGAGACCATCGCCCTGGCACTCCGCGCGCCTGCCCGAGCCGTCACTCCCGGACAGTCGGGCGTGCTCTACGCGGAAGACGATGAGCTGTTATTGGGCGGCGGGGTGATCGCATGAAGCACCGTCAGGCGCGCGGCCTGCTGGTCAGGCTTCTGGTCAACACCTTGGCCATCTACGTGGCCGTGGAGCTGGTGTCGGGACTGCACTTCGAGCAGGGTCCCGTCCGGTTCCTGGCGGTGGCGGCGACACTGGGCCTGGTGAACGCCTTCGTGCGGCCGCTGTTCGCCTTCCTGACCTGTCCGCTCGTGATGGTGACCCTGGGCCTGTTCATGCTGGTGATCAACGCCCTGATGCTCCGACTGACGGCGTGGATCTCGGGGCTGCTCGACCTGGGATTCTACGTGGACGGATTCTGGCCGGCCTTCTGGGGCGGGCTGATCATCGGCATCGTGAGCACGATCCTCACGATTGCGGTGGGCGGGGACGGTAACGTGCAGGTTCGGGTCGAGCGTCACTAGTCGCGGGGAGTACGGCCATCGAACGCGGTGAAGGCACTGGCCAGGAGGGCCTGCGCCTTCACCGGGCCGAGAATGGTCAATGGAGTTCGAGCGCCGCGGTCCAACGCACGGATGGGCGGGGACCGTATGGTCCCCGCCCATCGTATTCGTGGTACCCTGGTGCCGCTACTGAACGACGGTCAGCTCCATGGGCATGGTGAACGTTCCCACGAAGGTCGTCCGAGGCCGCCCCTTCACCGGGAGCTGGCAGAGGTAAGCGTCGGTCCCACTCACCACCCACGTCGTCGTCGTCGTCCGGAGGACCGTGGCCCGGCCGGCGACATCGTTCGAGTCACAGTCCCGGCCGAATCGCAGGAACCAGTTGTAGCCCTCCCGCACCCAGGTGACCTGGGCGGCGGTCGTCATGCTGCTCCCGACGGTCATGGCCGGAAAGCCGTCTTGCAAATCGGCTTGCGAGGTCGTCAAGTACCCGTCGTCGCACGACACGTTCGGGGCGTTGGCCTGTCCCATGAAGTCGAAACAGAGTTGCCGCGGTGTATCGTTCCGGGCATCCAGTCGCAGGTTGCCCAGATCGAGAATGACCGCCTCATAGCTCGGGTTGCCATCGCTCCGTACACCGTCGCCGGGCGCATCACGAAACGTCGCGGTCACGGGGATCCCGGATTCGGGACCGCCACCCTTGAGCTTGACGGAGAACTTCTCGGCCCCAATGCCTTTCTTGCCCCGCAGGGTCATCACCTCGATGTCATACAGGGCCACGTCGGCATCCACGGCGATGGTCAGGTCGGCGTCCAGGCTGTCATCGGTGACGAACCTCGTGGCATGCACCACCATCCTGGGCGTGCTTTGCCCGGCCAGCAGAAATCGGACAGTCGATCCATCGTCGAAGCCGGACCCAATGACCCGTACCGTCAACGACGTATCCTGTGGCGCCGCGCTGGGCACTGCCTGGCGCACTTTGGGGCCGGGGCCCCCACCTCCACCCTTGGCGGCCAGTACGCCTGGGTCGCTGGGAGACACCTGCTCGGCGCCGTCGCAGGCCACCAGGCCGATGAGCGCGAGGGCGAGGGCTCGGGGAAATACGGTGCGACACCTCATGAGACCTCCTGCGAGACCTGCAAGAATCGATAGAACAGCTGTGTGTCTCTAGGCACGGATGCTCGCGCCTCGACGTGCGGGTATCCGCGGACGTCAGCTCCAATGAGCTGGTAGGCGGCCCAATGGATTGGGTGGGCAGAGGCCCTCTCGGCCAGCATGGCCCGTTGCGCACGCGCCAGGGCATGCGCGGCCCCCTGACCATCCAGCGCGCGGTAGAACTCCCCGGCAAACGCCGCCCCGCTCGCGTCCCACACCGGCCACAAGGTGGCAATGACGCTACCCGCACCCGCGTGGAGAAAGGCCTGTCCGAGCGTCGTGTAGTCTTCACCCGGAAGGAACACGGTGGCCTGGGCCGAACCGATCCCTGTCTCACACCCGGACAAGAAGACCAGATCCGATCCGATGCGGAGTCCCAGCACTTCATGAACCTCCAGCCGCCCGTCATCCGACGGATCGGCCCCGTGGTCGCGGGCCAGCTCCAGCCTCGAGAACATCGGATTGGACGCATTCAAGATGCCATGGCTCGCCACATGAACGACCGAAGTCTCGGCGAGGGCATGGCGCACCGACCGCTCGCTGGCCTGACGGCCATAGAACCGTGTCACTGGCCCCGGCCCTCGGACGGCCTTGATCTCGAGCCGACTCCCGGGCAAGCGTTGGGGAAACGGGGCAAAGGCGGCCACGCCGGCAGCCCCCGTCCGACGAGCCTGCGAGAGGACGGGCAACGCCGCCGCCGAGGGTACGATCCTGATCGTGAAATCCTGCACCAGGTACCGATTCGTCGTAGAATCGATCAGCGCCGCCCAGGGCAGGTACCCGAGCGCCCGGTGCGGCACCACGATCAAGTCGTCCACGTCACGTACCAGGCCCGTGGCAAGCAATGGCTGGATGAGTGCGGTGTGCAGGCCGGACAATACCGTCGCCAATTGCCCCGACGCCCCTTTGCGCGCAATGAGGTCGCGGGTCACCCGGACCCGACTGGCGACATTGCGCGTCGCAATAGGGGTCTCGAGCACATGGATGTGGCGGCGCGACACCGCGAACACCATGACCACGCCGGTCGCCTCGGGCGGGACGAAATACTCCACTAACAACTCACGGGGCTCCAGAGCCGCTTGGACGGCCTGGACATCGATCGCGGCCGCCCCCAACAACGCCGCACGCGGTTGGTCCGTCTCGGCTGCATGGACCAGGAGCCCTTCATACTCCAGTCGAAGCTGGGACAGCCGTTCGTAGAGCCTGCCCAGTTCATCCTGGTGATCGTCGGTGCGAATGTCGGGAGGGAACTCCTGCTCCGTGTAGTCGATGCTCTCGACCAGTTGATCGATCTCCCGCAGCAGGGTCTCCCCTTGCGCCAACGGTTCGTTGACGGGTTCACCGGAAGGTCTGGAAGCCGACAGCCGTTCGAGCAAGGCTCGTCCTCTGGCCGCGTCGGCCACAGCGAAGGCTTCCTCGACCTGCCCGTCGCGGAGGAGGATCGCGATGAGGTGGGCATAAACGTCGGCCTTGTCCGCCACGAACGCGGTCCGGAGCATCCCCGACCCAAACGTGCCCCGGACGCGCTCGACCGTGCGCAGGGCTCGACGGCCGGCCTGAATCGCCTCCCGATTCCGTCCGACCCGTGCCAGCGCCTTGGACTCGAGGAGATACGCCTCCCATTCAGCACCGTAGCCGCCGCGTGACACATCGGGCCGGATGCGCTCGAGGCTCGCCAGCACGGCTTGCGCATCGCGGTGTCGGTCCGCCAAACGGGCCTCTGTCAGCCCGACCGCCACCCGGGCGATCCGGGCGCCCAGTGCGTCGGCCAGAGTGCGAGCCTCAGCCAATCCTGACACGGCCGCCGCAGAATCATCGAGTCCGTCCTGAATCTCGGCCAGCGTCAGTAGGTCAAAGACCACTTCCATGGGGGCGCCGACCGCACGGTGGATGTTGAGCGCCTGGTGTGCCGCCTGAAGGGCCCGCGCGAGATCGCCCAGCGTGACATAGATGTCCGCTTCGCCACGCAGGTCCATTCCGGTTTCCAGGTCGAGCCCCAGACGGGCGTTGATGCGCTTGGCCGAGTCGTAGACGGCCAGAGCGCGCCGGAAGTCGCCAGCGCCTCGATGGAGCTCGGCCAGGGCCTCGAGGTCGCTGGCTTGCTCCTGATCCAGTCCCTGCGCTGCCGCGAGGACCAGGGCGCTGTCGAGCATCATGAACGCTCGATGGGCATCCCCCAGGGCGGTGTAGGCCGTGCCCAACTGCCCCAGCGCATTCTGGATCCCGGTGTTGTACCCGACCGCTTGATAGAGGTCGATCGCTCGGTGCAGCAGGGGAATGGCGCCTTGCGGATTCCCCACACGGATTTCCAGCATGCCGAGGTTGTTGTAGGCCATGCCTTCAAGCCTGGTCGAATCGAGTTCGGCCAGCACGGCCTGTTGTGCAACGAAAGCGGCCCGTGCCTCAGCGAACTGACCTAATTCGGTCTGAACCAGCGCCAGGTTCATCAGGGATTTCGCCTCGGCCGTACGGTCCCCGGTGGCACGAGCCACTTCGAGTGCATCGGCGTAGTACGCCTGCGCGTCCGACAGACGGCTCTCCAGCCAGGCGAGGAGACCGAGGGCGTTATAGGACCGCCAATACTGGTCCTCCAGCCCATGGCGCCGCTTGAGTGCCAAGGCCGCTTCCCCGACTCTCCGCGAATCCTGGTGATTCCCCAATTTCCAGTGGGCAAGCCCAGCCCATGTCAACGCACGTGCCTGCATGGGGACGTCCTGCTGGTAGGTGGCTTGCTGATAGAGCGCCTCGTACCGCGCAACGGCGCGGTCAAACTGGCCCGCGGCGTAGGCGTCCTGAGCGCCGGCGAGGAAACCGTCGAGGGGCGTGCCGGCGGGCGCCGGCGAGTCGAGCGTGGCCCGCACAGGGGCGGCGCCACCCTGGGACAAGTCGGGTGTGTCGCCACTGCAGGCCGCCAGCGTCAGCACAAGGCACCACAGGGGCCGTGTAGGACGCGTCGTCAAGGTCGGATGGTGAACTCGAGTACCCCCGTTGTGGAAGAACGCGCCCCGTCGAGCAGGGCGTCTACGTACCAGAAATAGTGCCCGCCACGTCGCCAGGCGATACCCCGCGGTGGCACCAGGACAGTGTCCGGTGTCGTCGCAGTCCACACGACATCCCCCACGAACGCCAGGCTGTCGATGGACATCCGGCCATCGGCGGACGGTGCCACCGCGGGGAATTGGGTTATCCCTTCGCCTACCGATCCCCGCATCACCTCTCGGTCGGCACCCGTCTCAGGACGTGGGACGAGCAAGAGCACC
Organism: Gemmatimonadota bacterium; assembly: GCA_039587475.1. Taxonomy (GTDB): domain Bacteria; phylum Gemmatimonadota; class Gemmatimonadetes; order Gemmatimonadales; family GWC2-71-9; genus N074bin45. The sequence goes on along the minus strand of JBDHIK010000299.1, from coordinate 9,394 downwards.
AGAATCGCGGCCGCGGCAAGCGGGGCGACCACGGCGGGCCACCGAGGGCGCCGTCGGTCAACCACGCGCGCGGCCTCAACCATGTCCCCGCGGCACTCGCGGCATGCCACCAGATGCTCCTGTACGAGGCGCTGTTCCGCGGGCGGAAGCTCCTGTGCCAGGTAGGCGGCAATCCGTTCTGCTGGCAGATGCTCGATGTCCGTCACAATCCCATCCTCAACGAAGGCACACTCTCAGTCCTACCAGTGCGACACGGATGCCGAACGCCCGCTGTGCGCTGCCGATCACCCGTCCTCAATCCCATTCGCCGCCAGGGAACGACGGAGCTTGGCGATCACCGACTTGAGGCGACGGTGGACCTGGAACCGGGTTTGGAGCCCGACCATCGGCGCCAGGTCCGCCGTCGGGATGTCATCCTCGAAGCGAAGGGTGAGCAGCAATCGATCCGCGACATCCAACTCCTCCAGGGCTTTCTGGAGGGCCTGGCGCCGTTCCGCGGCCAATACTGCGGCCTCCGGATCCACGAACGTCGCACTGGCCAACTGGTCCGGGTCGACCTCGGCGGCCACGAAATCGGCCAGATTACGCCGCACGGTGGCGTCCAAATCCCGGCGTGGGGACGGTTCCGTTGCCTGTGGTCGACCATGGACGTGGCGGTGAAAATCGACGCACAGGCGCCGGGCTACCACGACCAGCCAGGTGGGAAAAGCGCCGGCGCCATTGTCCTTGAAGGCACGCAAGCGGCGACAGCCATCATGCCGCAATTGCTGCAGCATGAAGGCGTACCGGTCCATGGCGCCATCGTGATCGAACGACGTCCGCCGAGCAATGCTGAGCAACAGGTCGTTGTAGTCGCCCAGGAAAGTCGACCAGGCCGACTCTCGGCTTACCTCGTCACGCGCCTGCAACAAGGCGTCGAGACTGGGGGGAACGGACTGCAGCATACACGACCACCGAGGTCGGGTTGCGACGGTGAGGTGGTGATCGTTTGAGTGTATCGCTTCCGGCAACCGACAGCAATGCGTCCGCGCCTCGGCAGAAAGGGCATTGTACCGCCGCCAAGAACGGCGCCTAGTACTTGAGCCCGGCCTTGTCCGCGAAGTCCTTGACCAGCTGCGCTTCCTTGGAGGACAGCTTCTCGGGCAACTTCACGTCGACCTGCACCAACTGGTCGCCTTTGCGACCGTTCCGTTCGAGACCCATCCCCTTGAGGCGGAACTTGCGACCCGGTTGGGTTCCCGGTGGAACCCGCAGCACCACCTTCTTGCCCTCCAGGGTCCGGACCCGGATCTTCGAGCCCAGCATCGCCTGGGCGATGTTGATGGGCACCTCACAGATCAGATCGAGCCCCTCCTTGCGGAAGAAGCGGTCGGACTTCACCTCGAACGTGATGAGCAGGTCCCCGGCCTTGCCACCGGGCCTGGCGGGCTGGCCCTGCCCCTTGAGCCGGACCTTGGTTCCGGATTCCGTCGCTGGCGGCACCGTGATCATCACCTTGCGTTGCGATCGCAGGTCGCCCGTGCCCCGACAGGTCGTACAGGGCTGCGACGTCTGACGGCCCTTGCCACGGCAGGCCGGGCACGGACGATTCACCGCGAAGCCACCCTGCCCGAACGAGACGGACCCGCGTCCCTGGCACTCGCTGCAGGTCGAGAACGAGGCGCCCGGCGCTCCGCCGGTGCCCTTGCAGGTATGGCAACTCTCGGTGACCGGGAGCGTGACCGGGACCTTGCCGCCCAGCATAGCGACACGGAACGGTACCTCGAGCAACGTTTCCAGATTCTGCGCCGGAGGTTCCTCGGTCTTGCCGCGTCCGAAGATCGAGGAGAAAATGTCCCCCAACCCACCCATGTTGCCGAGATTGCCGAAGTCGAAATCGAAATCGCCACCGGCGCCACCGGAACCGGGCGGCCTCGTCGACGTGCCACCCCCGGCACCACGGCCGCCCATGAAGGCGCCGTACTTGCGCATGCGGTCGTACTGCTTGCGTTTGTCGCTGTCGGACAGGGTCGAGTGCGCCTCGGAGATCTCCTTGAAGCGCTCCGAGGCCTGCGGGTTGTCCGGGTTGGCGTCGGGATGGTACTTCTTGGCCAGGCGTCGATAGGCCTTCTTGATCTCGGCCTCGGACGCCGAGTCCGGCACGCCGAGCACCTGGTAGAAGTCCTTCCCTGCCACGTCAGCCCTGACCCTGGTCGGAGAAGACCTGCACCCGCGCCGGGCGAATCAGGTTGCCCTTGAAGAGATAGCCGGCCTGGAAGGTGGCCCCGACGTGGTTGTCGTCGTCCGGCCCGGGGGGCGGGGCGGTCGCCACGGCTTCGTGGACACTGGGGTCGAACGGCACTCCGGCCGTGTCGATGCGTTCGAGTCCCGCCGCCGTGAGCTCCTTCCGAAGTTTCTTGTCGACCAACTCGATGGCTTCGCGGAGCGCCTCCGCCGGAGTGGCTTCGTCCATGCCATCGAGGATGCGATCGAGGTCGTCGAGCACATCGAGCACCTTGATGGCCAGCGCCGCCTGGGCCCGTTCTACCAGCACCAGGTGTTCCCGGCTGGTCCGCTTGCGGTAGTTGTCGAACTCGGCTCCAAGCCTGGCATGGCGGTCGCGGAGCCCGTCCAGCTCCTCCTCGAGGCGAGCGACTGCCTCGTGCGTCGGCTCCATCGGCACGCCACTGACCCCGGCGGGTCCCTGCGCGGGGCCGTCCTCCGGTTCCGGCACGTTCCCGGCACTGGCGCCGGGCTGACCCTCGGTGAGCGGGATGTCGATGGACTCGGCGTCCTGAGATGAATTCCTGGGCGTTTCAGTCATGAACTAAAGATAATCCCTTCAGGGTGTGTTCTTCAGCAACCGGAGCATCCCGACCAACGCCGCGACCGCGGCCCGGACCCTGATCCCGTCGCGGTCCCCCGGATAGACGCGGTGGACCGTTTCGGTCCGGCCGCAACAATGGTAGCCGTGCCAGACGGTTCCCACGGGCTTGTCGGGGCTGCCTCCACCCGGACCGGCAATACCGGTGATGGCGATGGCCAGGTCGGCCCCCACCCGCCGGGCCGCTCCTTCCGCCATGGCCCGGGCCACCGGCTCGCTCACCGCCCCATGCCGGGTCAGGAGATCCTCCGGCACGTCGAGGAGCCCCTTCTTGACGCGGTCATCGTAGGCGATGACCCCCCCGCGGAACACGTCGGAGCTGCCGGCCACGGCCGTAAGCCGCTGGCCAACCATCCCACCGGTGCACGACTCGGCCACGGCAAGGGCATGGCCCCCATCGCGGGCCTCCCGCAGCAGGACCTCGGCCAGATCGTCTTCGCCTTCGCCGTAGCACGACGGACCGATCCGGCGGCGCAGCTCCGCCGCTGCGGCCTCGAGGAGCTCGTCGGCCCGCGCTGGGGGCTCCTTCCACGCGGTGAGCCGCAGATCGACCCAAGCCTGCCCCGGGAGGTACGCCAAGGTCACCGGGGCGATTCCGTCCTCGATGTCGCCGATGGTCTCGGCCAGGGAGGACTCGCCGATGCCGGCCGTCCGCAGCACCCGCGACCGGATGATCCCCGAAGGCCCCTCGGGCTCCAGCCGCGGTACGACCTCACGGCGAATCAGGTTTCGCATCTCCATGGGGACGCCCGGGAGCATGATGACCAGCCCCGGGCCGCCCTCCAGCCACAGGCCCGGTGCACTGCCCCAGCGGTTGGGTAACACGGTAGCGCCGCGCGGGACTTCTGCCTGACAGCGATTCCGGTCGGGCGACCGTCGGATCAGCCTGGCGTAGCGAGCCTGGAGGTCCTGCCAGATGGCTTCGTCGAAATCGAGCGGTACTCCGAAGAGATCGGCCACCGCCTTCTTGGTGATGTCGTCCTTGGTGGGGCCAAGACCGCCCGTGGTGATGACCCGTCCGGTCCGGGCCAGGGCTTCGCGGACCGCGTCACCAATGTCCCGGGCCGTGTCGGCCACCGTGGTGCGTCGGACGACCCGGGCGCCCGCGTCGGCCAGCACGGCGCCGATGTCGGCGCTGTTGGTATCGACGGTGAACCCCAGGAGGAGTTCGTTGCCGATGGCGACGACTTCGAAGTCCACGGCTCAGGCGTCGGTCGAGAACACCGACCGGTAGCGATAGAGGTAGATGGCGAAGGAGTACACCGTCAGCACCGCGGCCAGGGCCAGGGTGAGGGCCACGAAGCCGCCGTGGAACTCGGCCCAGAATCGGCCCAACGGGGTGTCCTGCCACCCGAGCGAGCGGGCCGCGTCGCGGAAGGCGAACCAGGCGAAGATGGCGCCGATGAAGATGTTCTGGATGGTGGTCTTGAGTTTACCGGCGCTGCCGGCGGCGATGACGACTCCCCGTTTCTGGGCGAAGCGCCGGAACAGCGTCATGGCCAATTCGCGCCCCAGGAGCAGGAGGCACACCCAGAGCGGGATGCTGCCCCAGAAGGGGATTCCGTATAGGTCCTGGCGTTCGCGCGCAATCCAGTAGATCGGCACCAGGGCGGCGATGAGCAGCAGCTTGTCGGCCAGCGGGTCCAGCAACTTGCCGAGGTCGGTGACTTCGCCACGACTCCGGGCCAGGTAGCCGTCGACCAGGTCGGTCAGCGCCGTGACGACGAAAATGAGGAAGGCCACGAACTTGGGCCAGTAGCCATCGATGAACGGCAGGAGCGCGATGACCGGGGTCAGCGCGATCCGGATGATGGTGATGATGTTGGGCAGATTCCACATGGGAACGCCGCCCTCAGCTGAGATTCTTGATGACGAGCTTGCTCAGCGCCTTGAGCGTGTCGAACACGCCTTCACCGCTCAACGCCACGGCCTCGTAGTAGGGAACTCGCTCGATCCACTGTCCTTCGATCTCCTGCACCAGGAACTCTCCCTCGTGCAGCGGGTCCGGGGTGGGCCGTTGCCGGGCCGGGTCCTCGACGGGCCATCCGGGGTTGAGCGAGGCCTGCAGTTCGGCGATCGGCGCCGCATTCGGCAGGTCACGCTTGTTGTACTGGATCACGAACGGAATGGTGGTCAGATCGTATCCGTGCTCCGACATGTTGTCGTACAGGTTCTGCATGGCTTCGATGTTGGCTTCCATACGGTCGATCTGGCTGTCGGCGACGAACACGACACCATCGACGCCCTTCAGGATCAGCTTGCGGGAGGCGTTGTAGTAGACCTGCCCCGGTACGGTGTACAGGTGGAACCGGGTCTTGAATCCGCGGATGGTCCCAAGATCGACGGGGAGAAAGTCGAAGAACAGGGTGCGTTCGGTCTCGGTGGCAAGCGAGATCATCTTGCCACGCGAGCCCGGAGCCACCTTCTGGTAGACGTGCTCCAGGTTGGTCGTCTTCCCGCCCAATCCCGGACCGTAGTACACCAACTTGCAGTTGATCTCCCGGGAGGCGTAGTTGATCATCGACATCGGCTAGTCTCTTCCCTCACCCGCCAAACAGGCGATCGATTTCGTCTTCGGCGTCACCCACGAAATCCGTCTCGACGCGTGGCGCGTCCTGGGTTTCGCGCGTGAGCATGTCGTGGAACACCTCGTTCAAGGCGACGACCGCCGCCTTGACCCGCAACTTGACCATCCCCAGCGTCGTTCGCGTGTCGAACAGCACGACCAGGATGACCCGTCCGGCGATGTCCGCCAGGTACAGCGACTCCTGTTCCCCCTGGTGGAAGAGGGACCCGAATTCCGACTCGCCGATCATCTTGGCCAACTGATCGTTGGCGCTGAAGTCGGCGGCGGTCAGAGAGGCGAACGCCGTGGAATCGAACGAGGGCGTCTCGCCGACCGTGGCGACCATCTGGCCGGTCTTGTCGACGATCAGTGCCGTCCGGGCGCCCGCTTGCGCCAGGAAGTCATCCAGGATGGCGGTGATACGCCGGGAGTCCTCTTCGCCGAACGACCAGCTGGAAGCACCCGTCATCGCGTTCCTTTCACGAGGCGTACCGGGCCTCGAGCCGTTTCAGCAGCGCCGTGCCCCGCCGGCGCAGGAGGCCGTGCCGTTCCCACACGACGTAGTCGCGTAACAGCCCCACGGTCTCGATTCCGGCGTTCCGGGCCAGATACCCAAGCGCCGCGAGACGCCTGAGCGGCCGCGGATTGAAGAGGTCGGCGCGGTGGCGTTCGCCCAGCCGGCGCGCCGCCATCAAGCCCAGCGCGATGCCGATGGCCGTGCCGCCGATGACGGCTCCGGCGCGCAGCGCCTTCATGAGACCTCCTGCCGGGCGGACAAGGCATGCGACAACGTCATGGGATCTACGTACTCCAGGTCTCCCCCCACAGGCAATCCTCGGGCCAGGCGCGTCACCTTGGCCGGAGAGTCGGCCAGAACCTGTTGCAGATACGTGGCGGTCGCCTCGCCCTCCATCGAGGGGTTGGTGGCGAGGATGACCTCGTGAACGCTCCCCTGGCGCACCCGTTCGAGCAGGCTCTCGATCCGCAGCTTCTCCGGCCCGATCCCATCCAGCGGCGACAGGTGGCCGCCGAGGACGTGATACCGGCCCCGGAAGTCGGTCGATCGTTCCACGACGCCGAGGGTGGCCGGATCCTCCACGACACACACCACCTCCTCGGTGCGGCGCTCATCGCAACAGATGGCACAGCGCTCGTCCTCACTCGGGTTGCCGCACACGGTACAGGGTTGCACCCGCTCGGCCACGGTTCCGAGACACGTGGCCAACCGGATCACCCGATCCGTCGGCTGGTCCAGCAAATGATAGGTGAGGCGCTGGGCCGTCTTCTGGCCGATCCCCGGAAGCCGGGCGAACTCGGCGATCAGGTCGTCGATAGCGCTCACGGACTACAATGACAACGGGAGGGATGACGGCTGCAACCGCTGCATCGCCGCCTTGCGTTCCTCGTCGGCACGGCGTTGAGCCTCCGCCATCGCGGACAGAATCAACTCGGACAGGAAGTCCGCGTCCCGATCCGCGAGGATCTCTGGATCGATGTCCAGCGAACGAAGCGCTCCGCGTCCATCAACGGTCACACGCACCATCCCCCCACCGGCGGAGGCCGCGATGGCCCGTCCGGCGAGGTCTGTTTCCAACTCCTGAAGGCGGCCCTGGAGTTGCTGGCCGAGCTGCATGATCTGCTGTAAATCCGACATACACTCCGTCATTCCTGCGTGTGGACGCGAAAGCTAGAACGGTGCCTACCCTCGGGCAAGGAACCGTCCGGAGCTCGGGAACACGCTACTCCATCACCTCGAGATCGAGCTCCTTGGCAGCGGTGTCGAGGGCCGGGTCATTGGCACGATGGGCCTCGAGTCTCTCCTGGCGGACCCGCTCCTCCGAGTACCGCTTGGGCTTGGAAGTCGGTTCCGGCACCGGCACGTCGGACATCAGTTCGACGGTGACAGGCTGCCCGACGCGCTCCGCGATGAGCCGTTCCAGCGGGCCTTTGTTCCGGGCCAGCGGCTGATCGACGTGGGTCGCCTGATCGGTGACCCCGAGCCTGAGCAGTGGCGGGGCCACTTCCCGGGGAGCGGTCGCCGCCAGGGCCTTGGCCAGAAAGCGGCTGATATGCCCCGCTGCCTCGATCAACTCGTGCCAGTGAGCCGAGAGCGCCTCCACGGTGAACGGGATCGGACTCGCCGGGGCGGAAGTCGGGCCTGGGCTGGGGTCGGGAGCGCCGGCATCGCCCGGGGGTGGCTCCGCGGCCTCCCTGGCGGGGGCCGTGGGCGCCGATCTCCTGACCGGCTTTCGCGGGGCCGGGGCTCGGGTGGGGTGGTCGGAACCGCCCGGGGTTTCGGCCCCTCCCTCCAATACCTGTCGCAGGTCGACGATCCGGTCCATCATGGTCCAGCGCAGCAGCAGCGTCTCGACTTGGAGCCTGGGGCTGCCACCCTTCTTGATGGAGGCTTCGCTCTCGGCCAGCAGTCCCAGCATCCGGAGCACGTCGCCGGCGGACAGACGATCCTGGACCTCCGCCACCTTGGCCTGCAGCATCTCCGTCAAGCCGTCGGCCGGGGCGCCTACCTGGGCCTTGAGCACCGCGCGCAGCACTTCGGCAGCCCCGGACATGAATTCGGTGAGATCGGCCCCGGCTTCGACCATGCGCTCGATCAAGCCAAACACGCTGGCCGGATCCCGCTCCGCCAGGAGGGACAGCAAGTCGGCGAACACGTCGTCCGGCGCCAGGCCCAGCACTTCCCGCACCCGTCCGGCCGTGAGCGCTCCCTCCCCGAAACTGAGGCACTGGTCGAGCACCGAGAGCGCGTCTCGCATGCCGCCGTCGGCGTGCTGGGCGATGAGCAACGTGGCGTCCGCGTCGGCCTCGATCTTCTCCACCGCCAGCACCTCCGTCAGGCGCTGCTGGATGGCCGAGGGCCCGATTCGCTTGAAATCGAAGCGCTGGAGCCGTGACATCACCGGGGCGGCCGTGTTGGCGATCTTGTGGGGTTCGGTGGTGGCAAAGACGAACACCACGCTCTCGGGTGGCTCCTCCAACACCTTCAGCAGGGCGTTCCAGGCTTCCCGGGTGAGCATATGCGCTTCGTCGACGATGTAGACCTTGTGGTGCCCCTCCTGCGAGGCGGCGTACATGGCGCGTTCCCGCAACTCGCGGGCGTCGTCGACTCCCCGGTTGCTGGCGGCATCGATCTCGACGACATCGAGGTTGGCGGACCCGTTCCAGATCCGCAGGCACGACGGGCACTCGCCGCAGGGTTCCCCCTGGGGAGCCTCGGGGTCGACCCGCTCGCAATTGAGAGCCATGGCCAGAATCCGGGCCGCTGTGGTCTTCCCTACCCCACGCGGGCCGGTGAGGAGATAGCCGTGGCCCACACGCTTCTGGCGTATGGCGCCTCGGAGGACGGCCGCAACGTGCTCCTGAGCGATGAGATCGGAGAACCGTTTGGGCCGGTAGCGGCGGGCGAGCGCGATGGTCATGGGTTCCGCGAGCTGGGGGCGGAGAAAGGGAAATGCCCCAGGCACCCCGAAGCGACACCGGACATCGCTTAGCGCTGCTACCGGCGAGGTCCTGACGCGATTCACGCGCCGGCGCCCTTCGGACCTGAGGCACCCACAATATAGCCTGGTTGCGGACCGAGGGGGACTCCGTTGCAACCTGCCATTGGAGGCCCCTGGAGCGGTCCCTGGGCTCACCTCTCCATCCCTGCCTGGAGGCCGCCGCTCCGCCAGTTTCGAGCCTACTTCCAGGCGGTCGTCCCGGTGGCTGGTAGGCGGACCCGCTCGGTCAGAGGCGCCCGAATAACCCCTTCCCGCTGGTCGAACTGTCCTTTCCTTAAACGGTTAGCCGACTTCCCGAGACCCATTCAGAGTGGGACCAACAGCCCGGCAATGCATTGAACATGTATTATTATTTGACACTATAGAGTGAGTGCCAGAATCGGCACATCGTTTGCTCCCCTGCCTGGCGGAATGCCAAGACGTTCTTCCATTTCTCCACCCACGCAA